>NZ_JACVTT010000001.1:0-305858 GCF_016624665.1 Stenotrophomonas sp. S39 | reverse complement strand
ATCGACGCAGCCGAGGTAGCGCCAGGCCATGCCTGGCGGATGCCATCAGGGGCCGCTGCGCTCGCCGGGCGTGGCCCGGCGCTACCGGTCCTCGTTGCGTCGGTAGCGAAGGGATCGACGCAGCCGAGGTAGCGCCAGGCCATGCCTGGCGGATGCCATCAGGGCCCGCTGCGCTCGCCGGGCGTGGCCCGGCGCTGCCGGTCGTCATTGCGTTGGTAGCAAGGAGATCGACGCAGCCTTGGTTGCGCCAGGCCATGCCTGGCGGATGCCGTCGGGTGCCGCTGCGCTCGCCGGGCGTGGCCCGGCGCTACCGGTCCTCATTCCGGCGGCGTGTCGATCCATCCTGCGGCGAGCGCGGCGCGCAGATCGTCCGCGTCGTCGATATCACGAAGAGACGTATCGCTGATGCAGAGGGCGACGCCCGGGGTCTGCCGCAACCGGCGACCGAAACCGCGGTCACCACCGCTCTCCGGCAGGCCGCTGAACCATGCGGCGGGGACAACAGCCGGCGAGCCCGGCACGCCGCCTTCCAGCGTGGCAGCGCAGTGGCATGGCGTGCTGGCCGCAGCAGCGAGCAGGGCGCGAAGATGTGCTGCATGCAGGCGGGGTTGGTCACAGACCAGGACCAGCACGTGGCGGGCGGTGCCGAGGTGCGGCGCTGCCAGCCGGAGACTACTGCCGATGCCCAGCGCGGGCGCGGGATTCTCCACCTGGACGGCGCGCAGTCCGCTCAGTTCCGCACCGAAAGCGGGGCCCTGCGGCGTCACGACGATCAGGACATCCGGATCTGTTTCAGAGGCCAGCCGCGCCGCACGCCGCAACAATGATTCGCCATCGACCTGCAACCACTGCTTGGGTCGGCCCAGGCGACGGCTCAGCCCGGCGGCGAGCACTACCGCCGCGTGGCCGCTCACGTATTGCCCAGTGCGCTGCCGTGACGCCATGCCTGCAGCTGGGCGGTGATGCTCAGGGCGATGGCTTCAGGCCCCCGTCCGCCCAGTGCGAGGCCGATGGGTGAGCGCAGCCGGGAGTGCAGTCCGGCGCGCGTATCTGCGTCCAGCACCTTGAACAGATCCTCCCTGCGCTGTCGGGGGCCCAGCAATCCGATGAAAGGGATCCTTGATCGGGAAAGCAATCGCAACGCATCCAGGTCCAGCTCGAAGTTGTGGTGCATGACCAGCGCTGCATCCACCTGGTGGCCTGCTTGTGCCTCGTTCTTCTGTTGCAGCGACGGCAGGCGCGCCTGCCACGCACTGCGCGGCTCCACGATCTGTATCAGCCAGCCCTGGTCTTCCAGCATTGGCACCAGTGTCGCGGCCTCAGGTCCGGCGCCATGAAGCTGTACCAGCGGTGGCCGGTGCCACTGCAGGCGCCAAGCGCGGGTGTCGATGGCCTCGTCGCTCTCGAGCACCGGCAGTTGGATGCTGAACGAAGATCCAGCACAGCGACCGTCGATACGACCCTCGGTTGCCAGGGACAGGTGCAGGCTGTCACGGCCCTGCAGCCAGACATCCAGGCAGCCTGCCAGGCCCGGCAACCGGTGCAACGGCAGCAGTGCGATCCACTGGCAGCCGCGACAGCCCACGGCGTTGCCGGAGAACAGCGCCGCATCATCGCGGGTATCAATCTTTACCCAGGTGACGCGTCCTTCCGCTGCAACCCTGCAGGCCGCACGTGCGAGTTCCGGCTCGAGGCAGCCCCCACTGAGCCAGCCGATCTGTTTGTCGCCGGCAAACAACACGCAGGTCCCCGCACGGCTGTAGGTCGAGCCCTCGGTCTGCACCACGATGGCCAGCACCGCCGGAGAGCGCATGCGTGCGGCATCGGCAGCAGCACGCAGTACGGGCCGCGCATTGCCCGTTTCAAGGTCCAGGGGTGCGGGAAAAAGCGCCGTTGTCATGCGAGGTCCGGCAGGCCTGCGAGCAGCTTGTCCAGCGTCAGTGGGTAGTTTCTGACCCTTACACCGGTTGCGTTGTAGACGGCGTTGGCGATGGCGGCACTGACGCCACACAGCCCCAGTTCGCCTACGCCTTTGGCTTTCATCGGGGATGACACCGCATCTGCCTCGTCGAGGAACACGACCTCCTGGTGAGGCACATCGGCATGCACGGGAACCTCGTAGCCTGCAAGGTCATGGTTGACGAAGAAGCCCAGGCGCGGGTCGACAATCAGTTCCTCCGACAGCGCAGCGCCGATGCCCATCGTCATCGCGCCGATGACCTGGCTGCGTGCCGTCGTGGGATTCAGGATGCGTCCCGCAGCGCAGACGGCCAGCATCCGCCGGATGCGCGTTTCGCCCGTCGCGACATCAACGCCGACCTCGACGAAATGCGCAGCGAAGGTGGATTGCTGGAATTTTTCCTGCAGGGTGTCAAATTCGATGCTGTCCTCGGCAACCAGTTCGCCGCTGCGGGTCGCCTCCGTCAAGGCAGCCCGTCGTTGCCCAGCGATGACATGGCCATCCTCGAACCGTGCCAAGGACGGATCCATTTCCAGCGCGCTGGCAACCTTGGTCCGCAATGCCATGCAGGCCGCGTAGACACCGGCAGTAGAACTGTTCGCACCCCATTGGCCGCCAGAGCCGGCGGCAACCGGAAAGCGCGAGTCGCCAAGCTTCACCGTGACCTGGTCCAGGGGAACGCCCAGCATTTCGGCGGCGGTCTGGCCGATGATGGTGTAACTGCCAGTACCGATATCGGTCATGTCGGTCTCGACGGTCACGCGGCCATCAGTGGACAGGCGCACGCGCGCGCCGGACTTCATCACCAGATTGTTGCGGAAGCCGGCCGCCACCCCCATGCCGACCAGCCAGCGTCCATCGCGGGTGCTGGCAGGGGCAGCGTTGCGACGCTCCCAGCCGAAGCGCGAGGCACCAGATTGCAGGCACTGCACCAGCTGGCGCTGCGAAAATGGCCGTGACGGATCGCTGGGGTCGACCTGGGTGTCGTTGCGGATGCGGAACTCGATCGGATCCAGCCCGACTTTCTCTGCCATCTCATCCATGGCGATTTCCAGGGCCATCAGTCCGGGCGTCTCGCCGGGTGCGCGCATCGCGTTGCCTTCGGGCAGATCCAGTGCGGCCAATCGCATGGCGGCCAGCCGGTGCGCGCCGGCGTACAGGAAGCGGGTCTGCTGCACGGCTTCCTCAGGCGAGCCCCCCGTCAGGTTGCCTGACCACGATTCGTGTCCGATGGCGGTCAACGTTCCGTTCGGGGATGCGCCCAGCCGGATGCGCTGGATGGTGGCCGGGCGGTGGGTCGTGTTGTTGGCGACCAGCGGGCGTTGCAGCGCCACCTTGACCGGGCGCTTCGCCGCGCGTGCCGCGAGCGCTGCGAGCAGGGCATCGGAGCGCAGGAACAGCTTTCCGCCAAATCCTCCGCCAATGTACGGCGATACCAGGCGGACGTTGTCCTTGGGGATGCCCAGAGTCCTGGCCAGGTCCGTACGGCCCCAGTCGATCATCTGGTTGGACGTCCACACGGTCAGGTGGTCACCGTCCCACGCCGCCAGCGTTGCATGCGGCTCCATCATGGCGTGTGACTGGTCAGGGGTGTGATACGTCGCATCCAGGGTGATGTCGGCCTGCTGGAAGGCCTTTTCGAAGTCGCCCAACCGGGCATCGGGCTCGGGAGTCTTCAATGACGACTCATCCTTGCGGGCCGCAGCCAGGTCGAATGAACCGTGCCGCGGTGCGTAGCGCACGCGGACCTTGGCGGCCGCCGCGCGTGCCTGCTCGAAGGTCTCGGCAACCACCACCGCCAGCGCCTGGTGGTAGTGGCTGATCGTCGGGCCGCCGAGCAGCGGCGCGGCGTTGCGCTTCACGCGCTGCAGCGGCCCGGCATTGTCGGCAGTGACGATGGCCAGCACGCCTGGTGAGCGGCGGGCGGGCTCAAGGTCCAGTGAGGCGACGGCTCCGGCGGCGATTCCTGCACCCACCACCACGCCGTAGGCCGGCGTTTCGGGCAGTGCGTCATGCCATTCGTAAGCGTAGGTCGCCTTTCCGGAGACCTTCAATGGACCGTCGATGCGTGGGTGCGGTTGCCCGACGATCTTCTCCGCATCGATGGGATTGGTACCAGCAGGCGTATTGAACTTCATGCGCGCGCCCTCAGGTCCTGCAGGATGGATGCCAGCGTGCGTTCGGCCAGTACCGCCTTGAAGTGGTTCTGGCCGGTCGGTGCCGCACCCAGCAACAGCGACGACATGACGGCCGAGGCTCCCTGCGGCAGTGCGGCGTCGGCGGCGTCGCTGCGCCATGGCTTGTAGGCCACGCCGCCCAGCGCGACGCGTCCGCTGCCATCGGCCTGCACGATGGCCGCAACCGAAACAAGCGCGAACGCGTACGATGCGCGGTCACGCACTTTCCGATAGACATGGGTGCCACCTGCCGGGGGTGGCAGGATCACCGCCTGGATCAGCTCGCCTCGCAGCAGCGTCGTCTCCAGGTGTGGGGTTGTTCCCGGTGGGCGGTACAGCGCATCCAGCGCAATGCGCCGACGGGTGCCGTCGGCACGCAGTGTTTCCACCGATGCGCCCAATGCCATCATCGCCACGGCCATGTCGCTGGGATGCGTGGCGATGCAGTCTGCGCTGCCACCGATGATCGCCAGCTGCCGGCTTGCGCCTTCCACTGCGGCACAGCCGCTGCCCGGCAGGCGCTTGTTGCAGGCCTGGGCCGTATCGTAGAAGTAGGGGCAGCGCGTGCGTTGCAGCAGATTGCCTGCCGTGGTTGCCTTGTTGCGCAGCTGCCCCGAGGCACCCGACACCAGCGCCCGGGTCAGCAGAGCGTAATCGCGGCGGACGCGTGCGTCTGCGGCCAGATCGGTATTGCGCACGAGTGCACCGATCCGGAGGCCGCCATCGGCCGTCCCTTCGATACCGTCCATGCCCAGCCCGTTCACATCGATCAGATGCGTCGGCGTTTCCACCTCCAGCTTCATCAGGTCGAGCAGGTTGGTGCCCCCGGCGATGAAGCGTGCGCCCGGCGCGCGCGTGGCGGCGGCAATGGCATCGGCCGCGCTGCTGGGGCGTTCATAGGTGAAGGCCCTCATGAGCGTTTCCCTGCCGCATCCTGGATCGCGTCGATGATGTTGGAGTACGCGCCGCAGCGGCAGATATTGCCGCTCATCCGCTCGCGGATTTCTTCAGGTGTCAGCGCCGCAGGCGCGTCCAGGCGTGCAGTGACGTGGCTGGGGACACCGCGCTCGATTTCGTCCAGCACCGCAACGGCCGAGCAGATCTGGCCCGGCGTGCAGTACCCGCACTGGAACCCATCATGCTTGACGAAGGCAGCCTGCATGTCGCTGAGGTTGCCGGGTGATCCCATGCCCTCGATGGTGGTGATGCTGGCGCCCTCATGCATCACGGCCAGGGTCAGGCATGCATTGATGCGGCGGCCGTCCACCAGCACGGTGCAGGCACCGCACTGCCCGTGGTCGCAGCCTTTCTTGGTGCCGGTCAGTTGCAGGTGCTCACGCAGCGCATCCAGCAGGGTGACGCGGGTATCAAGCAGCAGTGAGTGGTTCGCACCGTTCACCTTGAACGTTACCTGCGAGGTGACCGGGGCACGTGCCGCGGAACGATCGGGCTCGGCGGCGGCGGCGACAGCGGCCGGCATGGCCATGGTCGTGGCCGAGCCCGCACTGAGCTTGAGCATGTCGCGCCGCGTGAGCGGAAGCTTGGAAGGGGGATTCATCGTGACTCCGCTGGCTGCAGTCGGCTGACGGGATTGCGTGTCAGCATGGCCGCGCTGCGGTGGGCGGGTGGTGAAGCTCCGCCCTGTTGCCCGTTCAGCTTGCTTGCTGTGAGTGTGGATGGCCAGCTGATGACAGCACCGCGCGCACCCGCGTGGCCAGTTCGCCGATGGTGAAGGGCTTGCCGATCAACTGCACGTTCGCGTCGAGCACGCCATCGTCAACGAGCGCATTGCGGCTGTTGCCGGTGGCGAACAGCACCTTCAGGTGCGGATGCCGCGCCAGTGCCTGGTCGGCCAGCTGCCGCCCGTTGACCCCGGGCATCACCACGTCGGTGAACAGCAGGGCGATGTTGGGATGTGCCTGCAGCAGGGGCAGGGCACTGGCGGCACCGTCGGCCGACAGCACCTGGTAGCCCAGTTCGGACAGCGCATCGACCGAGAACGCGCGCACCGCCGCGTCGTCGTCCACGACCAGGATCTGCTCCGCGCCACCACCCGACAGCGGGGCTGCAACGGTTGCGGCCGCCGGCAGTGCGTCCACCTCGGCCAGCAGGCGAGGCAGGTAGATCACCACGGTGGTGCCCGCGCCCGGCGTGGACTGCAGGCGGACGTGGCCGTTGGACTGCTGTACGAAGCCGTAGACCTGCGACAGACCCAGGCCCGTGCCCTGGCCGACGGGCTTGGTGGTGAAGAACGGATCGAACGCGCGTGCCATCACGTCCGCCGGCATGCCGCTGCCGGTGTCGGTCACCGCGATGCGCACATAATCGCCGGTGGGAATGCCACCGTGCTCGGCCACGTCTGCCAGGTCGATCTGGCAGTTGCTGGTCTGCAGCTGCAGGCGGCCACCGCCCGGCATGGCATCACGCGCGTTCACGGCCAGGTTGAGGATGACGTTCTCCAGCTGGTTGGCATCGGCGTGCGTCCACCACTGGCCGCCGCCCAGCACGGTTTCCAGGATGACGCTGCTGCCGAGCGAGTGCACCAGCAGGTCGGTCATGCCGGCCACCAGGTGGTTCACGTCCAGGGCAACCGGCTGCAGCGGCTGCTGCCGCGAGAAGGCCAGCAGCCGCTGGGTCAGCTGGGCAGCGCGCTGGGCGCCATCCAGGGCCATTTCGATGTAGCGCACCGCGCGGGCATCGCTGTCGCCGATGCGCAGGGCCAGCAGGTCCAGCGGGCCGATCACCGTGGCCAGCATGTTGTTGAAATCATGCGCGATGCCGCCACTGAGCTGGCCGACGGCTTCCATCTTGCGGCTCTGCCGCAGCGCGTCTTCCACCCGCATGCGCTCGGCCACTTCGGCACGCACCCGCGCCTCGAGCTGCTCGTTGAGCTCGCGCAGGCGCGCGTCGGCGGCCTTGCGCGCGGTGATGTCGATGGCCACGCCCAGCATGCGCACGCAGCGCCCGGCCTCGAAGATGCCCCGGCCCTTGGCTGCGACCCAGCGCACGATGCCATCTTCCTTGCCGACCGTGCGGTACTCCACGTCGTAGCTGGCGCGCCGCTGCGGATCGGCGGAGGCCTCGAGCGCCGCCAGCGTTGCGGCACGGTCATCGGGGTGCAGGCCGGTACGGAAGTCATCGAAGGTCACCTCCGCATCGGAGGAAATGCCGAACATCGCCTTGGTGCGCGCGGGCCAGAGCAGGATGTTCTGTACCAGGTCGAGATCCCACAGCCCAAGCTCGCCTGCCTCGGTGGCCAGGCGCAGGCGTTCCTCGCCTTCGGCCAGCGCGGCTTCGGCGGCCTTGCGCCCGGACAGGTCGAGCATGGCACCGATCATCCGCAGCGGGCGCCCATCGGCATCGCGCAGCACCGCGCCACGGTCGAGCACGGCGGCATAGCTGCCGTCGGCGCGGCGGAAGCGGTACTCGCCGTTCCAGGTCGTGCCATCGCCGTCGATGACGGCATGGATGTTGCGATCGATGCGGTCGCGGTCTTCAGGATGGAAGTGGTCCAGCCACCACTGCGCGCTGGTCTCCATCATCGGGTGCCCGAACAGGCTGGACAGTGCTTCGTTCCAGACCACGTGGCCGTCGACCATGCGCCAGTCCCACACCGCATCGTTGGTGGCCTGTGCCGCCAGGCGGTAGCGTTCCTCGAGGTCGAGGCGGTCGGCCTCGGCGGACTTGCGGTCGGTGATGTCCAGCGAGGTGCCGACCAGGCCGATGACCTCGCCATTGCCGTTGCGGAGCGGCGCCTTGGTCGACAGCCACCACGCGCGGCGCCCATCGGAGAAATTGATCTCTTCTTCGAGCTGCTCGCTTTGTCCGCTGGCCATGATCCGCTCATCGGTCGCCATGACCGCCGCGGCCTGCGCGGGGTCGGCCAGCAGCTCGGCATCGGTGCGCCCGACATACTCCGCGGGCGTACGCCCGATCAGTTCAGTGGTGCCGCTGTTGCCGATCAGCAGGCGGCCCTGGCGGTCCTTGGCGTACATCACGCCTGGCGCGGCCTCCACGAAGGAACGCAGCAGGGCCTGGGCCTGGTCGCGCTCGGCCTGCACCCGCAGGCGCTCATCGATATCGATCAGGACGCCGGGAAAGCTTTTCGCCCGCCCGTGCTCATCCAGATCGACGCGGCCGATGCTTTCCAGCCAGTGGTATCGGCCATCGGGGCCCTGCGTGCGGTACTGGTGGGCGAAGCGGCCACCGTGGCGCACCGCGTGCTCGATGGCGGCCACGAGGCCGGGCAGGTCATCAGGATGGACCGTGCCCAGCACGTCGTGCAGCTGCAGCTTGCGCTGGGCCAGCGCCGGGTCGAGGCCGAACGCACGCGCCAGCGCTTCGTCCACGGTCAGCTGGTCGCGCGGAACATCCCAGAACCAGGTGCCGACGATGGCGCCTGCAGCCAGCGCCATGTTCACGCTCTCGGTGGCATGGGCGGCTTGGGGCAGGGAAGCGGGAGGCTGGTTCACGGACGATCTCGAGCGACGGGGCACTGCCTGCCGCAGTCAGCGGCAGGCAGATCAAGGGCCGCCAGTCTAGATCAGTCGCTTGTCACGGTAGCGTGGTGCCGGCTCAACTGCCGCCGGGTTTCACCCGCATCACCCGTTTGCGGTACTCGTAGACATTGTCACCGCGCACGCGCCGTTCCTGCGTGCCGGTGATCGAATCCACGCGTCGGTCCGAGCCGGTGACCGGCTTGGCGTCGATGGCGGTTTCGCGTTCGAACGAATGCGATTTGTCGGTGTTGCGGTAATAGCGGTACAGCGCCCAGTACAGCGCCGTAGCACCGGCCGGGCCGGCCGCCAGCAACCAGAGACCACTGTCGTCACTCATGTTGTCGCCACCAGGAAGGCAATTGCGAGGGCTTCGATGACGGTGCCGGTGGCCAGGGCGGCCAGCAGCATCTTCCACTGCTGCACCGGCACGCTGCCCATGGTTTCGCCGGTACGGCCGTTCACCGCGATGTAGTGCAGCATGCCGCCGTTGGCGCCGGGCTGGTGGTAGGAGTACAGCCATACCGGCAGGTACATCGACACCCAGCGGGTGCCATGCACGTCCAGCTGTTCCTGTTCCCAGCGCACGCCACGGTCGTAGCGGCGCACGCTGGCCTGGACCTGGGCACGGGCGATCGACAGCAGCTGGTCCTCCAGCCGCGGGCGCAGCTTCTCCACATCCAGGTTGCGCTTCTCCGAGGTGAAGCCGGCCAGGTAGGACGCGTTCCATTTGACCGCGTTCTTGGTGTCGAACGGCAGGATGGTGTTGATGATGTTGTTGGTATTGGTCTGCGTGTCGAGATTGCCGCGCTCGGCAGAGGATTCCAGCGGCAGGTCGTCGACGGTGAAATCGACCTGGCGCTCGACCTGGTAGATGTCCGCGTCGTAGTAGGTCTGCTTGTTCTTCTCGGTACCGCGGGTGTATTCGCGGGTCTTGATCTCGCCCTTGCCGGCCACGGCCGCGCTGACGTTGCTGTCCACGATCATGTAGGGCAGGTACACGCCCACCACGTTCTCCGGGGTGAACTGGTCCTTGAACGCCTTCAGTGCGAACATCCGCCGCTTGTCGACGAACTGCCGGATCCGCGCGACGGCGTCGTCCTTCTTGATGTGGAAGGGCAACACGGCATCGGGCACGGCACCGTTGCTGATCTGCTCGTTCACACCGAACACATGCCGGCACCAGTGGCAGCGTGCGGTCATCGTGCTCTCGGTGTTGACGGTGACCTCGGCGCCACAGCCGCTGCACTTGAAGGTCATCAACGCAGAGGTGTCGGCGTCGATGTTGCGCGCGCCGGAGGCGATGACGGTGCCCTGCAGCTGGTCCAGCGCTTCACCCAGCCCGAATTCCTCCTCCACCCGCGCACCGTGCCACTCGTGGCGGCAGTAGAGGCAGACCAGGATGTCGGTGCCAAGCTTGGGGCGGATGTCGGTGGCGCCGCACTTCGGGCAGCGGTTCAGGCCGTCCTTCAGCTCGCTGGCGGAGGTGTCGATGGCCAGCGGATCGGGGGCCTCGACGTCATCACGGATGGCCTGCGGCAGCGTGCTGGTATCCAGCGGGAAGCTGCCGGGCAGGGGCGGGACGTCCTGCGGCGAACCCGGGCCGTCCAGCTTCGCCGCCGGCAGGGGCGGGGGCGAAGCGGGATCGGCCTGGGGCAGCGGCGGAGGGCCGTTTCTGGGGTCGGACATGGTGTCTGCGCGCCCTGCGTCTTACAGGCCCAGCGCCTTGGCCTTCAGCGCGTCGTAGTCGTCCTGCGTGATCAGGCCCAGGTCCAGCATTTCCTTGGCCTTCTTCAGCTTGGCCACCGGATCATCGGCCGCCGGTGCCGCCGGCTGCTGCAGGTTGCCTGCGCCGAACATGCCCGACGCCATGCCGACACCGACCAGGCCTGCCGCGCCGCCGTTCTCCCCGGCCGACTGGATGCCCTGGGCGACACTGGCCTGCAGGTTGGAATTGCCGCGCGAACCGGACAGCGCATCGGCGCGCTGCACGGTCTTCAGCAGTTCACGGGTGTTGGCGTCGTACTCGATCGAAACGATGGCGGTCTTGACGATGGCCAGGCCACGGTCGGACTGCCAATGGTAAGCCTGCTCGACCGCGACCGACAGGCTGTGGGCGAAGCCGATCGAATCCTGCTGCAGCTTGGTGATGCGGTTGCCCTTGGCCGGGTCGTTCGTATACAGGCTGAACGCCGGTGCCAGCGAACCCACCACTTCATTGAACAGCTGGGTCGCGGCGGCATTGTCCATGTCGGTGAAGTCGAACACCTGGCCCGGACGCAGGTAGCTGGCCGGCACGAAGTTCTTCACGAACAGGATCGGGTCGACGATCTTCAGCGTGTACGAGCCACGGGTGACCGCGCCGACCTGGGTGTTGAGGAAGCCATCGTCCCAGTAGATTTCAGACTGGGTGCCGAACCGGTTGTCGGGCAGTTCCTTCAGCGAGACGAAGAACGCGGCCTGCTGCGAGCCCGGCTGGCCACCGAACTTGAAGCGTTCCCAGCTCTGCTTGATGAAGGTGCTGACCAGGCCATCGCCGGCGAAGATCGACTGCGAATTGAGATCGTCCGAACGCCATTCGTAACCACCGGCTTCGGCCACGAAGGCGGTGATGGCGCCGTCCTGGAACAGCAGCAGGCCGTAGCCTTCAGGCACGATGATCTTCGAGCCGTTGCTGATGATGTTGGACGAGCCGCTGGTGTTGGAGCCGCGCCCGGCGTTGGTGCCGTTCGGCACGGCCGCGAACAGCGCCGCCGTCGATGGCAGGCCCGTCGGCACGGTGTAGAAGTCCTTCCACTGGTCGGCCAGAACACCGCCCACTGCACCCTTGACCGCCTGTACCAGACCCATGACCTGCTCCCTGTGGTTACCGGACAGGCACCGTGCCTGTCGTGCTCGGCTGACTATAGAGGAGCGGGGCGGTGCCTCGCCACCGGTGCTGCACGCGCGCATTCATGCACGGCAGGCCAGGCAGAACCGGCAGGAAAGGGCGGGACAGGCGGTTGCCCGTGCCCGCCCGGAGCGCTTACGCCATGGCGCGAGTGATCAGCCCGTAGCCGATGAGCATGACCAGCAGGGCCGGCAGCGTCACGAACGACGCGATCATCCAGCGCAGTGCCTTGCGCGAGGCGATGGACGCCGGGCCGGTCTGGCCGATTGCATTGAGTGACGAGGTCTTGTTGGCGTAGACGGTGGCGACGATGCCGAACGGCCAGAAGCCACAGAAGATGCTCAGGACGGCCAGGAACAGATAGTCCTTGGGCGGAACGGCGGGTGCTGCGATCTCCATGAAAACGATTTCTCCTTGATGGGGGCGGGATTATGCCGCAGCCCCATCGTCGCCGCACAGGGCGCTGTGGCGATCAGCGCACCGATTGCGGCACCCGTCGCAGTTTGCTCGTGTCATAGCCCATTGCGGCGATACGGTCGACCGCCGCCTGGTAGTCCTGTGGCGAGACCTGCGGGGTGCGGGCCATGTACCAGACGTAGTCGCGCTTGCTGCGGCCGACGATGGTCTGCTGATAGCCCTCGTCCAGCCAGGCGATGATGTACTCGGCCTGGATGGGCCAGACGAACTGCATGCCCCAGACCGCACCGGCACCTTCCTTCTCGACCCGGCCAACCGGATGCATGCTCTTGAAGGGCGCATCGAAGCTGCCCTTGCGGTAGGTGAACGTGGTGCGGATGCGCCCATCGGGCTGCAGGGCGTAGCTTTCCACCGCATCAAAGGCTTCGCGCTCGGGCCAGGACGGGATGTGGGCGATCACGTACCAGTCACCCATGAAGCGCGGCACGTCCACCGATGCCGCACGGGGCAGCGGCCGGGTGTCCTGGCTGCTGCAGCCGGCGCCGAACAGGGCCACGGCCAGCAACGAAAGCAGGGGGAGGGTGCGCATGGCGTGGCTCCTTCAGCGTGGGCGGAACAGGTAGTGGGCGACCAGCCACTGCTGGCCATCGTCATAGCCGAACAGTTCGGCGCAGGCCATCCAGAACATGCGCCAGCGCTGCCACCAGATGCGCGCCGCGGCCTCGCCGTAGGTGGCCTGCAGGATCGGCATCAGCGATCCGCGCGCCGCGTCCTGGTTGTCCAGCCAGTGGTTGGCGGTACGCTCGTAATGGGTGCCATCCAGCAGCCAGCGCTGGTCCAGCTGCAGGTGCTGCTGGAAGTGCAGCAGGGTGTCGGCGGCCGGCATCAGGCCGCCGGTGAAGAAGTGCCGCCCCATCCAGTTGTCATCGCCTTCCGTCTCGAACGGATACATCAGCGTGCGGTGGGCGAAGATGTGCACGAACAGCGCCCCGTCCGGGCGCAGCCAGCCGGCGATGCGCTGCAGCAGCCGCTGGTAGTTGCGCACGTGCTCGAACATCTCCACCGACACGCAGCGGTCGAATCGCGCTGCCGGCAGTTCCAGCAGGTTGACGTCGCGGGTGAGCACCTCGACGTTGCGCAGGCCGCGCGCCTGGCACTGGCCGAGGATGTGCTCGCGCTGGCTGTGCGAATTGGAGACGGCGGTGATGCGCGCATTGGGATAGCGTTCGGCCATCCACAGGGTCAGCGAGCCCCAGCCACACCCCAGCTCGAGGATGTCCTGCCCGTCGCGCAGGCCGGCGCGCTGCGCGTACAGCTCCAGCATTGCGTCTTCGGCCTGGTCCAGGGTTTCGTGACCGGTGCGGTAATAGCAGCTGCTGTACTTCAGGCGCTTGCCGAGGCAGGCCTGGAAGAACGCGGCAGGCACCTCGTAGTGCTGGCGGTTGGCCGCATCGACGTGCAGGGCCAGCGGACTGCCGGCGAGTTCGGCAATGCGGCGCTGGAAGCGCACGGACTGCGCGGCAAGGCCGCCCTCGGTTTCCTCCTGCAGGCGCTGCGCGCACTGGCGGCGGATGCCGGCCCGCAGGGCGACATCCGGGATCCAGCCGCGCTCGGCCCAGCCGGTCAGGCCGCCTTCGATCTGGACGGGTGGGTACAGCGTGCTGGCAGCGTTCATGGCGTGCGGTCCTGGGAAGGGGAGGTGCGGGGGAACCACGGGAAGAACATCGACGTGCTGCGCTGGTAGTCGCGGTAGTCCTCGCCGCGGCTGCGCAGGGCCTGCTTTTCGGTGAAGGGCACGCCGCTGAGGTAGCGCAGGAACAGGTACATCACCACCGGGCCGGACCAGGCCAGCCACCACAGCGGCGAGCCGACCGCGAGCAGCACGTAGGTAAACCAATGCAGCCATTCGAAGAAGTAGTTCGGGTGGCGCGAGTAACGCCACAGCCCCTGCCGACAGGTGCGGCCCTTGTTGGCCGGATTGGCGCGGAAGCGCGCGAGCTGGCGATCGGCCAGTGCTTCGCCGCCGACACTGAGCAGCCACACCGCCACGGCGGCCGCAATCCACGCGGCGTGACCGGTCGACGGGTTGCGCGCAACCGCCAGGAACGGCAGCGCGAACAGCACCACCAGCAGGGCCTGGGCCATGAAGAACCCGAAGATCTTTCCCTGGTGGCCGTTCCAGTGCCCGCGCAGGTAGCGGTAGCGGCCATCCTCGTCTTCACTGCGCACGCGGTGCCAGAGGTGCAGGGCGAGCCGGCTGCCCCACAGGCCACCCAGCACGGCCAGTGCGATGCGCGGCTGCAGTGCGCCATCGCCCAGCCAGGCCAGCAGCAGTGCGCCTGCCGCCACGCCCTTGGCCCACAGTACGTCGACCACGCCGATGTTGTGGTGCCGGCGCTGCCAGGCCCAGCCCCAGCACATCACCAGCACCGCGTAGAGCAGCACCCATCCAAGCAGGTTCATGCGCGAGCTCCCTTGTGAGCGTTCCTGTGTGCATTCATGCCGGTGTTGCCGGTGCCGCGCCGTGCCAGTGCGCACAGCAGTGGCAGCGCGATGCTCCAGCCCACCCCCAGCAGCAGCACGCCGTGCCAGGCGGGCGCAGCAAAGTGCACCGCCTGGAAACCGCGCGCGGCCGAGAGGTAGGCCAGCGGCGCCAGCAGCAGGCCGAAGGCCACCGGCAACAGGCGATGGCGCTGCAGGAAGGCCATTGAACACGTCAACGTCATGGCGAAGGCCGCCCACAGCGCCATGATCCAGGGTGGTGGCGCCCAGCCCAGCGGTGCGGCGGCATAGCGCACGGTGCCGCTGGCGGCAGCGACGCCATCCACCAGCCAGGCGCAGGCGAGGGCAAGCAGCAGCAGGCGCAGTTCCAGGCGCGGCACGGGGCTGGTCAGCAGCTGGCTGGCGATGTACAGCGCCGCCGCCACCAGGGCCGGCCATTGCCAGCCATGGCCGGCGCCCGCCACCGCGCACAGCCAGACCAGCTGGTTGCCGATCAGGTTGGCCCACGTGCGGCGCATCTCAGGCCTCGCCGCCTGCGGGCACGTCCGTGCAGTAGCCCGGGCGCGCCAGCAGCAGGTGCGATACGCCGATGGAGCGCTCCAGGAAGCCGCCTTCGCAGTAGGCCAGGTAGAACTCCCACAGCCGGCAGAAGCGCTCGTCGAAGCCCTGTGCCTGTACGGCGGCACGCTGGGCCAGGAAGCGCTGCCGCCAGGCGCGCAGGGTGAGGGCGTAGGAGTGGCCGAAATCCTGCTGCGCCACCAGCTGCAGGTCACTGGCCCGGGTCTTGGCGGCCATGATCGCGTTGATCGAGGGAATGAAGCTGCCGGGGAAGACGAAGCGCTTGATGTAGTCGACGCTGCGCCGGGCCTGCTCGTAGCGGTGGTCCTCGATGGTGATCGCCTGCAGCAGGGCCACGCCCTCGGGCTTCAGCAGGCGCTGCAGGGTGCCCATGTAGGTCTCGAGGAACTCGGCGCCGATGGCCTCGATCATCTCGATGGAGACCAGCTTGTCGAACTTTCCCTGCAGGTCGCGGTAGTCCTGCATCAGCACGCTGACGCGGTCCTGCAGGCCAGCGTCCTGTACGCGCTGCACGGCCAGCGCATGCTGTTCGGCGGAAATGGTGGTGGTGGTGACGTGGCAGCCGTAGTGGCGTGCGGCATGCACGGCGAAACCGCCCCAGCCCGTGCCGATCTCCACCACGCGGTCGCCCGGCTGCAGGCGCAGCTGATGGCAGATGCGGTCCAGCTTGCGGGTCGAGGCCACCTCCAGCGGCTCGTCGGCCTGCGCGTACAACGCCGAGGAATACATCAGGTCCGGTGACAGGAACAGGGCGAAGAAATCGTTGCCCAGGTCGTAGTGCGCGGCGATGTTGCGACGGCTGCCCTCGCGGCTGTTGCGGCGCAGCCGGTTCCAGCCGCGCAGCAGCCAGCCGGCCGCGCGAGCGGGGCCGCGCTCCATGCCATCAAGCAGGGAGCGGTTGCGCACCAGCAGGCGCACCAGTGCCACCAGGTCGTCGCAGCGCCAATCACCATGGATGTAGCTTTCGCCGGCACCGACGCTGCCCTGCGCGGCCACCTTGCGGTAGAACGCCGGGTCGTCGATGGTCACCGTGGCCTGCAGCGGGCCGTGGCCATTGCCCAGCAGGACCTCGCCGAAGGCATCGCGCACGCGCAGCTGGCCGTCCCGCAACGGGGCAAGCTGCGCCAGCAGGCGGCGGCGCAGGAAAGCATCCAGTGCGCCGGCGCGGGGCAGGGCCACCGAAGGCGTCAGGTTGTTCATCGCGGTTTCTCGGCAAGGGAAGGGTGGTCGTGCACAGGGTTGCGCTTCATCCACAGGCGCAGCGCCTGCCAGTGGATGGCCGCGACCACCTGCATGGTCATCAGCGGGTAGGCCAGCAGCACCCGGGCGAGGCCGCGGCCATCCAGAGGGCGGCGCTGCATCGACTGGGTGGCATCAAACTGGCGGACCCCGTCGCGCCAGACCTGCATGTGCACGCGCAGCGCGTCGCCCGGTGCGCTGAAGCGCCAGTCGTAGCGACAGTCCATTGGCATGAAGGGCGAGACGTGGAAGCACTTGTCGAACTGCCAGCGCAGGCTGCCGCCTTCGTGCTGGGCCTGCTCGACCGGCAGCACGTAGGCATGCCGTTCCTTCCACGGGGTGTTTGTGATGTCGGCCACGATGCAGTCCAGCGTGCTGCCGTCAGCCTGGTAGCAGTAGTAGAAGCTGACCGGATTGAACACGTGGCCGCCGAAGCGCAGGTGCGCCAGCAGACGCACCGGGCCGGCAGGACGGCGGCCCAGCACGGTGGCGGCGTGGTCGCGCACGGCATCGGCCAGCGGCACGCCGGAGGCGCCCAGGTAATCACTGCGGCGGAATTCGGCCAGGTTGCGGCGGTTGACCGACCACAGCCAGCGCCCGGCGAAGACCTGGTCCAGCTCGTCCAGGTCAAGCAGCAGCTGCGCGACGGGATAGCGGAACGCGTGCGCATGCGGGTGGTGCCGCCGGTGCTGCACATGGCCGAAATAGAGCGCACTGGCGGTCATGCGGTGATCTCGGTCGGGCGCAGCGGCGATGCGATGCCGCTGCGGGAGCGCAGCGCGTCGACCGTGCGCCGCGCACTGGCGATGCCATCTTCATGGAAGCCCCAGCCCCAGTAGGCGCCGGCGAACCAGGTATGGCGATGGCCCTGGATCTCGCCCCAGCGCTGCTGCGCGCGTACCGCGGCATGGTCGTGCACCGGGTGCGCGTAATGCAGGCGGCGCAGCACCTTGGAGGGGTCGATGGCATCGCTGCGGTTGAGGGTCACCACCAGCGGCGTATCGCCGGGCAGGCCCTGCAGCAGGTTCATGCAGTAGCTGACCGTGCACGGCGCGTCCGGGTCGGCCGGCACGTGCGCGTTCCAGGCGGCCCAGGCCTTGCGGTTGCGTGGCAGCAGGGAGGCGTCGGTGTGCAGCACCGCCTCGTTGGCCTGGTAACGGATGGCGCCCAGCACGGCGTGCTCGACCGGGTCGGCATCGGCCAGCAGGGCCAGCGCCTGGTCGCTGTGGCAGGCAAGGATCACCTCGTCGAAGCCTTCGATGCCGGCGGCGCTGTGCACGCGCGCGCCCCAGGGCATGCGCTCGATCGCCCGGACCGGGGTTTCCAGCCGCTCATGCACGCGCCAGCGGCTGCGCAGGGCATCCACATAGCGTGCCGAGCCACCCTTGACCACGCGCCACGGCGGGCGGCCGGTCATCTGCAGCATCTGGTGGTTGGCCATGAACTGGACCAGGTAGCGTGCCGGGAAGTCCAGCACGGTGGCCGTTGGCGAGGACCACAGCGCCGACGCCATCGGCAGCAGATGTTCCTCCACGAACGCATCGCCGTAACGCTGCTGCCGCAGGTACTGGCCCAGCGTCGGGCCCTCGGCTTCGGCCCGCAGCAGCGGCGCATCGCGGTAGAAACGCCGCAGGTCGGCCAGCATGCCCCAGAACCGCGGCGACACCAGGTTGCGACGCTGGCAGAACAGCCCATCCAGCGAGGTGGCGTTGTACTCCACGCCGCTGCGCTCGCTGTGCATCGAGAAACTCATCGTGGTCGGCTGTGACGCCACGCCCAGCTCGTCGAACAGGGCGGTGAGCAGCGGATAGTGCTGGGGGTTGAACACGATGAAGCCGGTATCCACCGACAGCGGGTGCCCGTCCACGTCCACCCGATGGGTGTGGGTATGGCCGCCCAGGTAGTCGTTGGCTTCGTACAGGGTGACTTCGTGCTCGCCGTCGAGCCAGTACGCGCTGGCCAGCCCTGCAATGCCCGAACCGATGACCGCGATGCGCATGCTCAGTCCTTCGCCTTGGCCAGCACCCACTCGGGAATCGGCTTGAGACCACTGACCAGGCCCACCGCGGCCAGCAGCCGCAGCCCGTACCAGGTCAGGTCCACTTCCCACCAGCGGAAGCCCTGGCGGGCCGTCCCCGGGAAGAAGTGGTGGTTGTTGTGCCAGCCTTCGCCAAAGGTCAGCAGGGCCAGCCACAGGTTGTTGCGGCTGTCATCGCGGGTGTCGAAGCGGCGGCTGCCGAAGCGGTGGGCCAGCGAATTGATGGTGACCGTGGCGTGGAACAGCACCACGGTGGAGATGAAGAAGCCCCACACCAGCAGCTGTGGGCCGGTGGTGTGCAGGCCAGGGGCCACGCGCTCCAGTACGGCACCGATGGCGTAGAGGGCTGCGGCCAGCAGCACCGGTACCGCGATATCGAAGCGATCCAGCCAGCGCAGTTCGGGATAGCGGGCCAGATCGGGCACGCGGGACAGGTCGGTGGCAAAGGCCTCGCGGGTCAGGAACCAGCCCATGTGGCTGCGCCAGAAGCCGCCTTCGCGCGGCGAATGCGGATCCTGCGGCTGGTCGGCATGGCGATGGTGGTGGCGATGGTGGGCAGCCCACCACAGCGGGCCGCGCTGCACGCTGGCCGCGCCGATCACCGCGAACACGAACTGCACCGGGCGCGACGCGTGGAACGTGCGATGCGAGAAGTAGCGATGGTAGAACCCGGTGATGGCGAACATGCGTACCGCATACAGCGCCAGCGCTACTGCGACTGCGGTCCACGACACCCCCACCCAGATCACGCCCAGGCACGCCACGTGCAGCAGCACGAAGGGCACCGCGCGCAGCCAGTCGATGCGGCCGCGCTGCGCCGGTTCGGCCTGTGCTGCAGCGGCCTCGGTATCGAACCAGCGTCGCAGGGTGCGCAGCAGTCGCTCACGTCGGCGTGGAAGGGGCGCGGCTGCGGACATGGGCGAGGTCTCGAGGGCGTGTCTGTCTACCTCTACGCGGCAGGGCGTCAATTGGATGCAGTGAATGCGGATCGCGTGAGGTTTCATCTGCTGCTCACGGTGCAGCTCGCCACCAGCGGCTGCGACCAGGCCTGCTGCCATTGCGCCAGCGGCTGCGGCGACGCGGGCGCGGCGAAGCGGACAATGACGGCCGGATAGGCGCCGCGTGCATCGCGGAGGTTGCTGGTGGCGCGGAACTCGAGCAGGCGGCGGTCATCATCGGCATACACCAGCGACAGCCGGGGGGCGACCACGCCGTACCACGCCGCCAGGCGCACCTCGATGGCCTGCGCGGGGATGCCCTGCCAGTGGAGTGCGCCGGTCCGGCGCACGCTGACCGGGTAGAAGCGTTGCCGCCCCGGGACCAGGAAGAGCAGCTGGACCTGCTCGCCCTTCATCAACGCCGGCCAATGCGCGCGCACTGCCGCGTCGAAGCCGGTGTCGATCACCGCGTCGGCGGGCAAGGGCACGCGAGCCTGGCGCTCGGCCTCGGCCGCGCTTTCCTTCCAGTCGATGCTGACCTGTGTGCCGGCCACCACCACGCGTGCGGCCTGGCCGCTGCGCCCGTCCTGCAGCAGGTAGCCTCGAGCCAGCGGCTGAGCAGTGCCCGGCAATTCCTTGCGGGCGAACGGGCGGCCATCCGGGCACAGGTACTGCACCCAGCGCTGCGCGCCTTCGGGCGCCCCCCGCCGCCAGTGCACTTCGCGGTAGGCGGGGGTGCCGTCGGCCAGGCTGGCAATGCCTTCGGTGCGCAGCAGGGGCGTGGCGCTGGCCACGGTGGACAGGTACAGCAGCAGCCCGGCGGTGTGCATGAGGGGTCCTGGCGGTTGGCCTGCAGGAGATACGCATGGCGGCCCCGGTTGGATGCACGGCAGCGGGCTGCATCCAAACCGGCCTCGGCTGCGTACAGCACACAGACTCCCTTCACCTGCCTGATCGCCGCCCGGATGTACCCTGACGCCGCCAGCCCTTCCTTTGACTTCGACACCGCGCGCATCGTGTCCAGTTCCCAGCAGCCGAGCAACGAGCCGACGAACTGGACCGGTGACATGGACGGTGTGGCGCGCCTGCGCGACCGCGCCTGTTTCATGCGCATCTATGACCACTTCATGCCGCGCCTGTGTGTGTACCTGCGTGGCCTGGGGGCGCCGGAGGCGGTGGCCGAGGAACTGGCCCAGGAGTGCCTGCTGCGCCTGTGGCTGCGCGCCGCCGATTACGATGCGGCGCAGGGGGCGCTGAGCACCTGGCTGTACCGCATCGCGCGCAACCTGCAGATCGACCGGGTGCGCCATGAACGCAGCTGGATGCAGGTGCAGGCCGCGGTGGAGGAGGCCTCCAGCAGTGATGCACAGTCGCACAGCAGTGCCGAGCACTATGCTGACCAGGCCAGGCTGCGCCAGCGCATCAACGAACTGCCGGCAGTGCAGGCACGGCTGGTGCGCATGTCCTATTTCGAAGCCAAGAGCCACGGTGAAATTTCCGAGGCGCTGGGGATGCCGCTGGGCACGGTGAAATCGCACCTGCGCCGGGCATTCCTGCAGCTGCAGCAGAAGGTGGGGGGCATGCCATGAACCCGCACCACCACCTGCATGAATCGACCCTGCTGAGCTACGCCGCCGGCGCGTTGCCCGCGCCGCTCAGCGTGGTGGCCGGTACCCACCTGGAGCAGTGCCCGCACTGCCGCCAGCGCCTGCGCGAGGCCGAGGCCATCGGTGCGGCGCTGATTGAGCAGACCCAGCCGATGGTGGTCAGCGGGCGCGGCCCGGCACTGCGTGCAGCCATGCTGGCCGAGCTGGAGCGTAGTGAGCCTGCCGTGGCTGCCGTCGCCGTCGCCCGGCCGGCCGAGCCACCGGTGGAGCGGCCTGAAGTGAATGCGGACCACCTGCCGGCCTCGTTGCATCCGTACTTCGGACGCTCGCTGGGGGGCCTGCGCTGGCGCTGGATCGCCCCGGGCGTGCATTGCATCCGCTCCGCAGAAATGCCGTCGCTGATCATGCTGAAGATCGCACCGGGCAAGTGCCTGCCGATGCACAGCCACGGCCGCAGCGAGCTTACCCAGATCCTGCGCGGTTCCTACAATGATGCGCTGGGCCTGTTCGCGCCGGGCGATGTGGCCGACCTGGATGAGGATGTTGAACACCAGCCGGTGACCGCACCCGGTGTGCCATGCATCTGTGTGTCGGCACTGGATGCCCCGCTGGTGTTCAGTGGCTGGCTGGCGCGCAAGATCCAGCGGTTCGTCAAGCTGTAGCACGCGGGGAGGAGGGCCCATGGACAACGGCAATGCGCTGCGGGTGCTGGTGGTAGGCGCGACCGGGCTGGTGGGCCAGGGCGTGCTGCAGGCGTGCCTGCAATCGGCCGATGTGGCCCGGGTGGCCGCGCTGGTGCGGCGGCCGGGCAGCGTGGCGGGCAACGTCGATGAGATCGTGCTGCCGGACTTCCTGCGAGCCGCCACCCTGGGCGATGCGCTTTCGGGATTCGATGCCTGCTTCTATTGCGCCGGTGCTCCGCCCGTGGGTACGCCCGAGGCTGAGTACCGCCAGGTGACGCTGCAGGTGACCCGCGCCGTCGCTGACGCGTGGGTGGCGGCGAACCCTGAAGGATGCTTTCTGTACGTGTCCGGTGCCCATGCCAACCCGGCCAGCCGGATCATGCCGCTGCGGGTGAAGGGCGAGACCGAGCGGGCGCTGGCGCAACTTCCGGTGCGCACGGTGATGCTGCGACCGGCCGGCGTGCGGCCGGTATCCGGCACGGGCACGCGGCACGCACTGCTCAAGCCGTTCTATCTGCTGGCCCGCCCGCTGATGGCGGTGGCCGAAGGGCTGCTGCCCGCGCTGACCACCAGCAACCGGGCCATCGGCCAGGCAATGATCGCGCTGGCCGGGATGCCGGCACCGCCGGCGGTCGTGGAATGCGTGCAGATCAACCGGCTGGCGCGTGGGCCTTCAGGACGCTGACCACCGACTCCGCCAGATCGCTGCGGGTGAATGGCTTTGACAGCAGGGGCGCCGAGCGGCCCTTGCTGCCGACCGCATCGTGGTCACGCGGGTAGCCGGACGTGAACAGCACGGCCACGCTGGGCCAGCGTTCGCGTACCTGGCGGCCCAGTTCCCAGCCTGACATGCCCGGCATCACGATGTCGGAGAACAGCAGATCGATCTTCGCGTCCGGGCGTTCCAGCAGGCGCAGCGCGGACGGACCGTCGTGCGCTTCCAGCACCCGGTAGCCCAGCTGGCGCAGCGCCTCGACGGTGTAGGCACGCACGTCGTCGTTGTCTTCGGCGACCAGGATGGTTTCTTCGCGCGGTTCGTAGCCGGCCAGCCCGGTGGCCGCCACGGCGGTTTCACAGGGCAGCTCCAGCGACGAGCGCGGGAACATCATGGTGATGCTGGTGCCGCCGCCCTCCACCGAATCGATGAGGACGTGACCGCCGGACTGCTTGACGAAGCCATGCACCATCGACAGGCCCAGGCCGGTGCCACGGCCCACCTGCTTGGTGGTGAAGAAGGGCTCGAAGACCTTGGCAAGCGTATCGGCCGACATGCCGTGGCCGTTGTCGCGTACGCGCAGCATCACATATTCGCCGGGCGTTGCATCGGGGAACAGCGAGGCATAGTCATGGTCGAGGTGGCTGTTGTCCACTTCCACCACCAGGCGCCCACCGTGGGACATCGCGTCGCGCGCGTTCACCGCCAGGTTGAGCACCGAGGCTTCGAGCTGGCTGAGGTCGAGTTCGACACACCAGAGGCCCTCGGCGGTGCGGATGTCGAGCTGGACCAGCTCGCCTAGTGCCCGCTGCAGCATGTCATGCATGCCCAGCAGGGCATCGTTGAGATTGACGGCCTGGCTGCGCAGCGGCTGCTTGCGGGCGAAGGCCAGCAGGCGCTGGGTGAGGCTGGCCGCACGACCCACACCCTTCAGCGCGTTGTCCAGCGCACGCGCACTCATGTTGCCGGGCTGGCCGTCACGCTGGTTCAGCAGCATCGCGTGTTCAACGTTGCCGGCGATCACGGTCAGGATGTTGTTGAAGTCATGGGCGATGCCACCGGTGAGCTGGCCCACCGCCTCGATCTTCTGTGCCTGCCGCAGCGCATGCTCGGCCTGGATGCGGGCCGTGGTCTCCACGGCCTCGGAAACCACTGCATTCACCGCACCCTCGGCACCCTGCAGCGGGCGGAAGGAGAAATCAAAGCTGCGGTGGCCGGTCGGCAGTTCAAGGTCCATCGCCTGCAGGGCGCTGTGCCCCTGCGCGGCATCGCCCACCGCCTGCTCGACCATGCGCGCAAGCTCGGGGGTGCCGGCAAACCACGGCGACTCCCAGAAGGGCAGGCCGATGACATCGTCCTTCTCGGCCAGTACCGCAGCGAGAGACGCAACATTGGCATCGACAATGCGGCCAGACGTGTCGAGCAGGACCTGGTGCTGGAAGCTGGATTCGAAGATGGCCTGCAGGCGCCGCTTGCTGCCCTGCAGTTCGGCGGTACGCGCCTGCACCTGTCGCTCCAGCGACTCGTTGTCCTCGCGCAGCGCCAGCTCGGCACGCTTCAGCGAGGACACGTCGCTGCCCAGGCAGGTATAGCCGGTGACGCTGCCATCGGCCGCACGCTCGGGCACGCAGTCCATCTGCACGAAACGTGACTCGCCGCTGCGATGGACCAGGGTGGTCTGGAAGCTGGCCCGCTCGCCGGCCAGTACCCGCTGCAGGCTGGGCAGGGCGTTGGCAAAGGCCTCTTCTCCGCCGATCTCGGCAGCGGTGCGGCCGAGGATGCCCTGCAGGTCGGCGCCGTGCCAGTCAAGGAACGCCTTGTTGGCAAAGCGGTAGCGGTGGTCGGTGTCGAGGTGGGCGATCAGCGCCGGCACCGCATCGGTGATCTGTTGCAGCTGCGCCTGGCTCTCGTCCAGCGCAGCGCGGGCGTGGGCCAGCTGGCTGCGCTCGCTGGCCTCCTGGCGGGCACGGCGGATCGCATCGGGCAGCCGTTGCAGGCGCTGCTTGACCACGTAGTCGCGCGCGCCGCGGGTGAGCGCCTGCACGGCCAGTTCTTCGGTCAGGGTGCCGGAGACGAAGATGAAGGGAATCTGCGGCGCGCGCTCGCGCGCCAGGTCGAGCGCCGCATCGCCGTCGAAGCCCGGCAGCACGTGGTCGGCGAGGATGACGTCGAAACGATCACTCTCGATCGCTTCGATGAAGGCATCGCGGGTCCACAGGCGCTCGATCTCGAAATCCAGCCCGGCCCGCTGCAGTTGCGCCGTGATCAGCTCCGCATCGAGCGCGCTGTCCTCCAGCATGAGGATGCGCAGGTGCGACGCGCGGCGCGTGGCATCACGCATCGCGGGGACCTGTTCCGATGGACGGGTGCGGCGGCGGCTGGTTGGTGATGCCCCAGAACATGCCCAGGCCCTGGATGGCGTCGAAGAACTCCTTGAAGTCCACCGGCTTGACCACGAAGGCATTCACGCCCAGCTGGTAGCTGCGCACCAGGTCCTGCTCCTCGCGGGACGAGGTGAGCATGACCACCGGCGTACTGCTGAGCGACGCGTCGTTGCGCACCTGCTCCAGCACTTCCAGGCCATTGATCTTCGGCAGTTTCAGGTCGAGCAGCACCACCACCGGGCCGCCATGCTGCGTGCCGGCATAGGCGCCTTCGCAGCGCAGGTAGTCCAGCGCTTCGGCGCCGTCGCGCACGTGGATGACGTCGTTCAGCAGCTGGCAGCGCGCCAGCGCAGCCATCGTCAGCTCGGCATCCTTGGGGCTGTCTTCAACCAGAAGGATGGGCCGCAGATCCCTCATGGGTGTTCTCCGTTTTGATGGGGCAGGGTGAAATACAGCGTGGCGCCCTTGCCAGGCACGCCCTCGGCCCAGGTGCGGCCGCCATGGCGGCCGACGATGCGGCGCACATTGGCCAGGCCGATGCCGGTGCCTTCGAATTCCTCGACGTGGTGCAGGCGCTGGAACACGCCGAACAGCTTGTCGACGTAGCGCATGTCGAAACCGCAGCCATTGTCGCGGACGAAGAAGATGTCTTCCTCGTCGGTGCGTTCGCAGCCGACCTCGATGATGGCGTGCTCGCGTTCGCGGGTGAACTTGACCGCATTGGACAGCAGGTTCTGCCAGACCAGGCGCATCATCGTCGGGTCGGCCTCGATGACCGGCAGCGCGCCGACCTTCCACTCGACCTCGCGCCCGGCATGATCGAAGGCCAGGGTGCGGCGTACATCACTGACCAGGGCGCCCATGTCCAGGCGCATGCGCCCCAGCGTCGAGCGGCCCATCTGCGAGAAGCTCAGCAGGTCATCGACCAGCGTGCCGGCCGACTTCGCCGATTCGACGATGGTGTCCAGGAAGCGGCGCTCGGTGGCGTTCAGGCGCTCGGCGGCGGAACTGCCGAGCAGCTCGGAATAGCCCACGATATGGCGGAACGGTGCGCGCAGGTCATGGCTGACCGAATACGAGAAGGCCTCCAGCTCCTTGTTGCTGCGCAGGAGCTGCTCGTTGAGCTCGGCCATCTCTTCGGCCTTGCGCAGCACGATGTCGACGATGGCGGTGCGCATTTCATGCGCGGCATCGCGGTCGGCATCGGTCCAGGGCAGGCTGCGCTGCTGCACGGTCTCCTTCCACGCCTCGAAGGAATGTCGTGGCGACAGGACTGTCCCCGGTGCCGCGGTCTTGCGCGGGTCGCCGCCCCAGCGCACGGTGCGCACCACTTCGGGGCGGAACCACATCAGGAAACTGTCGTGCAGCTGCGAGATCGACACCGCCAGCAGTCCGCTCGCCGTGTCGGTGAGGGCCTCGCCCGCTGCCCACACGCTGGCCAGGTGGTCGGTCGCATGGACTTCATCGCCGGCGTGCTCGGTCGCCAGCCAGCGGGCGATGTCCAGCACTTCATGGCGGCTGGGGCACTGGCCCACCAGCAGGCAATCCCCCTTGTGCACGATCGCCGCGCCGGCCGCGTTGGTCAGCGACATCAGGCTGGCCGGATCCTGGCGCAGCGCGGCCATGAACTCCTCGTCGCCGGCCATGCGCCCAAGCAGCCGCACCAGCACCGAGCGCCGGTGGATGCGTTCTTCCACCGCACGTGCCCGTTCCTTCAGGGCAATCTGCAGCGAGACGATCTGGCCCATGAACTCGCACGCCGTGCGCACCGGGTACGGCAGGCGGCGGGCGTCCGCGCTGTGGCAGGACACCAGGCCCCAGAGCTGGCCCTCGTGGATGAGCGACACCGACATGGATGAGCCGGTGCCCATGTTGCGCATGTACTGCAGGTGCACCGGCGAAACGCTGCGCAGCACCGACAGGCTCAGGTCGGTCGGCGCTGCATCGGCCTGTCGTGCGGCGCGTACCAGCGGCACTGCGCTGTAGTTGGCATCGGCGATCAGGCGCACGCGGTTGCGGCGGTAGAGCTCGCGTGCCTGTGCGGGGATGTCCGACTCCGGGAAGCGCAGGTCGAGGTAGGAGGGCAGGACACCATTGCCGTCCTCGGCGATGACGATGCCGTTCCAGCCGCTGTCGAACTGGTACACCAGGGTGCGGTCGAAGCCGGTCATCGCGCGCATGTGCTCGGCGGCGATCTGGCACAGCGCCTCCACCGTGCTGGCTGTCTCGATGGCCGCCATCAGTTGCCGGATGGCGGGATACAGCGCTTCAAGCGAGGTCGGCTGGCCCGCAACCGGCGATTCCAGTTCCAGCAGCACGGCCTGCGCCGAGCGGTGGGCCAGTACCTGGTGGCGGCCATGCGCCGGAAGATCGATGGAACCCAGATGCAGCGAACTGTCCGTCGCCAACTGGCGGACCGGTTCGACGCAGTCTGCCAATGCGCCGCCCAGGACCGCCTCGAGCGTCTGCCCGAGCGGATCGCCGAAGCGCTCGAGCAGCGCGGGTTCGCTCACTGCGCGCTCAAGCACCTCCAGGGATGCCGGGTCGATGACCAGCAGCACGCCGTAAGGCTGGATCGCCCCGGGCGTGTGGATGGGCTCCCGCGCGCAGAGATCCAGCGCGACGTCCTGCGCGATCTCAGTAGAGGCCATCAGCAACGCTCGCGGTTCGGGGCAGGTTGGCAGCGCCGCAATGCACGCCACGACGCACGTCTGAGTCGGAAGAAAAAGCCATCGCTACATGGTGAAGCAAAAACCGTGATTCGCATACAACTCTTTCATGTGAATACGAACGCGCAATGCGCTGAACAATTCAGGCTCACGCGCTTCATCGAAGGGAGGGCTTTCGCGGAACCTGCATCAGGGCTGCACACGTGCTGCACGCGTGCTTGCCTAGATTGCACTGCATCCCTCTCCTGGCGACGCCGCGTGGACCTGCAGCCTTCCGTTCCGTTCTCCTTCCCCCGTCGGCCGATGCCGGACAGCGGCCACTTCGAGCTGCTCGATGTCAACGCCCTTCAGGATCCCTGCAGTGGCCGCATCGTGCACCTCTACGCCCTGGTGGCGCGCTGCACGGCGTGCGAAACGGTGTTCAAGGCCGAAGAAGGCGCTGGCCTGGTCAGCACGTCGTCCGCCCGCGTGGTGCGGTGCCCCTCTGGCTGTGGCCAGCAGGCCTTCAGCGGTGCCGCGCTGCGGCAGTGGCGTGCGGCTGCCGCGCCACCGGCCTGACCGTCGATTACAGCTGGGCTGGATTGAGCTGCCAGACCGCATGGTTGAGTGCGGTGGCAAAGCTGACCCAGGCCAGATAGGGCAGCAGCAGCCAGGCTGCCAACGCACGACGGCGTGCAAACGCCAGCATGGTCGCGACGATCAGCACCAGCAACAGCAGGATGTCGGCGAACGCTGCCGCACCGAGCTTCCAGCCGAAGAACAGCCAGCTCCAGAGCACGTTGGCGACCAGTTGCGCGACATAGAGCCCAAGCGCGGTCCGGTTGGCGCGCCAGCCGCCGTGGCGCCAGACCAGCCACGCACTGATCGCCATCAGTACATATAGAAAGGTCCAGACTGGCCCGAACACGCTCGCCGGTGGTGCCCATGCGGGCTGTGCCAGCTGGCCATAGAAAGTGGCGGCCGAGATCGAAGCGCGGGCACCCAGTGCCGCAGCCACCAGGGTCACGGCCAGCCAGCCCATCAGGCCGAACAGCTGTCGTCTATGATTCATCGTTGGTCCTTTCGATCGGTATTCAGTGCGGTGTGTCTACGGATGTGCCGCTGTATTGGATGCAGGCGCCGCCACGGTCAGTCCGCGGCGCGGGGACCGCCGTCAGCAGGGAGCAGGGCCGGGCGCCCGTCAAACCATTCGCGCGCGCCCGCCAGATGCCACTGGCGCTGCTTGCCATCCAGTTCAATGCCAGCGCCGAGGAGGCCCCAGCGCAGGTAGAGATCACCGCGCTTGTTCTGCTCGAGCAGATCCAGGCGTGCACGCAGTGACAGGCGCTCGTTTTCCGCCTGCAGGCCATCCAGCACGATGTGTCCTGCCTGCCAGCGCAGGCGGGTCGAGGCATTCACCTGCCCGGCATCCAGCAGCGACAGCACCCAGCGAGGATAATCACCGCGCTCGGCGAACACCGCCAGCAAGGGGCCGGCATCACTCATGGTCAGATCGGCATTGGCATCGACCCGGAACGGCGCCTGGGCATCGATGCGGCCCTGCTTGAACCGCACGCGGCCCTGCCACGGAGCCTTGCGGTCCTGCTGGCCAACCTGCACGTTGCGCAGCTGCACCGAAGTGCCGGAGAGATCGAAGTAGCGCTGCTTGAAGTCGCCACGCCGCAGGGTGGCGTCCACCTGCGCATTGCCCAGCAGGTCCAGCCCGGCCACCCGCATCCGTGCTCCGCTGCCCAGCAGCGTGGCCGTGCCGTGGCCGACGCGGCCATCGGTATCCAGCTCCACATCGCCGGTAAGCCTGCCCGTGCCGCCGAGCAGGCGGACCTGGTTGCCGCCCAGGTAGCGGTTGTAGGCGGTCAGGTCGGGAATGGTGGCGTTGTTGAAACGCAGCCGCGCGCGCATGTCCTTGCGGAACTCGCGCAGCCGGCCATCACCACTGAGCTGCAGGGCCAGGTCGCGGCCGTCGAACAGGGTGTCTCCCTTGTCACCACCGGCGCGGGCATTGAAGCGCGGCACGCGGACATCCAGCACCGCACGGGTGGGCGTGCCGGGCTTCAGTTCGCCGTGGGCGCTGGCCGTGCCGGCCATGCGTACGCCCGCCACCTCGGCCGACGCCGCGGCCTCGGGAATGTCCACCGTACTGCCGGCGGCAAGCTCGCCCTGCTGCAGCTGCAGGTCGGCACGCACGGTGCCGCCGCCATCGAGCTGCAGCCACGGCTTGCGCAGGAACAGCGCGGGTATCCAGTTGAGCGAAGTGAACGTCCACTCGCCCTGGACGCGGCCGGAGGTGCGTTCGATGAGCTGGGCGGGCTCGCGGAAAGGAATCTTCCGTCCGCTGACATGCAGGTCAGCATCCAGCGAGGCACCCGTATCCTCGCGTGCCGGCAGGCGTGCCTGCAGGCGGATGTCCTGTGCGGCGTCCATCTGCAGGGCCAGCGTGCCGCGATCGGGCGCGCCCGCACCGGCCTGCAGCGGCACGCGCCACACGGCGCGGCTGCCTGGCTGCAGGGTGCCGCCATTGAGCGTGATGTCTGCCTGCAGCTGCCCGGTGCTGGGTGAACTGGAGACCGCCAGCGTCCGTGCATCGGTGTCCACGCGGATGCCATGGCTGCGCGCATCCACCTTCAACGCGCCGTGGATGATCTCGAATTTGGCGATGCCCGGTGCCTGGTCGCGGTAGTGCCAGGGGTAGCCGAAGCGGGCCTCCACCTTCATCGCGTCCAGCAGCTGCACACCGTCGTAGCTGGCGCTGGCATCGGCGAAGGCCACCTGCGAGTCATACAGTTCCGAGGGGCCGCCGCGCAGCTGCTTGCGGAACCCCACGGTGCCGCTGCCCTTGCCGATGATGAGCAGCTTGCCGAAACGGGCGTGCTGGATGGAATCGCTATGGATGGCGTCGAAGCGCAGGGTCCACCCCTGGTTCCCGCGGGGCGGCGGTGGCACCACGTCCTCCACGCGGGTGACCTCGGCCGACACCCCCGTGGCCTGCAGGCGCGGCACGCGCACTTCGCGGCGGAACAGCGGCCACAGTGCCAGCCGGGCGCTGGCACGCTCGGCATGCAGGACATACACCGTATGGTTCACGTGCCCGCGCATGTGCACGTTCCAGGCAATAACATGGCCCGGCAGCAGGGTGATTGCCGGGCCGGTGCGCATCACGAACTTCTGCGGCTTGTGGTTGGTGACCCGGTCGAACAGGGGCGTGTTGAGGAACAGGTTGCCCGCCAGCAGGTAGGCAGCGTAGACCCCGGCAATGCTCCATGCCAGCACCCGCCAGGGGCGCGGCCATTGCTTGAAACGTACTGGAAATGCGGGCATCCGGGCTCAGGGACGGGTGGGTGTGCGCCACTATCGCGAAGATGACTGCGTGGCGATGTGAATGCCTGTGGAGGCAAGCGCTGGCGCTCGGTGACCCGTGACGGGGCGTGTGATCTGAATTTCACATGCCGAAAACGTCTTCACAGTGCTTAATACGCTTCCTGACGAGTGGGGGCTCGTCCTTCAGGGTCGGTCCCCGGCGTTTCCAACTACCTGGACCGTACCCATGGCGGCATTGCAGCAGCGCACCATCGATCTCATCCGCGAGCATCAGTCGACCCTGATCGCGCAGTGGCGGGACAACCTCAACGCCGCCGGGCAGAACGACGACAGCCGCATCGGCGCGCGCGACCTGGACATCCAGGTCAACGAATTCTGGCAACTGCTGCTGCCCGCCCTGTCGGCGGCCGATGCAGCCAACCTGCAGGGCGGCGAATGGCAGGGCATCCGCCATTTCCTCGAGGATCTCTCGCGCGACCGCGCGCTCAAGGGGTTCAGCTCGTCGGAGACCGCCACCTTCATCTTCTCGCTGAAGCGGCCGCTGTTCCAGCTGCTGCAGGAGCACCACAGCGGTGACCCGCAGTCGCTCGGCGAGCAGCTGTGGTCGATCTCCGAGCTGCTGGACGTGCTGGGCCTGCACACGGTGAAGGCGTTCCAGCGCACCCGCGAGGACGTCATCCAGCGCCAGCAGGAAGAGATGCTGGAGCTTTCCACGCCCGTGGTGAAGCTGTGGGATGGCGTGCTGGCGCTGCCGATGATCGGCACGTTGGATTCGCAGCGGACCCAGGTGGTGATGGAATCGCTGCTGCAGCGGATCGTCGACACCGGCTCGGAAATCGCCATCATCGACATCACCGGCGTGCCGACCGTGGATACGCTGGTGGCACAGCACCTGCTGAAGACCGTCACCGCTATCCGCCTGATGGGCGCCGACGCGATCATCAGTGGCGTGCGTCCGCAGATCGCGCAGACCATCGTGCACCTGGGCCTGGACCTGCAGGGCATTGTGACCAAGGCCAACCTGGCCGACGCGCTGGCCCTGGCGCTGAAGCGGAACGGCGTGACCGTCAGCCAGGCCAACCGCTGATGGACCGCATCCCGATCCTGCAGATGGGCGACCTGCTGCTGGTCACCATCCAGGTGGACATGCACGACCAGCTGGCGCTCAACCTGCAGGACGACCTCAGCGAGCGCATCCGCCGCACATCGGCGCGTGGCGTGCTGATCGACATCTCCTCGCTGGATATCGTCGATTCCTTCATCGGCCGCATGATCGCCACCATTTCCGCGCTGTCGCGGGTGATGGATGCGACCACCGTCGTGGTGGGCATGCAGCCGGCCGTAGCCATTACCCTGGTCGAGCTGGGCCTGGACCTGAGCGGTGTGCGCACGGCACTGAACGTGGAGCGCGGCATGAAGCTGCTGCGCCAGAGTGATGAAGCGCCATGACCGCACGTCAGGGGACGTTACCGGTGCGGGTGGAGCAGGACGTCGTGCTGGCCCGCCAGGCCGTGCGCCAGGCCGCGGTGGCCTGCGGGCTGCGCCTGGTCGACCAGACCAAGCTGGTGACCGCGGCCAGTGAGCTGGCGCGCAACACCGTCATCTACGGCGGTGGCGGGCAGATGGACTGGGAGCTGCTGGATGAAGGGCTGCGCCGTGGCGTGCGCCTGGTGTTTTCCGACCAGGGCCCCGGCATTGCCAACATCGAGCAGGCGTTGACCGATGGCTGGTCGTCGGGCAAGGGCATGGGCCTGGGCCTGTCTGGCTCACGGCGGCTGGTGGATGTCTTTGAACTGGACAGTGCAGCGGGCCAGGGCACGCGCATCACCATCACCAAATGGACGTGAGTTTCTCCGGCCACGTCACCCGCGTCGTGGCCGTGGAGGAATCGACCCAGGTCGGGCAGGTGCGCCGTGAGGCGCTGGCTCTGGCGGCGCGTATCGGTTTCGACGAAACGGACAGCGGCCGGGTTGCACTGGCGGCCAGCGAGCTTGCCAGCAACCTGCTGCGCCATGGCGGTGGCGGCAAGGTCCATCTTTCGGTCGTGCAGGGGCGCGACGCCCGCGGTATCGAGCTGTACACCGTGGACGCCGGTCCCGGCTTCGTGCTTTCGCAGGCGCTGGTGGAAGGCTATTCCACCGGTGGCAGCCAGGGCCTGGGCTTGGGGGCGGTCAAGCGCCAGGCGGCGCTGCTCGACAGCTGGTCCGATGCGCGTGGCACGATTGTCGTCGCCCGCATCTATCCCGACCGTGCCGGCCCGCGCGCTGACCTCGCTTATGGCGCCCTGCGCCTTGCCATGCGGGGCGAGGAGGCGTGCGGCGATGCGTGGCACCTGTCGGTGCGTGAAGGGCAGGCGACGCTGACCGTGATCGACGGCCTGGGCCACGGCCTGCACGCGACCGATGCGGCGCAGGCAGGCACGCGCGCGGCCGCGGAGGCGGGCGTAGAATCACCGAATCCGCTGATTGAAGCGCTGCATCGGGCCATGTCGGGCACCCGCGGCGGCGCCGTCGCCGTGGCGACCCTGCCGCTGGCCGGGGGCGAGCTGCAGTTTTCCGGGATCGGCAACATCAGTGCCGGCATTGCCGATGCCACGACCTACCGCGGCCTGGCCTCGATGCCCGGCATCGTCGGCGTGCAGTACCGCAAGGCACAGGCATTCAACGTTCACGCCGCGCACGGCACCCTGCTGCTGATGCACAGCGATGGCCTGCAGGGGCGCTGGCGTTTGCAGGACTATCCGGGCCTGGTGCATCGCCACCCGGCCCTGGTGGTGGCGGTGCTGCAGCGTGATTTCGACCGCGGGCGTGACGATGCCAGCATCGTTGCCCTGCGCATGGGAGCGTGGTGATGGGGCAGGAGCAGATGCAGGAAGAGAACGCGCGCCTGGCGGCCGAGAATGCCGCGTTGCGGGCGGAGCTGGAAGAAACCAACCAGGGCGTGCTGGCGCTGTATGCCGAGCTGGACCAGCAGGCGGTGCAGCTGCGCGAGGTGTCCGATCTCAAGAGCCGGTTCCTGTCCTACATGAGCCATGAGTTCCGCACGCCGCTGGGCTCCATCCTCAGCATGACCCGGTTGCTGGAGGACGGCTTCGACGGGCCGCTCAACGATGAGCAGCTGCGCCAGGTGCGCTTTGTCAGCGCCTCGGCGTCGGAGCTGCGCGAGATGGTCGATGACCTGCTGGACCTGGCCAAGATCGAGGCGGGCCGCATCACGATCTCGCCGGGCTGGTTCGACTTGATGGACCTGTTCGCCGCGCTGCGCGGCATGTTCAGGCCGCTGGTGGAGAGCAACCAGCGCATCGAGCTGGTGTTCGAGGATCCGCCGCCGCTGCCGATGCTCTACACCGACGACAAGAAGCTGGCGCAGATCCTGCGCAACTATATTTCCAACGCCATCAAGTTCACCCCGGAGGGGCAGGTGGTGGTGTCGGCGAGGATGGAAAGCGAGGTCGAGGTCCGCTTCACCGTGCGCGATACCGGTATCGGCATCGCGCAGGAGCTGCTGCCGGCGCTGTTCGAAGACTTCGTGCAGGTGGATTCGCCGCTGCAGAAGCGCCTGCGCGGCACCGGCCTGGGCCTCTCGCTGTGCAAGCGCTTCGCTGAACTCCTCGGTGGCCGTGTCGCGGTGGAGAGCCTGCCTGGCAGCGGTTCGGCATTCCATGTCATCCTGCCGGTAGCACTGGACCAGGCGACGGAGGCCGCCAATGCCCCACTCTGATCGTGTGCTGGTGGTGGACGACAACGCGGCCACGCGGTATTCCGTGCGGCGCGTGCTGGAACACCATGGCTACAGCGTAAGTGAAGCGGCCACCGGGCAGGAGGGGCTCGACCGGCTGGCCGGCTCTGAGTTCGGCGCGGTGGTGCTGGACGTCAACCTGCCGGACATGAGCGGCTTCGACGTGGTGCGCCAGCTGCGTTCGCACCCGCGCACCCAGCTGCTGCCGGTGGTGCACGTTTCGGCGGCCTCGATCGCCACCGGCGACATGATCACCGGCCTGGACAACGGCGCCGATGGATACCTGATCCACCCGGTGGACCCGGATGTCCTGCTGGCGACCCTGCGCAGCCTGCTGCGCGCGCGCCGGGCCGAAGAAGCATTGCGTGACGCGGACGCGCGGTTCCAGGAGATCTTCAGCCAGGTCAACGCGCCCATTGCCGTGCTCGATGAGCAGCTGCAGATCCACGAGAGCAATCCCGCGTTCGCGCGCCTGCTCAGCGAGGCCGATGCCAATGGCTCCCTGTTTGCCATGATGGGCAGCAACAAGGAGTTCGTGCTGGACCTGCAGGACGCACTGGCCCGGCAGGAGCGCTGGCAGGGCGTGCTGGCCATCACGGGCCGGCAGGGCCTGCGCAACACGCAATGGCGTCTGACGCCGGACCGCCGCACCGGCCATGGGCTGGTGGTGGTGGAAGACGTGACCGAGCACCACGTGCGCGCCCGCGCACAGCGCGCCGAGCTGGAAACGGCCACCACCGAGCTGGCCCACCAGATCGCCGAGCGCACCCGCACCGAAGGCGAGCTGCTGCAGGCACAGAAGATGGATTCGCTGGGCCAGTTGACCGGCGGCATCGCCCATGATTTCAACAACCTGCTGACCACCATCATCTCCGGCCTGGACATGATCGAGCTGGCCGTTGCCTCTTCCCGGCTGGAGAAGGTGCCCCAGTACAGCAGCATCGCCGCCGCATCGGCCCAGCGCGCCGCCGCCCTGACCCAGCGCATGCTGGCGTTCGCGCGCAAGCAGCCGCTGGATTCGCGTCCCTTCGACCTGGTCGCGCGCACGCGCTCGCTGGAAGACCTGCTGCGCCGCTCGATCGGCGAGAACATCGAGCTGGAATTCGAGCTGGGCGATGAACCGCTGGTGGCCATCGCCGACGTCAACCAGTTCGAGAACGTGGTGTTGAACCTGGTCATCAATGCACGCGACGCACTCGCGGGCCGCGGCCTGATCCGCCTGCGCGCCGAAGCCTGCGAGGTCCAGCGCGAGAAGGAGTTGACGCCTGGCCGCTATGTCAGCCTCAAGGTGATCGACAACGGGCCGGGGATCCCGCTGGACCTGCTGGACAAGGTCTTCGAACCCTTCTTCACCACCAAGCCGCAGGGCGAGGGCACCGGGCTGGGCCTGTCGATGACCTATGGTTTCGCGCGGCAGTCAGGCGGGGTGGCGCGCATCGCCAGCGAGCCGGGCGAGGGGACCGAGATTGAATTGCTGCTGCCTGCCGGTGAACCGGTCCAGATCGATGCCAGCATCGACCAGGCAGCCCCCCCACGTGGCCAGTCCGAGCGCATCCTGCTGGTGGATGACACCGATTCGGTCCGGATGATGGTCGGCGAGATGCTGTCCGAGGCCGGCTACCAGGTCACGCTGGCGGCGGATGCCCGCCAGGCGCTGCGCCAGCTGAGGCAGGACCCTGCATTCGACCTGCTGCTGACCGACGTCGGACTGCCGGGCATGGACGGGCGCGAACTGGCCGATGCCGCGCGCGAGATCAATCCGGTACTGCCGGTGCTGTTCATCACCGGCTACACCGAGCGCGCCGCGGTGCGCGAGACCTTCCTCGGTACCGGCATGAGCCTGCTGCCCAAGCCGTTCAGCCTGCTGGAACTGATGGCCGCCGTGCGCGCGGCGCTGTAGGGCGGCCGGGCGACGGTGCTTCGGGCCAACCCGGCCAGGTGATCGGCTACCATCGCCTCTTCAGGGAGGGGGCATGGATGTCATCACACCAGGGGTTCTGATCGTTGCGGTCATCGCCGTGATCGTCGTGGGCTTCGTATTCGGCGGCCGGCACCGGAACGCCAGGCCGCCATCGCGCATCTACCGATGCCGGGGCTGCGGATCTGCCGCGCACCATGATGCACGGACAATGGAGGCTTGGCGCGGTGGCAAAACCACGTTCTTCTGCCAAGCCTGTCACCGGCAGTGGCTGCAGGCGCAGCCACCGCGACACCGGGGCAAGCCAGAGTCGACCACGAAAGGCGGATCAGGGTGCCTGGGGGTCATGGCGCTGGTGGCGGCGCTGCCGATGGGGTTGCTCTGGGCCTGGCTGCAGGCCTGACCCAAGGCCAGGCCCGCAACGGCATCAGCCTGGCAGCTCGCACTGCATCTTGCCGTCCACGTAATAGGGCTTCGGCACGTTCGGGTTCTCGCTGGTCTTCTCGAAGACCACCTCGAACGAGTCCGACTTTGGCGTTCCCTTGCGGTCGGTGCAGGCGTCGCTGAGTTTCTTCTTCACTGCGGTGATGCCGGCATCGCGGTTGGCGCCGTCGGCGCTGTTGGTCAGGTTCACCGTTTCGGCCAGGGCCAGCGGGCTGAGGGCCAGCAGGCTGGCGGTGACGATCAGGCTGTGCAGACGGGTCATGCAATCTCCTCGTGCGTTCCATTGCGGGCGCGCCGCAGGCGTGCGACGCGCAGACAGCATAGGCAACGCCGGTTAAGGCACCGTGCTCGGCCATCGATGCATCGGCGCTGCGACCGATTGTCGCGCCGATGCTAGTGGGAACCATTCGCATCTGCTATGATTTAACGCGCCCTTAACCAGCGCCGCTGCCGCCGCCCCAGGCGCGCCTCCTATCAGCAGGTTCCCCATGTCCCATACCCGTTCCCTTGCCCGCGAGCCGATGCGCTCGCTGCTGTCCGTGTCCGTTGCCACGCTGCTGGCGCTGCCGATCGCCGCACAGGCCCAGTCGGCAATGCCGGACGGCGCCACGCCCACCGATCTGGATGCAGTGCACGTCAACGCCTACCGCACGATCACCCACACCTCGGGTGCAACCAAGACCGATACCCCGGTGGCGGAGATGGCCAAGTCCGTCTCGGTCATCGCCCGTGAGGAACTGGACGCACGCGGCGTGCAGAACCTCAACGAGGCGTTGCGCTACGTGGCCGGTGTCTCGCTGGAAAGCACCGGCATCGACAACCGCGTGGATGATTTCCGCATCCGCGGCTTCGATGCCGGCAGCTGGAGCAACAACGTCACCGTCGATGGCATGCGCGCCCCGCAGGGTGGGCAGTGGAACCGGACCATGGTCGACAGCTGGAACCTGGACCGCGTGGAAGTCCTCAAGGGCCCTTCGGCCGTGATGTACGGCCAGGTGGCACCGGGCGGCATGGTCAACCAGGTCAGCAAGACGCCCACCCCGGACCAGCAGCAGGTGCTGCAGCTGGGCGTGGATGGCAACGGCCAGTACAGCACTGCCTTCGACGTCGGCGCCGGCAGCGCTGACAGTCGGCATCTCGGGCGCCTGGTTGGCCTGTACCGCGACGGTGACACGCAGATCAAGCACACCGACCAGGAGCACTGGTTCCTCGCCCCCAGCTATACCTGGCAGATGGCCGAACGCACCCGCCTGACCGTGCTGGGCCTGTACCAGCGCGATGATGGCGGCTCGACCTACCAGTTCCTGCCGATGGCCGGCACCCTGGTGGCCACGCCCCACGGCCACATGAAGAACACCACCTTCATTGGCGAGCCGACCTGGAACACCTACGACCGCACCATCTGGTCCGGCGGCTGGCTGTTCGAACACGCCTTCAACGACCATTGGACGCTGAGCCAGAGCGCACGCCGCTTGAACGTGGAATCGACCTTCCGCAGCGTGGTGACCAATGGCGCACTGAACGCCGATGGCCGCACGCAGAAGCGCCGCGCCACCTGGGGCGAGGGCGATTCGCGCGGCGACACCGCCGATACCCGCCTGACCGGCACGTTCAGCACTGGCGCCGCCGAGCACACCCTGCTGCTGGGCGTGGACTGGCAGAAGGCCGACTGGACCGCCGCGCGCGGCGCGATGGGCACTGCCACCGATACGCCCACCGCCATCGACATCTTCAACCCGGTCTATAGCGGCTACATCCCGGCCACCACGTCGATCAGCTACTCCGGTGGCATCAACCGCCAGACCGGTGCCTACCTGCAGGACCAGATCGCGCTGGACAAGTGGCGCTTCACCGTCGGCGGCCGTTACGACTGGACCAAGGATGACACCTGGACCCAGGCCTATACCGTGGCCACCGACCGTTACGGCACACGCACGCCGAGCCACATCAAGAACGATGCCTTCAGCGGCAACGCCGGCATCCTGTACGTGGCCGACAACGGCCTGACCCCGTACCTGAGCTATGCCGAATCCTTCCAGCCGGCCGGCAGCACGGCCACGCAGTCCTTCGAACGCACGGCGTTCGATCCCATCACCGGCAAGCAGTGGGAAGCGGGCCTGAAGTACCAGCCCGCCAGCTTCGACGGCCTGATCACCGCGTCGGCCTACGACCTGCGCCAGCAGAACGTGCTGACCGATGATCCGGACAGCAGCCACAACACCTGTGGCACCACGGGCACCAGCCAGTGCCAGGTGCAGGATGGCGAAGGCCGCGTGCGCGGTGTCGAACTGGAGGGCCGTGTCACCCCGCTGCAGGGCTTCAGCGTGATCGGCGCTGGGTCGTGGATGGAATCGGAAGTCACCCGCAGCAACAACGGCTACCGCGGCAAGGAACTGGCGATGGTGCCCGACTGGACCGCCTCGCTGTGGGGGGATTACACCTTCCAGGCAGGTGCCCTGGAAGGCCTGAGCCTGGCGGCGGGCGTGCGCTACAACGGCACGAGCTATGGTGACAGTGCCAACCTGTACCGCATTCCGTCCTACACGCTGTGGGATGCGGCCATCCGCTATGACGCCGGCCTGCATGGCGCAGTGGGCACGCTGCTGTCATTGAACCTGAGCAACCTGGCCGACAAGCGTTTTGTGTCGACCTGCACCGGCGTGTCCTCCTGCTACTACGGCACCGGCCGCACGGTGACGGCGACGGCGCGGTTTACCTGGTGATGCGCACCTGGTGTTGAGCACCTGATGATGCAAGGCTGCCGCCGCACTCCAAAGGGGCGGCGGCAGCGCCGATCACGCGGCTGCGTTGGCGGCGTACGCGGCCAGCACGGCCGGCAGTTCGTGCATCGACTCGAAGATCACGTGGGCACCGGCTGCACGCAGGGCTTCGGGCGTGCTGTGGTACTGGCCGCCCGGGCTGTAACCGAACACCGTGGCGCCGGCAGCAACGCCCGCGGTCGCGCCGGTCACGGTGTCTTCGATGACCGCGCAACGGGTTGGATCGACGCCCAGCGCCGCGGCGGCGGCAAGGTAAACATCGGGGTGCGGCTTGGTCCGCGGCTGGTCCTGGCCACTGAAGATCTGCCCGCCGAAGGCATCGAGGATGCCGATCTTGCCCAGCTGCAGGCGCACCTTCAGCAGATCGGCGCCCGAGGCGCAGGCGATCCTGCCGCCGGTGGCCGCCTGCAGGGCACGCACGGCGGACGGCGCACCGGGGATTTCAACCAGGTCGCGCTCCAGCGCCACGTTGCGCTGGTGGCGGAATTCATCCAGCCACGCCTCGGTGAAGGGCTTGCCGGTGCGTTCCTCGATCAGGCCAGCCAGGCCCGCCACGGATTTGCCGAGGAAGATCTCACCGGCCTGCTGCTGGGTCAGCGGCCAGCCGCGCTCGGTCAGCATCTCCGAAAGCACGCGGGCAACCAGCGGCTCGGAATCGACGAGGACGCCATCGCAGTCGAACAGCACGGCATCGAAGGGGAAGGGGGACATCAGGAACTCCTTGCAACAACCAACGGGGGGAAGCTGCCCGTCATTTTCCCACAGGCGGCGGCGGGGTGCGCCGCGCCTCGATGAACGCCGCGATCCGCTGCAGCGTGGCCGCGTTGCCGGCGGTGTAGACGATCATCGACAGGTCCGGGCGTGCCTCCACCGAGAACGTCGAGAATTCCAGCTCCAGCGGGCCCAGCTCCGGGTGCTTGAGCCGCTTGCTGCCGTCGCCTTCGCTGACCACATCGTTGCTGCGCCAGAGCGCCGCAAACTCGGGGCTGCTGGCCGAAAGCTCGGCCGCCAGCTGCGCCACCTCCGCCTCGGCACCTGCACGGATCGCGTCGGCCCGCAGCGACGCCACCACGAAGCGTGCAACGCTGCTCCAGTCTTCCTGCGCCGCGCGTACCCGGCTGTTGCTGAAGATGAAGCGCAGGATGTTGCGCTCGCTGGGCGGCACCTGCGCGTAGTCGGTCAGCAGTACCGTGGCGGCGTGGTTCCAGGCGACCACGTCCCAGGTCGGGGTGCGGATCAGCGCCGGGCTGTGGGGCAGGGCGTCCAACACCCGCTGCAGGCGCGGCGAGATGCTGTCGCCACTGCGGTACTTCACTTCCGGCGGGCGGCCCAGCCCCAGCATGTAGACGTGTTCGCGTTCGGCGTCGGTCAGGCGCAGGGCAGCGGCGATGCGGTCCAGCACCTCGGCCGACGGTGCGCCGCCGCGGCCCTGTTCCAGCCAGGTGTACCAGGTCGGGCTGATGCTGGCCCGTTGCGCCACCTCCTCGCGACGCAGGCCTGGCGTGCGTCGGCGGCCGGTGGCGAAACCGAAACTGGCCGGATCCAGCCGTGCGCGGCGGCTCTTGAGAAATTCCCCGAGCGAGTGCTGGTTCATGCCGTTCCCTGCCTGTCAGTGACTATACCTGTATAACGTCACTACTTTAACAGGATGCGCGGAGCCGGATACTGGTCCCACTTTCCAGCGGAGCAGCATTCCATGCGTGTATTCCTGACCGGCGCCACCGGCTTCATTGGCCGCCGCGTATGCGAGCAGTTGCAGGCGGCAGGCCATGAGGTCATCGGCCTGACCCGCTCGGACGCGGGCGCGGAGGCCCTGAGCGCCGCAGGCGCCCACGTGCAGCGTGGCGAGCTGGGCGACCTGGCCAGCCTGCGCGCAGGCGCGGCGGCAGCCGATGCGGTGATCCACACCGCGTTCGACCACGATTTCAGCCGCTTCGCCGCCAACTGCGAGCAGGACGCGGCCGTGATCGGCGCACTGGGCGAGGTACTGAAGGGCTCGCTGCGCCCGCTGCTGATCACCTCCGGCGTCGGCATGGGGGAGGCCGCGCCCGGCCAGCCGGCGCTGGAGACCGTGTTCAATCCTGCCCATGGCAACCCGCGCATCGCCTCCGAACGCGCGGGCAACGCGCTGCTCGAGGCGGGCATCGACGTGCGGGTGATGCGCCTGCCGCAGGTGCACGATGCCTTCCGACAGGGCCTGATCAGCTACTTCATCGACATCGCGCGCAAGCAGGCGGTGGCCGCTTATGTGGGCGAGGGCGGCAATCGCTGGTCCGCGGCCCATGTGGATGATGTGGCCCGTGCCTACGTCCTGGCCCTGGAGCGCGGCCACGCCGGTGAGCGCTATCACGCCGTGGCCGAGGAGGGCATCAGTGCCCGGCGCATCGCCGAGGTGGTGGGTGCCGGGCTGGGCGTGCCGGTGCGCAGCATCGCTGCGGATGACGCGGCCACGATGTTCGGCTGGTTTGGCCTGTTCGCCGGCATGGACCTGCCGGCATCGAGTGCACTGACCCGGCAGCGCCTTGGCTGGCAGCCGGTCGGCCCGACGCTGCTGCAGGATCTGCAGGACATGGATTACCGCGAGGGGCGCTGACGACGGATGAATGGCCCTGCACTGCGCCTGCATCTGCAGGCCCGGATACTGCGGGCCATCGATCCCCGCACGGGGTTGCCGGGGTTACCTTCATGCCACGCCGGAAGACGCTGCGCATCGCCACCTTCAACGTCAACGGCATCGGTCCGCGCCTGCCGCATCTGCTGGCATGGCTGGACCGCGAAGCGCCCGATGTGGTGGCCCTGCAGGAGTTGAAAGCCACCGATGCTGCCTTCCCGGCAGCCGAGCTGGAGCAGGCGGGCTATGGCGCGATCTGGTGCGGCGAGCCGCGCTGGAACGGCGTTGCGCTGCTGGCGCGGGATGCGATGCCGATCGAAAGCCGTCGCCGGCTGCCGGGGGATCCCAAGGACAGCCAGAGCCGATATCTGGAAGCGGCCGTACACGGCGTTGTCGTTGGCACGCTGTACCTACCCAACGGCAACCCGCAACCTGGCTCGAAGTACGATTACAAGCTGCGCTGGATGCAGCGGCTGCTGCGCCATGCCCGCTCGCTGGTCGATCTGCCCCACCCGGCGGTGCTGATGGGCGACTTCAATGTCATCCCCACCGAGCTGGACGTGTATGACCCCAAGGCCTGGAAGCGTGACGCGCTGTTCCAGCCCGACGTCCGCGAGGCATTCGAGCAGCTGCTGGCGCAGGGCTGGCGCGATGCGCTGCGCGAAATACATGGGGAAACGGTCATCTACACCTTCTGGGATTACTTCCGCCAGCACGCCGAGCGCGACCGCGGCCTGTGCATCGATCACCTGCTGCTCAACCCCGCATTGGCGCCGCGCCTGCAGGACGCAGGCGTCGACCGCTGGGTGCGGCTGCAGGAGAAAGCCAGCGATCACGCGCCGACGTGGCTCACCGTCAGCATCTGAATCCTTCATCTTGGCTGTAGGCGCTGGTCGTGAGGATGCACTGCCAAAGCATTCATCCATCGGACACGCCGGCAAGACAGCAATGTGATCGGGCAGCGCCTACGTTGCAGTTCTGTCCCTTGCGATTGCCACGAAATGCTCGCTCCTGTGCTGCCTCCCCCGTTGGCCAACCTTGCCCGGCAACGCCTGCTGCAGGTGCCTGATCTTCCACTTCCGGGCCACGGCCGCACACTGGAGCGCTGGCGGGCGCTGGCTGCTCTGGGCCATGAGGATCTGTGTCTGGCCAAGGTACTTGAGGCGCATCACGATGCAGTGGCGATCCTGCATGAACTACGCGTGCCCGTCCCAGCAGAGCAACTGCTGGCGGTGTGGGCGGCTGAAGGCCCCGCCAGTACGCTGCGTGCCGAGCACACGGGACGCCTGCGCGGTGACAAGCCCTGGTGTTCTGGAAGCAATCTGGTCGACACCGCGTTGGTGACCGTGCGCGATGAGTCGGGTGTCCAGTTGTACAAGGTGGACGCGTCGCAGTGGCACTGCATGGAGAGCGAGCCTTGGCCGGCCGCCGGCATGGCCGGCGTACCCTCCACCACGGTGCGCTTCGACGACGCTGAGGCCGAAGCGGTCGGGCCCGTCAACGCTTACCTGGAACGTCCCGGCTTCTGGCACGGGGGGGCTGGCATCGCCGCGGTCTGGTTCGGTGCGGCGACCGCGCTGGCCGAGCGCATGCAGCACGCCTGCAGTGAGGGCCTGCGTGCACGCCTGCTGGGCAAGGCTGACCTCGCGCTGGCCCCGGCAGCGGCACTGCTGCGCGAACTGGCCCATGCCATCGATGCAGCGCCGCAGCTTACCCACCGGGTGCAGGTAGTCCGCGTGCGCAGCGTGGTCGAACGCGCCGCCACGCAGGTACTGGACCTGGCCGGCCGCGCGCTTGGCCCGGCGCCGATGTGCATGGAAGATGCCCATGCGCGCCGCTGGGCCGATCTGACCGTGTTCATGCGGCAGAGCCACGCCGACAAGGATTGGGAATGGCTGGGCGAACAGTGCGCCCGGCAGGTGATGCCATGGGCGCTGTAGCCACCATCCACGGCCAAGGCTCTGACGAACGCGCATGGGAGCACTGCGACTGGCTCTGGCAGCAGCCCGAGACGCCTTTGGCCGAACTCGTTGCCGGGGCAGGGCGCATCGTGGTGGTCGCGCCGCATCCGGATGACGAGGTACTGGCCTGTGGCGGTTTGCTGTGTGCGGCGGCAGCCATTGGCGTGCCGGTGCAGGTGGTGGCGGTAACCGATGGCGAGGCATGCTATCCGGGCGAAGCCTGGTGGACACCGCAGCGCCTGCGTCAGGCACGCCGCGAGGAACTGCGCGACGCCCTTGCCGAGCTGGCCATCGATGCTGCGTCCATCGTCCACCTTGGCATTGCCGACGGCGGGGTCAGCAATCACGAAACGGGCCTGGAAGATTGGTTGTGGCAGACGCTGCGCGAGGACGACCTGGTACTGGCACCGTGGCGCTTCGATGGCCACCCCGACCATGAAGCAGCGGGCCGTGCTGCCTGGCGTGCCGCGCGTTCGGCCGGATGCCAGCGCCTGGAGTATCCGGTGTGGGGCTGGCACTGGCTGGACCCAGGTTGCGCCCACATGGCCTGGGAAGCGCCACGCCTGCTCGATATTTCCGCTGTCGCCGCGCGCAAGCGCGAGGCCATCGCCCAGTTCCGCACCCAGACCGGTGACGTGCCACGGCTGCAGGCCGAGCCCATCCTTCCGGCCCACGTGCTCACCCGCTTCTACCGTACCCACGAGGTCTACTTTGCATGAGCGCCCAGCCTTACTTTGACGAAATCCACGCCAATGACGATCCCTTCGGCTACCGCACCCGCTGGTACGAAGAGCGTAAGCGCGACCTGCTGATGGCCAGTCTTACCCAGCCCACCTTCCAACGCGGCTGGGAGCTGGGCTGCTCCAACGGGGTGCTCACAGAGCGCCTGGCCGGCCGCTGCGAGCGCCTGCTGGCCACCGACATCAGTCCGCGCGCCGCTTTCCAGGCGCGCCGCGGGCTGGCGCATCTACCGCATGTGCAGGTGCATTGCGCGCAGCATCCGCAGCAGTGGCCGGCCGGTCGATTCGATCTGATCGTATGTGGCGAGATGGGTTACTACCTCGGCCCAGATGCGCTGGTCGAACTGCGCGACGGGCTGCACGCCGCGATGAAGGACGACGGCCTGCTGGTTGCCTGCCATTGGCTGCCGTCGTTCCCGGGCCGGGCCACCCGCAGCGCGCTGGTGCATGAGCGATTGGGGCATGGCCTGCAGGAGGCCTTCTGCTACCGCGACAGCGACTTCATCCTGCAGGGCTGGACCCGAGCACCGCTTTCGCTGGCCAGCAACGAGGGGCTGAGATGATCGGCGTGCTGGTGCCGGCACACAACGAAGCCGAGCACCTTCCGGCGTGCCTGCGCTCGCTGGCCATTGCCGCAGCGCATCCCGGGTTGGCTGGTGAGCCGGTGCAGATAATCGTTGCCCTGGATGCCTGCACGGATGGCAGTGCTGAGGTCTGTGCAGGGATGGCCGCGGAAATCCTCAGCCTGCAGGCACGCTGCGTCGGCGCTGCGCGCGCGGCCGCGGCGGGTGTGCTTATCGAGCGCGGCGCCACATGGCTGGCCAGCACCGATGCAGACAGCGAAGTCCCGGCCGATTGGCTGGTGGCCCAGCGCGCCGCAGGCACCGACGTGTTCTGTGGCGTCGTCGATCTTGGCGAGCTGGCGCCGCAGCAGGCGTGGTTGCGCAGCTGCTTCCAGCGCAGCGAGCGCTGGGATGAGGGGCATGGTCGCGTGCACGGGGCCAACCTCGGGGTCTCGGCCTCTGCCTACCGGCGGGCGGGCGGATTCGCGGCGAAGCGATGCTCCGAAGATGTGGACCTGGTGCGTCGATTGGAGGCGGCTGGCGCGTCGATCCGTTGGGCCAGCGCGCCTGTGGTGACCACCAGTAGCCGGTTGTCAGGCCGCGCCGTCGGTGGCTTTGCGGATCATCTGGCAAGCCTGGCTGCCTTTGAGGCGTTGCCAACTCCTCAGCTGGCCTTGGCCAGCTGAGCAGTCCTTCAGCGCGGATCTAGTGGCCGTCCACCGCAAACGCGGCATGGATCAGCGCCAGATGACTCAAGCCCTGCGGTGTGTTGCCCAGACCCTGTCCAGTGAGCGGGTCCCACATTTCCGGCATCAGCCCGACATCGTTGCGCACCCGCCCCAGCAGTGAATGGAACAGGCGCTCGGCCTCGTCCCGCTCGTCCAGCAAGCCATACGCCTCCACCATCCAGAACGCGCAGCTGATGAAGGTGCCTTCGCAATCCTGCATGCCGCTGTAGCGCCACAACAGATCGCCGCTGGCATCGCACAGCTCGCGTCGCATGGCGTCACGGGTAGCGATGAAGCGCTCCCGCCGTACCTCGGCGAGGCCGAATCGCGAGGCCAGCATCAGGCTGGCATCCAGCCGGTCACTGCCGGCGTGCATCACGTATGCCTGCTTGCTCTCATCCCAGCAGTGCGTATCGATCCAGTCCAGGATGCGCTCTTTCTCGCGCTGCCAGCGTGGTAGGCGCGCGCGGGTGATGTGGCCCTTTTCAGCGAGCTCGCAGGCGCGTCGAAGGGCCATCCAGCATTCCACCTTGGACATCGTGTAGTGCTGCAGCTCTTCCAGTTCCCAGAATCCGCAGTCCTTGCGCATCCATTGGTCGGCGCATTCGTCTGCCAGCTCGAACAGCAGGCGCGCGGTAGCGGGATCCAGTATGTGTCCGGCCTCGATCATCCGGCTGGCCATCTCCAGCACATCGCCGTAGACACAGGTCTGCAGCTGGTCGGTTGCGGTGTTGCCGACCCGCACCGGTTGGCTGCCCTGGTAGCCCGGGATGTCGATGTAACGCTCCTGCTCCACACGCTCTCCGCGCAGGGTGTAGCACGGTGGAATGCCTGGACGGTGGCGGCCGATGGTGGTCATCAGCCAGCTGAAACCCGCCTTCGCGTCGGGCAGGGCGCCTACGCGCAGGAACGCCTTGATCACATAGGCGGCATCACGCACCCAGGCATATCGATAGTCCCAGTTCTTGTCGCCCCCCAGGCGTTCGGGCAGAGAGGCACTCACCGCTGCGGCGATCGCCCCAGTGGGAGCAAACCAGAGGAACTTCAGCGCCAGCGCCGAACACATGACCTCGCTGCGCTGGCGGCTCTCACAATGCAGATCGGCAACCCATTGCCGCCATTCACGGTCGGAACGGTCGATGCGGGTATCGATGTCCTGCAAGGGCGGTACCGGCAGCACTTCGTCCTGCGAGGCCAGCAGGGCAATGATCGCCCGCTCGCCCGGTGCAACCTGGATGCTGCCCCTCACCTCGCGGTCATCACACTGCTCGATGCGGGTCTGCTCGGGATAGCGCAGCATGGTCATCACCGGGCCGACATGGTGCACGCAGCCGTTGGGCGTGTCGCTCATCCAGGGCGTGCAGCTGCCGGCGCGGGTACCCGGAAGATAGTGCAGATCGAAGGTCACCTCTCCGTCGAGTCCTTCGATGCGGCGCGCCAGTTCTGACCACGGCAGGCGTCCGGCCGGCCCGCTGTTCAGCGATTCGGTCACCAGGGCACGGCCCGACACGGTGCGCACCTCGGTTTCCAGTACATTGCTGTCCGGCCGGTAGCGGCGGGAGACGTTCTCGATGTTGCGCGCCTGCAGCACGAAACGCCCGCCGTCAGCCGCATCCAGCAAGCGATCGAACAGGGGCGGCGCATCCAGGCAGGGTGCGCACCACCAGTCGATGCTGCCATCGGGCGCGATCAGTGCGGCAGACCGCCCATCACCGATGGCCGCGTATGCGTTGATCGGCGCGTGACCCTCAGGGTCACGCGCGATGCTCACTCCTTCCACTGCGTCCTGGGTCACGGCAGCAGCATGCCGCCAGTGGCGCCAATCACCTCACCGGTGATGTAACTCGATTCCTGGGTGGCCAGCAGAACGTAGGCGGATGCCATCTCTACCGGCTGGCCCGCGCGCTTCAACGGGGTCTGCGAACCGAAATCGGGGATCGCCTCCGGCGGCTGGCCACCTGCGGGCTGCAGCGGCGTCCAGATCGGGCCCGGCGCAACCGCATTGACGCGGATGCCGCGCTCGGCGACCTGCTGTGCCAGCGACTTGGTGAAGTTGACGATGGCGGCCTTGGTGGGCGCGTAGTCGAGCAGGTTCGGCGAGGGCTGGTAGGCCTGGATGGAAGCGGTGTTGATGATCGTCGCGCCGGCCGGTAGATGGGGCAGGGCGGCCTTGCACACCCAGAACAGCGCGTGCACGTTGGTGCGGAATGTCGCCTCGAACTGCTCGGTGTCCAGATCCTCGATTTTTTCCACGGCCAGCTGCTTGCCAGCGATGTTCGCCAGCACATCCAGTCCGCCCAGCCCGTCCACGGCCTGCTTCACCAGGTCCCGGCAGAACGCCTCGTCCTGCAGATCGCCGGGCAGGGCAATGGCCTTGCGGCCTTCCGCGTTGATCAGGGCGACGACTTCCGCCGCGTCCTTCTCTTCCTCGGGCAGATAGTTGAGCGCGACATCCGCACCTTCCCGCGCGAAGGCGATGGCCACCGCGCGGCCGATTCCGGAGTCAGCGCCGGTGATCAGCGCTTTGCGCCCTTTCATCCGCCCCAGGCCGACGTAGCTCTTCTCGCCGTGATCTGCCTTGGGATTCAACTCGTGCACCGTACCCGGTGGCGTCTGCACCTGGGCCGGGTAGGTCGGTTGCGGGAATTGGGTGAGGGGGTTCTGCATGTCGTACTGGTTGCGGGTCATGGGGTTTCCTTGGGGGAGGTAGATAACGGGTTACAGGGTGACGGCGCCACCGGAGATGGTGAGCAGCGCGCCCGACGTGTAACTGGCACTGTCAGCGGCCAGCATCACGTAGGCGGACGCGAGTTCGGCGGGCTGGCCGGGGCGGCCGAACGGGGTCTGGCTGCCGAAATTTTCGACCTTGTCCGCGGCCATGCCGGCGGGAATGAATGGCGTCCAGATCGGGCCCGGCAGGACCGCGTTGACCCGGATGCCCTTTTCGGCCAGCAGTCCCGCCAGGCCGATGGTGAGGTTGGCGACCGCACCCTTGGTGGTGGAGTACGGCAGGATGTTCGGCGTCGGCTTCTTCGAGTTCACCGATGCGGTGTTGATGACCGAGCCGCCGCCCTTCAGGTGCGGAACGCTGAGGCGGGTCAGGTTGAACAGCGCATGGACATTGGTATCGAATGTCTTGCGCCAGTCGTCCATCGTGATCTCGTCAAACGACTCGTAGTAGCGCTGGTAGGCGGCGTTGTTGACCAGGATGTCCAGGCCGCCCAGCTCATGCACGACGCGCTGGATCAACTGTTCGGCCTGCGCCTCGTCACTGATATCGCAGGGGACCAGAACCGCCTTCTGGCCGGCCTCCTGGATGAGCTTGCCGATGGCGGCAGCATCGTCCTTTTCGCTTTCCAGGAAGGCGATCGCCACATCCGCACCTTCGCGTGCATAGGCAATGGCCACGGCTGCGCCGATGCCGCTGTCGCCACCGGTGATGAGTGCCTTCTTGCCCTCAAGCTGGCGGTGACCCTTGTAGCTCTGTTCACCGTGGTCCGGTTTCGGGTCAAGTTTGCTGGTCTTGCCAGGGAAGGACTGTTGCTGCGCCTTGAATGGCGGCTTCGGGTAGTTGGGGACTGGCATGCGTGCGTCGTCTATGGAGGGAGGGAGCGGCCAGTGTGGGCACCCCGCAGTAAACGCCGTGGCCCAGCAATGTCGGCACGGCGTGCACGGCGTGGGTCACAGCGGGTGCGCGATGGTGGTCATGATGCTGTTCGCCGCCTGGCGCGAATCCAGGCGCGTGTGCTGCACCACCACGGGCACGTCGGACTCGATGACGCAGGAGAAGCCAACGCCCAGCGGCACCGGGGCTGGTTCCTGCAGGTCGTTGAAGCGTTTGTGGCAGGTGCGCTGGGCAGGAACGGTGAAGGTGTAGGGCCCCTGCGGCGCTCGATCTTCGAAGTACAGCATCAGGCTGATACGGGCATCGGTGCTGCCGGCATTGAGGATGCAGCACGTGTCGTGACTCTGCAGCTCGGGCTCAGGCCCGTTGCTCCAACCGGGAATGTAGCCCTCGGCAATGGCCCAGCGCGTGCGCCCGAGGGCGCCGGGGTTTTCCTGCGTCATGGTTTCTCTCCGTAAGGCGGCCACCAGAGTGGTCGAGGCGCCCGCGCCGAAGGCGTGCACGTCAAGTGTCCACGGCATCAACATGAAGCGTTCAGTGGCGTGCACCGTTACGCGTTGGCCGTCCTGCGGCGCTTGCCTATCATGCATCGCTGGTTCCACTGCACCTGACTGCTGCCCTTCATGCCTTCCAATGCGCAGGCCGCGCGACGTTCCGCCCGCGCCGCCGGGTATGTGTTTCCCGAGCATCTGCGCGAGCAGGCGCAGGCGCTCCCCGCACAACCCGGCGTCTATACGTTCCATGGCCGCGAGGGTGGCCTGCCGCTCTACATCGGCAAAAGCATCAACCTGCGCACGCGGGTGATGGACCATCTGCGGACGGCTGAGGAGGCTGCGATGCTGCGCCAGTCAGAGCGCATCAGTCATCTGCCGATGGCGGGCGATCTGGGCGCGCAGCTGCTGGAGGCGGCGATGGTGAAAGAACAGCGCCCGCTGTACAACCGGCTGCTGCGGCGGTTGCCGCGTCAGTTCAGCCTGCGTCTGTACCGGGGCGAGATCAGCGTGGTGAACTCGTCAGACGTGGATCTGACGTCCACGCCGATGTTGTACGGCATCTATTCGAGTGCCCGCGCCGCGCGTGAGTCACTGCGCCGCGTGGCGGATGAGAATCGGCTCTGCTATTCGCTGCTGGGCCTGGAGCGGCTTCCCTCTGGACGCCCGTGCTTCCGCTCGATGCTGCGCCAGTGTGCCGGTGCCTGCTGCGGCGGCGAGACCCTTGCCGAGCATCAGCAGCGGCTGGCCGATGCGCTCATGCTGCTGGAGATTGCCGAATGGCCCTACGCCGGCCCCGTGGCCATCGAGGAGCGCGGCGAAGCGATGCGGCAGTTCCACGTCGTTGATGGGTGGTTCTATCACGGCAGCGCGAAGACCCTGGCCGCTGCCCGGCGCGTGCGTCGGACTGATCCGCTGTTTGACCGCGACGCGTACCGCATCCTTCGCAAGGGGCTGTCGTTGGGCCACTGGGCCCTGCACCCGCTATAGCAGGTCGCGTAGACAGAGTCACGCAGCGTGGACGACCTGTTCTGTATCCCTCCGGGCAGGCCATGCAGGGAGAAGACCGTGACCGATCTGTTCGAGCTGGGCATGCCGTGGTTTGAGTTCGTACTACGGGCCACCGCCGTTTACGTGGTGGTGCTGCTGTTGACGCGGCTCAGTGGCAAACGATCGATCGGGCAGTCCGCACCGTTCGATATGCTGGTGATCGTCCTGCTGGGTACGGCGGTGCAGAACTCGCTGATCGGTGAGGACACCTCGCTGCTTGGCGGACTCATCCTTGCCGCCACGTTGCTGGGTCTGAACTGGCTGGTCGGTTTCGTGACCGCGCGCAATCGTCGGCTGCACCGTTGGGTGGAGGGCGCGCCGGTCGTGCTGGTGCGTAACGGCAAGGTGTTCTGGGAGCAGTTGCGCCGTTGCAATGTGGCGCCGGAGGACCTGGACGTGGCCATGCGCAAGGCAGGCTGCGATGGCCATCACCAGATCGAACTGGCCATGCTGGAAACCTCGGGAGAGATCACCGTGGATGCCGAAGGCCGCTGAAGCTGCAACAGTGGAATCCACGCCCCGCACACGGCAAGGTCACCGCCGGCACAGCCGTGCCCATGCAACCCTGCAGTCCCCAACGGCAGGAGAACGACGATGCAGGCGCTGACCTATCACGGCCGTAAGGATGTCCGCGTTGAGACCGTCCCCGATCCGGTACTTGCCGCAGAAGACGACATCATCCTGCGTGTCACCGCCACCGCCATCTGTGGCTCGGACCTGCACCTGTACCGGGGGAAGATCCCGGATCTGCACACCGGCGATGTGCTGGGCCACGAGTTCATGGGCATTGTGGAAGAGGTTGGCAGGGGCGTAACCCAGGTGCGCGCCGGCGACCGGGTGGTCATACCGTTCGTGATTGCCTGCGGCGAGTGTTTCCACTGCCAGTTGGCGGAGTATGCCGCGTGCGAAACCACCAACCCAGGCAAAGGCGCGGCGCTCAATGCGAAGGGATTGATGCCACCAGCCGCATTGTTCGGATACAGCCACCTCTACGGCGGGGTCGCTGGCGGCCAGGCAGAATTCGTGCGTGTACCCAAGGCCAATGTCGGCCCCCTGCGGATTCCGGATGGCGTGGCCGATGAGCAGGTGCTGTTCCTGTCCGATATCCTGCCGACCGGCTATCAGGCCGCGCTCAACGCAGGGGTGAAGGCGGGCTCGACGGTAGCGATCTTCGGTGCAGGCCCGGTTGGCTTGATGAGTGCCGCCTGTTGCCGCCTCCTGGGTGCGGAAACCATCTTCATGGTGGACCATCTGCCGTATCGGCTGGACTTCGCGCAACGCACCTATGGTGTCACGCCGATCGATTTCGGCAAGGTGGACGATCCGGCGGATTACATCGTCAGCCAGACCAGCGGCCGGGGCGTGGATGCCTGCATCGAGGCGGTCGGGTTCGAGGCGGAGGGCAGTTCGCTTGAGACCGCGCTGACAGCGGTGAAGCTGGAAGGCAGCAGTGGCGTAGCGATCCGCCAGTGCATCGCGGCCGCCCGGCGGGGTGGGGTGGTCAGCATTCCCGGGGTCTACGCCGGTTTCGTTCATGGCTTCCTGCTGGGGGACGCATTCGACAAGGGCCTGACCTTCAAGATGGGGCAGACCCATGTGCAGGGCCTCATGCCCGAGCTGCTGACCGCCATCCTGGAGGGCAAGCTGGACCCCGGCAACATCATTTCGCACCGGTTGAGCTTGGCCGAAGCCGCGCAGGGCTATGCCATGTTCGATGCGAAGGACGATGACTGCCGGAAGATCGTGCTGACCCCGTGACAAGCGACCCAGCGAGCGGTACGCCGCTGACCCCTGACAGGCGCTACATCGTGGTGCGCGGGCGGCTCTGGCGCGCGACCAACCCGAATCTCACCGCCATCGAACGTGCGCGGTGGGTGGCGGCGCTCATGGACGCGCGGCGCGCGGTGCAGGCCGCGATGAGGAGCGGAGAAGCGGCGGCGCTGCGGAATGCACGCCGCGCGGTGGATGCGGCTAAACGAGGTCTCGGCGAGCGTGGCCCGGTGTGGTGGACAGATGGTGGCAAGGACTACAACCGCTACCTGGTAAAGAATACGCCGTACGCGAGCTGGTTCGACGGTCTTTGAAGGGGAGGGAGGCAGCTCAGTCTTTCGACCCTCGACGACCTCCCGTCGGATCGACCTCAGGTCGCTCGTAGTCGTCGGGATGTGCCGTCTCGTTCTGTTCCGGCATGTCCTTGCCTTTCTTCCAGCTCTGGTCGGTACGGACCTTGTCCGGCGTATGCGCCTTGTCCTGGTCGCTGGCGTCGCCCGTGGGGTTGAACGGTAGCTTGCTCATCGGAGGAATTCCTTGCGGTGGGTGCAGTTTCAGCGCTGTAACGGTTGTCTGCCACGGCTCTGGGCCAGCGTCTGGTTCACTGCTTCCTGAAGTTGCGGGATGTGGAACGGCTTGGCGACGAAGCGTGCTTTCTGGTGTCGGGCTGGCACGACCTGATCGTAGACGGCGGAGGCGAACAGGAAGGGCACGCCCAGCTCCGCCAGCCGGTCAGCGACCGGGAACACCACGCCGTCGCCGAGCTCGATATCAAGGATGGCGGCATCGAACTGCTCGTTGCGCAGCAGGCTGAGTGCCTCGAATACGCTTTCAGCGTGCGTGATGGTGTTCCCCTCGTTGGACAGCGCATCCTCAACCAGTTCAGCCAGATCCAGCTGATCCTCTACCAATAACAGGCAGTGCTCCTGCGTCTGTTCATTTCCATACTTCTGCATACGCAGGTCGTGCTCGTATTGTCATGTTGCCCCTATGTTCCGCTTCCGGGCATCAAGCCAGCGGCTGGCTGCCGTGTGCGCGGCGCGAAGGTCGCATGACCCGATGGATGCGGGTCGCAGTCGGCGGACGGACGTGAACCGCCCTGGTAGATGCCCACCTTGGTGGGCCGTAGGGCCAGGGCGCCAGTCAAGGTTGGCACCTACCGAAGCGCGTCCAGCCACCGGGAGCCGCCTTGGTAGATGCGCACCTTGGTGGGCCGTAGATCCAGGGTGCCAACCAAGGTTGGCATCTACCGAAGCGTGTCCAGCCACCGGGAGCCGCCTTGGTAGATGCCCACCTTGGTGGGCCGTAGGGCCAGGGGCCAACCAAGGTTGGCATCTACCGGAGCCATCGCGGGCGATCACGCTGTGTTGGTTTTCTGCGCGCCACACTGGACCACCCCCTTCACAGGATCCAGCATGAGCCAGGTATTCATCGTCGGCGCAGCCGGCAAGGTCGGCCGTTCCCTTGTCGAGCAGGCCAGCGCACGTGGCCATCGCGTACTGGCCCTGCATCGCGGTCAGGACCAGGCCGCCGAACTCACCGCCCTCGGCGCCGGCCCGGTGCAGGGCGATCTGCTGCAGCTGGATGTCGCCGCGCTGGCGGCGCTGATGAAAGGCTGCGACGTGGTGGTGTTCTCGGCCGGTGCCGGTGGCAAGGGCGGCGCGTCGATGACCGACGCCATCGATGGGCGCGGACTGGAACTGGCCGTGGCCGCGGCACAGGCCGCGGCCGTGCCGCGCTTCCTGCTGGTGTCGGCCTTCCCGGAAGCCGGTCGTGGCAAGCACCTGTCGGATACGTTCGAGAACTACATGGTGGTGAAGAAGCGTGCCGACGTGCACCTGGCCGAAAGCCCGCTGGACTGGGTGATCCTGCGCCCGGGCACGCTCACCGACGAACCGGGCACGGGCCGGGTGCGTGCCGGCCTCGCCATTCCCTACGGCAACATCGCCCGCGCCGACGTCGCTGCCACGCTATTGGCATTGATCGAACACCCGCAGCTGCGCCGCTGCATCATCGAACTCACCGAGGGCGAAACCCCGGTGTTCGATGCATTGCAGGCGCTGTCGCCGGCATGAGGGCTTGACCACGACAACGCGCTGACGCAGCATCGGGCGCATGGTCCTCCGCGCCGCCGCCGTCACTACCACCACGACTGCCCCTGGCAGGTCGTGAGGTCGTTACGTGACGTGATGTAGCGCCGCCCCTCAGGACCCCGCCAGTCATGGACGGGGTCTTCTGTTTCTCCGTCCGTGCCCACCCCACAGGAGAAACACCATGAGCCCATCCCGAATCCCCCGCCGCGGCCTGCTGGTCATCGACATGCAGCACGGCCTGTTCAACGGCGCGCATTGCCCTTACCGCGCTGACGAAGTCCTGGTCAACATCAATGCGCTGATCGACCGCGCACATGCCGCCGATGCCCCGGTGTTTGCCGCACGCCACGTCGGCCCCGCAGGCTCGCCGCTTGCCAGCGACAGCCCGCTGTCGCAGCTGCTGGCTGGCCTCGCCATCGATCCGGCGCGCGACACCGTGTTCGAGAAGACGCGGCCCAGCTGCTTCTTCGAGACCGGCCTGGTCGAGCGACTGGCCGCGGCCGGCGTCGAAGAACTGGTCATCGTCGGCATGAAGACCGACTACTGCGTGGATACCACCTGCCGCGCCGCGCGCGACCTCGGCGTTGCGGCCGTGCTGGTGGCCGACGCGCACACCACCACCGATTCGGCCGTGCTTGAGGCGCAGACCATCGTCGAGCATCACAACGCCACGCTGCGCGGGGCGTTTGTCAGCCTCGTCGCCAGCGCAGACTGCACGTTCGCGGCAGGGTAAGCTCCAGTCAACGAAGTCAGCCAGGAGGGCAGATGGGACCGATGACCCAGACACGGACACTCCGCAACAGCCTTGTGCTGATGCTGCTGTCCGCAGTGGCAGGCTGCAGCACAACGGGGGGCGGTGATCGCCATCCTGCGCCACAGCTGCGGGCGGTAACGCTGACGCCTGAAGCGTCGACGGTCTGGTTGACCGCTGCTTCCATCGGCACCATCGAGCCCATCGGCTCGTGCGTCTACTTCGTTACTGGATCGGGTCAGCGCCTTCTTGCGCTGTGGCCGGACGGCTTCGAGCTGGAAAGAAAGGACGGCGTGGCCGTGGGCGTGCGCTACACCCGAACCGGCAAGGGTGTGGCCTTCGGCACGACGCATACTTTTGGCAGCGGCGCACTGTCCGCATTGCCGGGCAGCCTGGCCGACCCCCTGCCTGCAGACTGCAGCGGGCCGGCCACGATGCTCTGGTTCGACTGAGACCTGCGCAGCCTCAGCGCTGTTCGTCCTTGCGCGCGCTCAGTTCACGGTCGGCGCGCAGGAACACCGCGCTGGTGCTTTCCTCGCCGGTACCGCCGGCGGCGCCCAGCAGCAGCGGCCGGGCCAGCCGCGAGGAGGCATCGTCGGCCACCGCCTGCAGCGCCGCCAGGGTGTCGCTGGCCTGGTCGCTGCCCAGCACCGCGATGAACTCGCCGCTGCCGGTGACCCGGTTGATGCTGTCGCCGCGCGTGGCATCCAGGCACTGTTCCAGCGCCACATCCAGCTGCTGCAGCTGGCGCTCCAGGCTGCGCTCGCCCATCTGCTCGGCCAGGGCCGCCAGGTCCTGCAGCTCGAGGATGACCACGGTGCAGGCGGTGCCGGTGGTGGCGTGCGCGGCTTCCACCAGCGGGCTCTGCTCGAGGATGGTCGCCACTTCCTGCTCGCGCTCGCGGCTGCGCGCTTCCATCAGGTTCATGGTCAGCCGGGCCAGGGCCTGCAGGGCGTCACGCTGCTCGGCGCTGAGCGAACGCGGCGTCAGGTCCACCACGCAGACGCTGCCCACCGCCGCGCCCTCGCGGGTGACCAGCGGCATGCCCGCATAGAAGCGCGCACCCATCTCGTTCAACACCGGGTTGTCGACGAAGCGGCTGTCCTGCTTCAGGTCGCCCACTTCCAGCAACTGATCGGGCTGGCGGATCGCGTGGTCGCAGACCGCCACGTCGCGGTCGGTTTCGCTGCCCTCCACGCCGATGCGCGCCTTGAACCATTGGCGGTCACGATCGATCAGGGTCACCAGCGCCATCGGCGTACCGCAGACGGCGGCGGCCACCTTCACGATGTCATCGTAGGCCGGCTCGGGCAGGCTGCCGACCACATGCAGCGCATCCAGCGCGTGCTGGCGTTCGGTTTCAGTGAATGCGGCAGAAGAATGATCCGTCATGGTGATCCTGGGCAGTCAAAGGACGTGATCCATGCTAGAACAGGCCGGCGTCCAATGGATGAACCACCCCCGCAGCGGCCCGGGTTTCGGGCAGAATCGCCGGCATGGACCGGCCGGAAGCGTGATGCGTCACGCCGCAGGGCCTTTGCACTGCCCACTCATGGAACGAGGACACGCCATGGTTGTTCGCCCCTTGCTGCTGTCGGGTTGGCTGCTGGCTGCAGCGCTGCCTGCGGCAGCACAGCAGATCCGCTCGGCCACCGGACCCGCGCCCAGGCCGCTGCCCGCCGCACCCCGGCCGGCGCACAACTCGATGGCCAAGAGCACGACGCCGTTCAACTGCGACCAGTACGCCTGGCCGAACCACCCGCATCCCGGCATGAAGGCGTACTGCGCCAGCGTTGAAGCCGGCATCCTGCAGAATGAAGCGCGCCAGGCCGGTCGTCCCGGTCCGTCCGCCGAGGTGGGCGTGCTGCCTGCGCTCGGTTCGGCCGAGGCCAAACGCACCGGCACGGCCTGCATCGGCGGGCAGGCCTTCCGCCGGGTGGCCAACGGGTGGGAACAGATCTCAGCCCCTGCGGGCGGCTGGCTGCGCTGCCGCGAGCGCTAGCCGCCCTTTGCCGCCGGCGGCGGCAGCGACAGCGACTGCAGGTCCACGCCGCTGCGCAGGATCTGCAGCGCCCCCAGCGCCAACGCATGCATGCCCTGGGCGAACTCGCGGTCGACCTCACTGGCGTCGCGGGCGCGCGTTCCTGCGGGCACGGCGTCCTTGCCGGTACCGGCGTACAGCGTGTCGGCCACGGCGATGCAATGGAACGCCACGGTCGACATCAACCAGCGTGCCTGCTCCACCGGCAGGGCATACGCTGCTGCAACCTCGCTCTGATGCCCGGCGATGCGCGCACTCATCGTGGGTGACGCCACCGAGCGCCGCAGCAGGTAAGGGGTCAGCCCGGGGTGTGCGATCACCAGATCGCGCAGCGAAGCGATGAAGTCGATCAGGTAGTCCGGCAGCGCCTGCCCATCGCCCCGCTCGACAGGTGGCATCTGCCAGCGCTCGAAGATGGCTTCGGCCACCGCGACTTTCAGCGCCTCCAGGCTGGCGATGTGGTTGTAGAGCGTCATGTGGGTCACCCCGAGTGCGCCCGCAAGCCCGACGAAGGTCAGGTCGCGCAGCCCCATGGCCATGCCGGCCTCGACGATGCGTGCATGGCTGAGCTTCTTCGGGCGTCCGCGCGTCGGTGCCTGTTCGCTGTCTTTCATCGGCGGCTTGACCATTTATTTTATAGTAATGATAATTAATCGCACCACGCCGCGCACCACCTGCGCGCGGCGTGATCGTAGCAATTGCGCCTCACCGCTCCCAGCCAGGCATCGGCCCAGCCAGCAACCCCGCCTGCACCCGTCCATCCGGAATCTGCCGGACCCATGACCAGGGCGCAGGCCTCGTCATACCCAGGTACACCCATGACGTCCGATGTCCGTTGCCATGCTCCCTTGTCCTGCCTGCGCGCAGGCCGAGCCACCCCGCTGCTGCTTGCGCTGGGCGGCGTTCTCATCCTTCCCGCGCCTTCGGCGCTTGCCCAGGCCATCGCCGCCGCCACCGACCGCGCGCCGCAGGTGTCCACCCTCGATTCGGTGAACGTGCACGAGCGCCGCACCGTCACCGACCCCTATGCCGGCGGGCAAGTGGCGTCGGGCGGGCGCGTGGGCCTGCTCGGCAACCGTGATTTCATGGATACGCCGTTCAACACCATCAGCTATACCGAGGCCTACATCGCCGATCGGCAGGCACGTGACATCACCTCGGTCATCGCGGCCGCAGATCCGACGGTGTTCACCAACAATGCCTCCGGCGCGTGGAGCGAGAACTACGCCATCCGCGGGTTTGCTTCCAGCACCACCGACATGACCGTGGACGGCCTGTTCGGCATGGCGCCGTTCTATCGCACGTCGCCGGAAATGTTCGAGCGGATCGACGTGCTGAAGGGACCGTCGGCGCTGCTCAACGGCATGCCGCCGGGCGGTTCGGTAGGCGGCACCATCAACCTGGTTCCCAAGCGTGCGGACGATGCGCCGCTGACCCGGCTGAGCGTGGACCATGGCGCCGACGCGCAGTTCGGCGGCCATGTGGATGTCGGCCGCCGCTTCGGCAACCGCAATCAGTGGGGCGTGCGCTTCAACGCCGTGCACCGCGAAGGCGAGGGTGCCATCCGCCACCAGGACAAGGCCTACCAGCTGGGTTCGCTGGCCCTGGACTGGCGCGGCGAGCGCAGCCGCGCATCGCTGGACCTCTACACTGCCGAGGATCTCATCCATGGCCCAACCCGCGGCGTCAGCCTGGATGTTGGCGTGGCGGTACCGAAGCCGCCGCGCGCCGATGTGCTCATCAACCCCGAATGGGGCAGGGTGGAGAGCCGTGACAAGGGCGCGATCCTGCGCGGTGAAGTCGACTTCAACGATCACCTGATGGGCTATGCGGCCTTCGGTGCCAGCGAGACGAACTACCGTTACAACGGTGCCATCAGTGCGTTGGTGCTCAACAACGCCGGTGATTTCCGCACGACCGTGGCCCAGCTGGCCTTCCACACCCGCAAGCAGTCGGCTGATGTGGGCGTGCGCGGCAGCTTCCAGACCGGCCCGGTCAGCCACCAGCTGGCCGCCAATGCCACCGCCTACCAGCACAAGCAGGACGACTACGGCCGCCGCAGCGTGCCCGAGGCCAGCTGGGTGACCAACCTCTACGCGCCCACCTGGAACGAAGCGCCGGCGTTCATCACTCCCCACATCATGCATACCGAGGTGAAGCTGCGCAGCGTGGGCGTGGCCGATACCCTGGGGTTCGCCGACGATCGCGTGCAGGTCACGCTGGGCGTGCGTCGCCAGCAGGTGCAGAGCGATGCGTTCGACATCAACACCGGTGCACTGTCTTCGCGCTACAAGCAGAGCGCCACTACCCCGGCCGCCGCGCTGCTGTTCAAGCTGGGCGGCAAGGTATCGCTGTATGCCAACAGCATCGAGGGCCTCAGCCAGGGTGCGACCGCGCCGACCACGGCCGCCAATGCCGGCGAAGTGTTCCCGCCGTTCAAGACACGGCAGAAAGAACTTGGCCTGAAGCTCGATGCGGGCCGCTTCGCACATTCCTTCAGCCTGTTCGAGATCAAGCGGCCCAATGGCTACACCGATCCGGTCTCGAACATCTATTCGTTCGGCGGCGAACAGCGCAACCGCGGCGCGGACTGGAGCTTCTTCGGTTCACCGCTGGACGATGTACGCCTGATGGGCGGCGTGGCCTACGTGCAGCCCAAGCTCACGCGCACCCAGAGTGGCATCAACGAAGGAAAGCTGGCCACCGGCCTGCCGAAGGTGCAGGGTAAGATCACCGCCGAATGGGATCTGCCGATGCTGGAAGGCTTCAGCCTTAATGCGGGCATCACCTCCATGTCCCGGCAGTTCATCAGTGCCGACAACACGCAGTGGGTGGCCGGGCACACCGTGTACGACCTGGGGGCGCGCTACGCGACCCGTCTCTCCGGCCGCCCGCTGACCCTGCGCGGCACGATCAACAACCTGACCAACACGGCCTACTGGGGCCAGCCCTTGCTGTCCAGCCTCGCGCTGGGTGCACCGCGGACCTTCACGCTGTCGGCCACCGTCGATTTCTGATGGGAGGGAGCGCAGGCTTCAGAGCCTGCCTTCGGCCATGTAACGCGCGGCGCCCTGGTCGACCAGCGCCTGCAGCTGTTGCAGCAACGGGGCGTCCCAGTGCTCGAAGTTGAAGCAGGATTTGCCCTGCATGTGTTGCTTCAGCGCGGGGCTGATGCCTGCCAGCAGCTCGGGAAAGTCGTAGACGGGCATCAGGTGGAAGGCGTGCCTGCGCCCGGACACCTTCACTGCAGCGAAGAACTGTGCCTTGCCGTTGGCGCCCGGCCTGCGGCAATTGGCGTAGAAATGCTGGTCTGTATCGTGGACGACGAGCAGGCCGTCGCCATGGCGCAGCAGCATCTGCCGCAGGGCGCCGAAAAGGTCGGGCGGGACCGTGCCGGTGGCCGCCGTGGGTGTCGCCTGGGTGCGCGTCATGGGAACCTCCCGGCCTGGGACACTGCGGGTTGCCGTTGCGCGCACCGTAGCATGGGGGAGGGATGCGATCCGGACAGGCCTGCCGGATCGCCCCTTCGTGGGGTTCAGGCCTTGGCCACAGCCTGGATCAGCACTGCAGCCGCTTCGGCCGACGAGCCCGGGTTCTGGCCGGTGACCAGCAGGCCATCGCGCAGCACATACGAGCTCCAGTCCGGGCCCTTGCTGTAGTCACCGCCCAGGTCCTTCAGCATGTCCTCCACCAGGAAGGGCACGACGTTGGTCAGGCCGACGGCGTCCTCTTCGGTGTTGGCGAAGCCGGTGACGTGCTTGCCGGCGACCAGCGGCGTGCCATCGGGTGCCTTGACCTGGCGCAGCACGCCCGGCGCATGGCAGACCAGGCCGACCGGCTTGCCGCTGGCAACGAACGCTTCGATCAGTGCGATGGAATGGGTGTCGTTGGCCAGATCCCACAGCGGACCGTGGCCGCCCGGGTAGAACACCGTGTCGAAGTCGGCGGCATTGACGCTGTCCAGGCGGACGGTGGCGGCCAGCTGCGCCTTGGCGGCGGCGTCGGCTTCAAAGCGATGGGTCAGCTCGGTCTGGAACGCCGGCTCGTTGCTCTTCGGGTCCAGCGGCGGCTGGCCACCCTTGGGCGAGGCCAGCACGATCTCCGCACCCGCATCCTTGAAGGCGTAGTAGGGCGCAGCCAGTTCTTCCAGCCAGAACCCGGTCTTGTGCCCGGTATCACCCAGCTGGTCGTGCGAGGTCAGAACGATGAGGACTTTCATGGTGGTGCTCCTGTTGGGAGAGTGGTGCAGTAGACCGGTCGTCTAGTATCCGGTCGCAAAAAAACACTTCGTTGGAAGTGTGGCGTACGCACCCCTCGCTCAGCGTGAGGGATGCAGGATCTGTCGGGTGGCGCGCTGCGCGTTGTCGAAGGGCTGCGGCCCGCGCACGATCTTGACCATGATGCTGGCGCCCAGCCACAGCTGGTAGAGGCTCTGCGCCAGCGCGGACGCATCGCCGCTGCAGGCCAGCGAGCCATCGGCCTGGCCGCCCTCGATCGCCCGTGCCAGCCGCTGGATGATGCCGGCGGTGCCGCTGCGCAGCGCCGCACGCATCGCCGGCGACAGGTCCGCAACTTCCGCACCCAGCTTCACCGCAAGGCACTTGCCCTGGCAGTCCTCGAAGGACTGGCTGGCCATCCACGCGGCGAAGTAGCTGTCCAGCTGCTGGGCCCTGGTCTGGCCACCGGCGCGGAAGATCTGGTCCATTTCGGCCAGGTACTCGTCGAAGTAGTCCTGCAGCAGGGCCTCGCCGAAGGCTTCCTTGGAGCCGAAGTAGTGGTAGAACGAGCCCTTGGGCACGCCGGCAGCGGTCAGCACCTCGTTCAGGCCGACCGCCGAGAAGCCCTTGCCGCCCATGGTGCGGCGGCCGCTGGCCAGGATCTTCCGGCGGACGTCGGTGCCTGCGGTGTCGGTGGCGGAGTTCATGGGAGCGACGATACGCGCGATTAGACCGGTCGTCTAGTGAGTTGTGCGGTACGCGCATTTTCCGTTCAGCATCGCCAGACCCTACTTTCGCGGCATGGCCCGGGCACCGGTGCCGGTGCTAGGTTCCAGCAACGCAGGCAGCCGCTACGGAACACGATGACCCTCGCTGGAAGTGCGCCCCATGACACGCCGCACCGGGTGATATTTGCTGGCATCTGCGCACTCGTCCTCACCGTGGGCCTCGCCCGTTTCGCCTATACGCCCATGCTGCCGATCATGAAGGCGCAGGCGGGGCTGGGGTATGTCGCCGCGGGTTGGCTGGCCGCCATCAACTACGCCGGCAACATGTCCGGCACCGTGCTGGCCGCGATGGCCGGCGATCTGCGCCGGCGCTACGTGCTCTATCGAATCGGTCTGGTGGTGGCGGTGGCCAGTACCGCAGCCATGGGCCTGACCAGCAACCCCGTGGCCTGGGGCGTGCTGCGTTTCCTGTCGGGCCTGTCCAGCGTGGCCGGGCTGTTGCTGGCCTCGGGTCTGGTGCTGAACTGGCTGCTGCAGCACGGGCGCCGCCCGGACCTGGGCCTGCACTTCACCGGCATGGGGCTGGGCATCGTGGTGTCCGGTGCGGCGGTGGTCCTCACCCTGCCGGCACTGCCCTGGTCCGGGCAGTGGATCGCGCTCGGCGTGCTTGGCGTGCTGTTCTTCGTGCCTGCCTGGTTGTGGATGCCCGCGCCGGTATCCGCATCGCCCACCGCCGCTGCACAGGCCGTGCCACCGCCCTCGACGTCGCGCAACTGGATGCGCCTGCTCAATGCAGCCTATGTGTGTGCGGGCTTCGGGTTCGTCATCGGCGCCACCTTCATCGTTGCCATCCTCGAACGATTGCCCCCGCTGCAGGGCAGGGGCGGCTGGGTCTGGGTCATCGTCGGCGTGGCTGCATTGCCGTCCACCTTCATCTGGGACCGCGTCGCCCGCCGCTTCGGCGCAACCCGGGCGCTGCTTCTGGCCTATGTGCTGCAGGGCGCGGGCATGCTGCTGCCTGCCGTATCCTCCAGCGCGCCGGTCAACCTGCTGTCGGCGGCCCTGTTTGGCGCTACGTTCGTGGGCATCGTCAGCCTCACCCTGGCCCTGGTTGGCCGCCATGTGCCGTCCAACCCCTCCAGGGCGATGGCGCGCATCACGCTTGGGTATGGCGTGGCCCAGATCATCGGGCCGATCATCGCCGGGTACATGGCCAGGGCGACCGGCAGCTACCAGGGCGCACTGCTGGCGACGGCGGTGTTGATGGGCTGCGGCGCACTGCTGCTTCATGTCGCGGATCTGCGGGATCGCGGGAGGAGTTGAGGCCCCAGGCACCTTGCGGCACGCGCGGATGCGTTGCCGGCTACAACGATACATTTCGCCAGATTTCACCAATTGATAACCAATCGCATTTGGAATAGCATTCCGTCCGCCAGCCCCGGACCTTCGTCTCGCCAGCGCCCACGCTCACCGACACGAAGGCCCCATGAAGACTCTTTCCCTGCTCGCCGCCGTCGCGCTGGCGATGGCTGCATCCCTGCCGGCATACGCCCACACGCCTTATCTGGTGCCCAGCAGTTTCGCGCCACGGGCGGGGCAGACGATTGCCATGGACGCCTCGTTTGCCGAGACCTTCTTCATTCCGGAAACTGCGTTCGATGACAGCCAGTTCACGGTGACCGGCCCGGACGGCACGCAGGCGCCGCTGGCCTCGCAGGTGATGAAAACCCGCACCGTGGCCGAGTACACGCTGCCAGCAGGCACGGGCACCTACCGCCTCAGCACCGGCCCGCGCCTGGGTGCGCTGTTCCGTACCTGGGAACACAACGGCAAGCGCGAGAGCTCGCGCGACCCGGCGGTGAAGATTCCGGCCGGGGCGAAGGTGATCTCCGATTTCCAGTCGCTTACCCAGGCCGACAGCTACATCACCGTGGGCAACCCGGACCGCGCCGCGCTGGCCCCGCGCAACAAGGGCGTGGAGCTGGTGCCGGTCACCCATCCCAGCGATCTGTACGTGGGCGAAGCCTTCGAGTTCGTCGTGCAATACGACGGCACGCCCCTGGCCAACCAGGCCGTGGAGATCACCGAGGCGGCGTGGAGTTCGGATCGCACGCCGCGGGTGGTCAACCTGAAAAGCGATGCTGCCGGGCACGTGCGCTTCCCGCTGTCCGCCGCAGGCACCTGGGTCGCACTGACCCGCCACCGCACGGCCGCACCGGCCGGTGCGCCGGTGGCCGAATACAGCAACAGCGTGACGCTCACGTTCCACGTGCTCAATCCCTGATTTCCCCGTAACACCGCCTTCGAGGTCGACATGAAAACCACCGTGCTTGCCAGTGCGTGCGTTGCCGCGCTGCTGCTTTCTTCTGCTGTATCCGCACAGACCGCGCCCGGCCCGCGCCCGCTGGTGGGCGGCCACGGCAACAACGTGCTGGCCTTCATCGCCGAGCATGACGACAACGCCGATGGCCGCGTGACCTGGCAGGAGTTCGAGACGTTCCGCCGCACCCGCTTCGACGCCACCGATACCGACCGCAACGGCACCGTGGAGGAGGCCGAGTACGTGGCCGAGTTCGACGCCCGCGTGGCAGCCGAGATCGAGCGCGAGCGTGCCGCCCAGGTTGAACAGACCAAGGCCCGCTTTGCCGCGCTGGACACCGACAAGAGTGGGCAGGTATCGCGCGCCGAGTTCGATGCTGCCGGCGAAAAGACCTGGCAGGGCGGACAGAAGGCGCTGGTCAGCAGAACGAGTGAAAACAAGACCGCACCGGAGCGGGAAGCAAAGACCGCCGCCGGTGCCCAGCGCTTCGACAACCAGCGCCGCAGCCGCATCGGCATGCCCACCAGCCATACCGCGGCCGGCTTCCTGGAGCTGTACGACGAGAACGGCGACGGCAAGGTTGAGCGTGCCGAGTACGAGCGCGTACGCGATGCACAGTTCGCCCGTACCGACAGCAACGGCGATGGCCAGCTGGCCCTGGAGGAGTACCTGGCCGAGTTCGAGACGCGCGTGGATCGTCGCATCGATGCGCTGGACCAGGGCGGCGATCGCCAGGTCCACGTGCGCTTTGCCGTGCTCGACGCAGACAAGGATGGCCATATGACCTTTGCCGAGTACCAGGAATCGGGCAAGCGCCTGTTCGAAACCGCTGACCGTAACAAGGACGGCGTGGTCGACGCTGTCGACGCCCGGCTGCCCGCGCCCGAACCGCGCCGCTGATGGTCCGGGCCACCCGAACGGGGTGGCCCGCTGACTTCCCCTTCGTTGCGTTCATCCACCGGTCCGCCCTGGACCGGCTGGGCAACGCTGTGCCTGATCGAGTCGTCGATGAAGCGATGTTCCCTCTTTCTGCTGGCGATCTGCATGGCGCTGAGCGGCCTGCCTTCCGTCGCCGCGGGTGCTGCCGAGCTGCATCGCGATGATGTGCTCGGCACCTCGCTCGACCTGCGCATCGACGCGCCTGAAGCCCAGGCGGCGGCCGCCGGCCGTGCGGCGCTGGCCGAGATCGAACGGCTGGACGCGCTGCTCAGCCGCTGGCGTGCGGACAGCGAGCTGAGTCGCTTCAATGCCACGACCGCGCCGCAGGAACTGTCCCACGACCTGCGCGCCGTGCTGCGCCTGTGCGAGGAATGGCGGGCGCGCACCGAAGGACTCTTCAGTTGCCGCCTGGGCGGGCTTGCCCAGCGTTGGCAGCAGGCCCAGGAAAGCGGCGTCCTGCCGACGCGCGAAGCACTGCGGGCACTGGCCTCGGACGCGAACGCCGCTGAGGTCCGCCTGGACGATCGACAGCCGGTGACGCGCCCACCCGCGGTGATCTTCGACGTGGACGCGCTGGCCAAGGGCTACATCATTGATCGCGCCCTGGCCGCAGCCCGCGCTGCCGCACCGGCGGCCACCGCCATCGGGCTGGATATCGGCGGCGATGCCCGCTACTGGCAGGCCGATGGGGCAGGGCAGGCCTGGCCGGTGGGCGTGGCCGATGCCCGTGCACCACGTGACAATCGCGCCGCACTGGCCACCGCGGGTCTGCGCTCGCAGGCCATCGCCGCCAGCGGCCACGCCACCCGCGGCTACACGGTGGGCCGCCGGCACTACAGCCACATCCTTGATCCCTGGTCGGGCTGGCCGATGCAGTTCGCACCGTCTGCGACCGTCGTGGCGCCCGATGCCAGCAGTGCCGATGCGCTGGCCACCGCACTGTCGGTGATGCCGATCCGCTCCGGCCTGGAGCTGGCCGATGGGCTGCCGGATGTCGCCGCGCTGATCCTCAGTGATACCGGCACGGCCTTCGCCTCGCAGCGCTGGCCCGGCCTGCTGTTGCCGGCAAGCGGCACAACCGTCGCTCCCGAACGGCTGGTCATTGATTACCAGGTGCCCTCGCTGCCCAGCGAGCGCTACCACGCACCGTACCTGGCACTGTGGATCGCGCGCGAGGACGGCAGCCCGGTGCGCCAGTTGCTGGTCCTCGGCGAGCGCTCGCGCTACCTGCAGGACCTGCCGCAATGGTGGCGCCGCTATGGCCGCGACGATCTGCCGGCGATCCAGGGCATCGCGCGGCCCACGCGCCTGCCGGGCCATTACTCGGTGGCGTGGGATGGACGCGATGACCGCGGCCAGGCCTTGCCGCCGGGCGCGTATCGCCTGCAGGTCGAGGCGGCGCGGCAGGGCGGTGGCCACGAATTCCTCTCCGTGCCCATCGATACCGGCCAGGGCAGAGACCTGCCCACGCAGGCGCACGGCAGCAGCGAGATCGGCACCGTGCAGGTCTCAAGGCCCTAGCCACCGTTCTTTCCCGATTACTCCCAGCAACGCAGACCGCGCCGCACTCTGGCGCTCCGCAGCCAGGAACGCCCGGGCGCCACCCGCCCGCGGCACCACCACCTTCCACAACTGCGGAGTCTCCGATGAACATGAAACCCTCGGTGCTGGCCCTGGCCGTCGCCACCAGCCTTGCCATGCCCACGCTCACCCGCGCGGCCGCGCTTGAAGCCGACAGCACCCTCGACACCATCCAGGTGACCGAGACGCGCAAGAAGTCCGACAACCAGAACGTCACCACGCTTTCGGCAAAAAACCTGCGGCAGCAGGGCGCGCAAAGCATGGAAGATGCCATCCGCTACGTGCCCGGCGTGGAAATGGTCGACCTGGGGCGCGCCGGGTTCAACGGCTTCAACATCCGGGGCCTGGAAGCCGACCGCGTGTCGATCACGCTGGATGGCCTCAGCTTCCCGCAGAGCATGGATCCGGGCAGCTACCAGCCGTACGAATTCTTCCGTTCCGGTCGCGGCAGCGTCGATCTGGAGGCCGTCAAGACGGTAGAGATCATCAAGGGGGCCGACGCCATCACCGCCGGCAGCGGCGCACTCAGCGGCGCGGTGATGTTCACCACCAAGGATCCGGCCGACTTCCTCAAGGCCAATGGCAACGACAGCTTCGGCTCGGTGAAGTACGGCTACACCGGGTCCAGCGACGAGAACATGGGCTCGCTGACGCTGGCCAACCGCACCGGCAGGTTCGAATCGCTGCTGGTCTACACCAAGCGTGATGGCCACGAGACCGAATCCTGGTACGACACCACCCTCGACCGGCTGGGCCCGGGGCGCCGCACGCCGGATCCGGCGGACCGCGAAAGCGACAACCTGCTGTTCAAGGTCAACTTCCTGGCCACCGATACCCAGACCCTGGGCGTGGTCTATGAGCGGGCCCGTGCCACCAACGATGTCGACAACTGGACCCGCAGCGACGGCACCGGCTCGTACTTCTTCCGCAGCGCCGAAGACCGCAGCGACCGTGACCGCTATGGCCTGAAGTACACCTGGCGGGCGGGCAACGCGCTGTTCGACAGCATGGAAGCCACCGCCGACCACCAGAAGAACTACATCCAGGGCCAGACCAACGTGCTGGTCGCCAACGGCACCGCCGCGACCTATGGCACCCGCTGCTCGATCACCGACCCGTGCTCGCGCCAGGAAGACCGCTGGGATACCCAGAAGCGCAATCGCGTGGCCCTGGATTTCGACAAGAGCGTGGAGGCTGGCGGCCTGCGCCATGACATCGTGTACGGCGCAGCCTGGCAGCAGGCGAAGATCCACTGGAACTCTGTGGATTCGCGCTGGGGCAACGATGGCAGCCTGTTCACCCGTGACACCGATCCGTCGCTGTGGCCGGACACCCGCGAGACCGACCTGACCGCCTATGTGCGTGATCGCGTGCGCCTGCTCGACGACCGCCTCAGCCTGACCGGCGGCCTGCGCTACGACAGTTACAAGTACACCCCGGAAACCTCGGCCGGCGGCAACGGCCAGTCCGGCTACGAAGATGGCGGCGGCAGCGTCGGCGTCTCGAAGTTCTCCTCGCCCACCTGGAACCTCGGCGCCGAGTTCAAGTTCACCGACACCCAGTCGCTGTGGGTGCAGGGCGGCCGTGGCTTCCGCGCGCCGGGCGTGAATGACATGTACGGTACCTCGTCCACCACCGAAGTGACCCGCGTGTCCGACGGTGCGACCGTCACCGTGCCCGATGGCAAGAGCAACCAGGACCTGGATGCCGAGCGCAGCCTGAACCTGGAACTGGGCTGGCGCTACCAGAGCGACCGCCTGCGCCTGGGCGTCTCGGTGTTCCGTGACAAGTACAGCAACTTCATCGACACCGCGCAGTTCGTCGCCGATGCGGGCACCCAGTACAGCACCACCACCCGCGGCGTCACCACGGTCACCAACGGCTACACCTACACCATGCCGATCAACCGCGGCAACGTGGAAGTGAAGGGCGTGGAAGCGGAGGGCATGTGGCTGCTGGCCGATGACTGGCTGGCCCGCGTGGCCTATTCGTACAACGAAGGCACCGACAACGACGGCGAACCGCTGGCCAGCATCATCCCGGCCAAGGCGGTGGGTGGCCTGACCTACAACGCACCGTCGCGACGCTGGAGCGTCACCGCCAACGTCACCCACCAGCAGCGCAAGGATCCCTCGGATTACGGCAGAAGCATCACCAACGGCAGTTACGGCGTGGAAGTGGTGCCGGTCTACGCCTACAAGGCCCGCGAGTACACGCTGCTGGATGTGTTCGGCAGCTACGCGATCACCCCGAAGATCAACCTGACCGCCGGTGTCTACAACGTCTTCAACAAGGAGTACTACCTGTGGAACCGCGTGCGTACCGCCGGCGCCGGCACGGCCATCTTCCAGGGGGCAACCAGCCCTGATGGCATCGGCCGCTGGTCGCAGCCGGGCCGCAACGTGCGCTTCACCCTCAGCTACGACTTCCTGTAAGCCGAGCAGGGGTCGGAAGCCATCCACGCACGGCGTGGATCTACTGGGCATGGCACCCGCCTTGGTAGATCCACGCCACGCGTGGATGAACCGCCGGAGACCATCCACGCACAGTGTGGATCTACAACGTCCTCTCATACTGGACTTTGATTCCCATCCTGCTGTCGCTGCCGGTGTAGCGCGACGCCGCGCCATCTGCATCCCGATACAACGTGCGCGAGCCCTGCCGCTGCTGCAGTACATTGGACAGCGACAGGTTCAACCGGCTGGCGTCGTCCAGCCTCCAGTCGGCAGCAACATCCAGCGTCCGCTCGGGCGTTGATGCCCGCGTCCACTCGGCGCTGAGACGGTTCGTGCCGCCGCCACTGTAGCTGTAGTCCACGCTGCTGGAGAACCGCTTCGATGCCTGCCAGTGCAGCCCCACGTTCCCGCTCAGCGGCGTCTGGTCGGCCAGCCGGTTGTCCGGCCCCGGCACTGACGCCACGCGTGACACGTTGCGGGTCAGGTTCGCCGTGAACTGGACATCGGCCTCGGTCGGCAGCAGATCGGCCAGTGCGAAGCGCGCATCGAGGGTCAGCCCATGGGTATGTGCCCTGCCAGCGTTGTAGGGCGTGGTGGTCCACAGCCCGTCCTGCACGTACAGCAAGCGCAGGATCACATCATCGATGCGGCGCGCATACGCCCCGAGGCTGACCAACCCATCCTTGCCGATGTAATGCTCGTAGCTGGCATCCAGGCCCCAGGCGATTTCCGGGCGCAGCGCGGGGTTGCCCTGCTGGTCAGGGTTGGTCGGGCCATTGCTGTTGTTGACCGAATACCGGCGCGGCAGCAGTTGCCACGGTTGCGGCGCGCTGAACGTGCGCGCCAGGCCCAGGCGGAACTGGTCCTTGCTGGAAAGCGAGGGCTTGAACACCCACTGTGCGATGGGGCTGAGCACGCTCGAACGGTTGTGCAGGGTACCCGTGATGCGGCTTCCTACCGCGGTTTCCAGACCCTCCCAGCGCAGGCCGAGGTAGGTCTGCAGGCGTGGCGAGGTCCGCCACTGGTCCTGGGCGAACAGCGCGAGGCGGCGGATGTCGGCCTGGTAGTCGTCATCGATCAGACCCAGCGGACGCCCATCGGCGGACTGGTCGCGCTGCACGCGATGCTCGTTGCGCCCGGTGTAGCCGCCGTCCCAGCCGAAGGCCAGATCATGCCGTTCACTGACGCCGCTGATGTACTTGCCGGTGCTGGAGTAGGCCGTGTGGGTTGCGCGCGTGCGCACGCTGCGGTCCAGTGCGAAGTCGCCTGCGGGCGCAAAGCCGAGAAAGGCAAAGTCAATGTCACGGCTGAAGTGCATCACCCCCAGTTTCATCTCCAACGTATCGTCATCACCGATCCGGCGCTTCCATTGGCCATCGGACTTGGCCGTCCACGTGCGCGCGTCGTTGATCCAGCGGTTGCGCGGGTACTCGCTGGGGCCTCCCTCACGCACGGCTTCGTTGCGATCGCGGGTCCAGGCTTCCTTCCTGTACTGCAGCAGGCTCTGCCAGCTGACCTCGTCGCGCTCGCCAAGCGTCCACGTCAGCTTCGGCGCAACATTGAAGGTGCTGGTCTGGCCGTCATAGCGCTCGCGCGTACGGCGCTGGTACAGCACCGCCCCCAGGGCGTCGCTGGCCTGGTCATCGATCGTCGCAGCGCGGCGCTCCTTCGGAGCCGACGCCGCACCGCTCACCGACCACGCCAGGCCCTGTTGCTTGCCTGACAGAAGCACGGTGGCCGCGGGCGCGATGCCGCCGCCCAGTTGCGCCGCACCGAGCTTGAGCGTGCGCTGGCGCGCCTCCCCCGTGCGGCGCAGTACGATGTTGATGGTGCCGGCAATCGACCGCGTGCTGTACTCGGCGACCGCCGTCGGCAGGATCTCGATGCGCTCGACCAGCTCCGGCGAGATCGAATCGATCGAGAACCCTGCGGGCGCCGGGTCACCATCGATCAGGATCTGCACGTAGTCGCCACCCAGGCCGCGCATGCGGATGCCATCGGCAGTGACCGTGACGCCGGGAAGGCGGCGCAGCACGCTGCCGAGCCGATCATCGTGGTGGCGCAGGATGTCCTCGCGGCCGATGCTGACGCGCAGGGTGGGGTCGTCGCGGCGCAGGACCGCCGCAGAGGGACCGGTGACCTTGACCGCCTGCAGGTCGGTCGCGCGGGTCTCCCGAGCAGGCGGTTCAGCAGGCTGGGCGTGTCCGGTGCCGGCCAACAGGCTGATGCCCAGTGCCAGGCTCGCGGCCAGGGTCCGCCGTGGCGGGGCAGTGGGGTGGGTTTGCACGCTTCCATTCCTTCAGGGGTCGAGGGGCGTCCTGCACGAGCAACTCTATCGACCCCGACCCGCGCGCAGCAGCGGGAAGTTGTTGCAGCAGCCATGAGCAGGATTCATGGCGGGACCACCTGTCCTTGCCAACCAGGGTTGGCGTCTACCACAGCATCAAACGATGCTCGGGTCATGCATGCCCCGCAGCTTCTTCTTGTTGATCTTGCCCACGCTGGTACGTTCCAGCGAATCCACGAACGCCACCCGCTCGGGAATCGCATATCGCGACAGGTCCCCGGCACGGCTGCGCGCAGCGATCAGCTCGATGATCTCCGCTTCGTTCACTTCACTGCCTGCATGGCGCACCACCAGCGGCAGGGGACGCTCGCCCCATTTCGTGTCGGCGATCCCGATCACGGCCACCTCGTTCACTGCCGGGTGCAGGGCGATGATGTCTTCCAGCGCGAGCGAGGAGATCCACTCGCCACCCGTCTTGATCACATCCTTGATGCGGTCGGTCACCCGCAGGTAACCCCCCTCATCGATGTTGCCGATGTCGCCGGTGTGCAGGTAGCCGCCCGTCCACAGTGCCGCCGATGCATCGGGGTTGTGCAGGTAGCCCTGGGTCAGCCAGGGCGCACGCACCACGACCTCGCCGGTGGCGACGCCGTCGTGGGCCACGTCCTGCAGGTCCGGATCGACGATTCGCAGATCGACCAGCGGCACCGGAATGCCCGCCTTGGTGCGCAGCGACAGCGCCTCGCCAGCATCGTCCAGCGCATCAACGTCGACCTGTGCCAGGGTCAACAACGGGCAGGTCTCGGACATGCCGTAACCGCCGAAGATATCGACGCCCAGCGCCAGCGCACGCTGTGCCAGTGCCCGCGGCAGTGCCGCGCCGCCGATGATGACTTTCCAGTGGCTCAGATCGGTCTGCGCCGCACTGGGATGTTCCAGCAGCATGTGCAGGATGGTGGGCACGCAGTGCGAGAAGGTCACCTTTTCGCGGGCGATCAGTGCCAGCAGGTTGCCGGGCAGGTAGCGGCCGGGATAGACCTGCTTGATGCCCATCAGCGTCGCCACGTAGGGCACGCCCCAGGCATGCACATGGAACATCGGGGTGATCGGCATGTAGACATCACCCCGGTGCATCCGGCCCTGGCTGGCGGCACTGCCCAGCGCGGCCATCGCGGCCAGCGAGTGCAACACCAGCTGGCGGTGGCTGAAGTACACGCCCTTGGGCAGGCCGGTGGTGCCGGTGGTGTAGAACATCGTCGCACGCGTGTTCTCGTCGAAATCCGGGAACGCGGTAACAGCAGTGGCGTCGCGCAGTCCAGCCTCGTACTCGGTCACGAAACCCGCCGGCAGCTCGCCGCCGGCATCATCCAGCAGGATGCGCGTGCGCAGGTCGGGCAGGTGTTCCTCGATGCCGTCCAGCACCGGCAGGAACTCGCGGTTGGCCAGGATCACCCGCGCGCCGCTGTGGTTGAGGGTATAGGCGATCTGCTCAGGTGCCAGGCGGATGTTCACCATCATCAGCACCGCGCCGATCATCGGCACCGCGAAGTAGGCCTCCAGGTAGCGGTTGCTGTCCCAGTCCATCACCGCCACGGTGTCACCGGGCTTCACCCCCAGCGAGGCCAGCAGGCCCGCCAGCTGGCCGATGCGCGTCTGCAGGGTGCGGTAGTCGAAGCGTACATTGTCGCCGTAGACGATTTCCTGCCCCGGGTTCACCGCCAACGGGGTGAGCAGCAGCTGCTTGATCAGCAGCGGGTAGGCATGTGCATCGGGTGCAGCGGTGGTGGAGGGCATGGACGGTCCTTGTGGGCGGCGCATCGGCGGCCGTTCTTCATGCAGCCACACTAGCAACCCGGCACGCACGCACCAGCGTACCTAGGTACCCGTGCCCGGCTGCGGATGTTTTGCTAATCTGGCTTGAACATGCCAACCCTGCTGATCGCCGACGACCATCCCTTGTTCCGCGCCGCACTGCATCGCGCGACGGAAGAGGCCGTCGCCGACCTGCAGATCAGCGAGGCGGATTCGCTGGACGGCGTGCTGGAGACCCTCGAACGCCAGTCGATCGACCTGATGCTGCTGGACCTGCACATGCCGGGCAACCACGGCCTGGCCGCCACTGGAAATCTCACTCCTCAATCCCCAGAAAAACACTTTCCTCCAGCGGTATCCGTACCTCCACGCACGTCCCTCCCTCCGGCGCCTCCCCCAGCACCAGCACGCCCCGCAGCAACCGCGTACGCTCCTCCATCGTGATCACCCCCAGCCCGGGCCCACGCGAGCGCCGTGCCTGCCGGGGCAACCCAACGCCGTCATCGCAGATGCGCAGTACCGCCAGATGCGCGTCGGTGCTGAATGAAATGGTGGCCGACTCCGCCTGGGCGTGACGCACCACGTTATGCAGCGCTTCCTGGGCGATGCGGAAGAGGTTGATCTTCTGCTCCCGCGTCAGGTCGTCCTCGGTTTCGGCACAGCCAACAAAGGTCACCCGTGGCGGCCCGGAGTGCGATTGGCACAGGCTCTCCAAAGCAGAGGCGAGGGTGCTGAAATGCAGGATACTGGGATGCAGATCGTGCGAGATCTGCCGTACGCGCTCGGAAACATCGGTCAGTTTCCACTGCAGCACTGAAAGGCTGTCCTGGTACGGCCCCGGCAATTGCCGCCTGACGCTGCTCAGCTGGATGGACACTGCAGCGATGGACTGGTTGATGTCATCGTGCAGATCGCGGGCAATGCGCGTGCGCTCTTCCTCCTGCACCTTGATGAGCTGCCCGGCCATCACCGCCATGCGCGCATCGGCCTCTTCGAGCGTGGTGCGCAGGTGCCGCCACTGCTCGGAAATCACCACCATCATCAGCAGGCCCATCACCGCCACCAGCGCGCCGATCTGGATGACGGTCACTGCGGTGCTGCCTTCCCATGGCGTGGTGGCCTCGCCTTCTGCGAAATTCACCTGCAGGCAGCCCAGCGTGAGCATCAGCAGCGAGAGGAACGCGGTGCCGGCACCGCACAGGAACAGCACCACCAGCAAGGTGCACAGCAGGCTGACCACCAGCAGCGTGTGCGCGAGCGCGGCACTGGAACTGAGATTGGCCCACGCGGTTGCCGCCAGCGCGATGAAGATGGCCAGCGGCGCAACCTGGCTCAGCGACAGGCGCGGGCCGGCCCCCGTGCCGCGATGCGTGAGGCCGACATGGATGGGAACGAACAACAGGAAGCCCAGCGCCTGCGCGAGAAAGTTGGAGTGCCAGTAGGTCTGCCATGGCGGCAGGCCCAGCGCGCCACCCACCGTCCAGTACAGCGTGGCGATCAGCAGCGGCAGCACCAGCCCGCAACACACCACGAAGCGCAGCACCCATGCCGAGCTCTGCAATGGGTTGGCGCCGCGTGCGGGCAGGGCCAGGTAGCGGGCAGCGGGGAGCAGCAGCAGGCAGTAGGCGATGTGCAGCGGCAGATACGCGGGAAACGCGACGTCCGTCGCAATCTGCGCCGAAATGCCGCCGACCCAGACGGCACTGGACCAGACGATGGCGCGCGTGCCATGGGTGGACAGCAGCACGCACAGGAACATTGCACCCAGCAGGCAGAGGCCTTGCGGGCTGGAGGAGGCATGCCAGACGTCCATCGTGGCCAGCTGCCCAAGCGCGGCGGACACGGCAATAAGCACGGCCGGCAGCAGCACGGCCGACCCGGGGTCTGCCTTGCCTTGGGTCAGCGCACCAGCGTCCAGGCGTGGGGGAGCGGGGGAGGCCGGACGCACAGGGTCGATGAACTCGCTCATGGAGTCCGGTTGTGTTGGACCGCCGATGATGTTAAGACACCATTCAAGCTGCGCTATCCATTTCCCGACATCTACAGGTGTTGCAGATGGAAACCTGTGCCTCAGTCTCACGTTTCAGCGCCTTCACGCTGAGTGGTTTTGATCCAGAGATATTGCGGGGCGTGGTCCATCACAGCTGTTTCGACCAGCGCCTGCTGGCCGGCGGCGGTTTTACCGCGCGGGTGGAGCGGTTGAGCCTGCAGCGGTGCAGCCTGGATTGCGGGGTGTACTCGCTGCCGGTGCTGGCGCGTGGGGAATTCGATCGCGATGTGATGACGATCGCGATGGCCGTCAGTTGCGATCAGCCACTGTGGGCCAGCGGCCACATAGTCGAGCGCGGCCGCCTGATGGTGTTTGCCGAGCAGTACGCGGTGGACGTCTCCATTCCTGCGCACTGGCGCTGGTGCGTGCTGCGCATCGAGCGCGAACTGTTGATGCGCACGGCGCAGCAGCGCCTGGGCGTCGAACCACGGTTGCCACGGATCGGCTGGCAGTTGCTGGCACCGCCTACCCAGCGCTGCCTGTTGCTGTGCGAGCGCATTCTTTCCGTCCTCGACAGTGCATCCCGCTGGGACGAAACGGCGCAGCAGTCCGCCTTTGCCACGGTCGAACAGTACCTGATCGATGCCTTCGTCGACGCCGTGGTGGAGTGCACGGCCGAGCCCTTCCACGTCAACGAGCTGTTGCAGCGCCGCCTGCGTGCGCTGGCCCAGGCCGAGCGGATGATGGAGGAGAGCCTGGCCGAGGGCATGAAACTGGAGGCGTTGTGCAGTGGGCTGGATACACAACCCCGGCAGCTTGAGCGGCTGTTCAAGCAGGTCCATGGCATGGGCCCGTGCCGCTGGTACAAGCTGGCGCGGTTGAATGAAGCGCGCCGCCGACTGGCCACTGGCGCGCCTGCCGACGGTGTCACCGGCGTGGCCATGGAGCTGGGCTTCAGCCACCTGGGGCGCTTCTCCGCTGACTACCGGCATCTGTTCGAGGAGTTGCCCGTGGAGACGCTGGCCGCGGCCAGGGCACGCCGGGCAGGGGCTAAGTAAATCTACCGAAGCAGGCGCCTGCAGCCGCCGAACTGACACCTCCTTCACGAGTTGGCACCAATGATCGAGCACGAATGGCGCGCCCGCGTAACGCGGAACGGAAGCTCTGTGCGGAGCCACGATGTCCAGCCCCCAAGCGCAAACGCGGATACTTGTTGCGGACGACCACGTGCTCGTCGCCGAAGGAGTGGAGAGCCTGTTGCGTACAGCGGGCCACCCGGTGGTACGCGTCGATTCCGCTGAGCGGCTGCTGCAGCAGGTGCAGTCCGGCAGCTTCGCGCTGGTCATCTCCGATATCAGCATGCAGCACGCCAACGGCCTGGATGCGATGCGCCAGTTGTACGCCACGGGGCTGCAGGTGCCTTTCATCTTCCTCACCATGCACGCCGATCCGTGGCTGGCCAGGGATGCGCTGCGCGCGGGTGCGATGGGCTACGTACTGAAATCCGCGGCCGGCGAAGAGCTGCTGCGCGCTGTGGAGGACGTGATCAACGGCCGCCATTACGTGAGCCCGGCGCTGGCGGCACCGGTGATCGCAGGCGGGTCGTGCCGCACGCCACCGCTCACCGACAAGCAGCGGCAGATTCTCGGCCAGGTCGCGCTGGGCCTGCGCTCAAAGCAGATCGCCTATTCGCTGGGCATCTCGGTGCGCACGGTGGAATCGCACAAGTATGCGTTGATGCAGGCCTTCGGCGTGCACGGCACCATCGAGCTGGTGCGCCGCGCACACGAGCTTGGGCTGGTGGAAAGCGCGACGCGTCACTTTTAGTGATGGCCAGCGCAGAAGACGCGGCATAACCGGTAGAAGTACTGAGGCGCAGCGAAGGGGAATGGGCCACTATGCGCCCACTGACCTTGCCAGCCGGTGGAGCGTTTGCCATGTCTTCCTCCCACCTGATCAAGATGACACGCACCCAGCTCACCGCCATGGTGGTCGGCGGAATGATCGGTGCGGGCATCTTCTCCCTTCCACGCACGTTTGCCGGCGCCACCGGGCCACTGGGCGCGGTGGTGGCCTGGCTTATCGCCGGCCTCGGCATGTACACGCTGGCGCGCGTGTTCCAGCTGCTGGCCGAACGCAAGCCCGACCTCGATGCGGGCGTGTTTGCCTACGCCAAGGAAGGGTTCGGCGACTATCCCGGCTTCCTCTCGGCGTTTGGCTACTGGATCGGCAGCTGCATCGGCAACGTGTCCTACTGGGTGCTGATCAAGTCCACGCTCGGTGCGTTCTTCCCGGTGTTCGGCGATGGCAATACCGTGGTGGCCATCCTGGTCGCGTCGATCGGCATCTGGCTGTTCCATTTCATGATCCTGCGCGGCGTGCAGCAGGCAGCGGCCATCAACAAGATCGTGACCATTGCCAAGGTCATTCCCATCCTGGTCTTCCTGGCCATCATGGTCTTCGCGTTCCGTACGGAGATGTTCACTCTCAACTTCTACGGCGGTGACCTGGAGGGCGGCATCTTCGCCCAGGTCCGCGCGACCATGCTGGTGACCGTGTTCGTGTTCCTCGGCATCGAGGGGGCCAGCGTCTATTCGCGCTATGCCAAGGACCGACGCGATGTCGGCTCGGCGACCATTACCGGCTTCCTGGTGGTGACCACGCTGATGGTGCTGGTGACCCTGCTGCCGTATGCGGTGGTGCCGCGTGCAGACATCGCCGCGATGCGCCAGCCGTCGATGGCCGCGCTGCTGGAGGCGGTGGTCGGGCAATGGGGCGCGATCTTCGTCAGCGTCGGCCTGCTGGTATCGGTACTGGGCGCCTACCTCACCTGGTCGCTGATCTGCGCCGAAGTGCTGTCCGCAGCCGCGCGCACCCGGGACATGCCCAAGGTGTTCGCCCGTGAAAACGCCAACGGCGTGCCTTCGGCGGCCCTGTGGGCCACCAACATCATCATCCAGCTGATCGTCATCAGCACCTACTGGTCGCGCGATGCCTTCAGCCTGATGCTGAACCTGACCAGCGCGATGTCCCTTATTCCGTTCTTCCTGGTGGCCGCCTACGGGCTGCAGCTGACGCGCAAAGGGGAAACCTATGACGTCTGGCCGCAGGACAGGGGGCGCGACCTGTTCCTCTGCGTGGCCGCCACCATCTACACCGCCTTCCTGCTCTGGGCCGGCGGCATCAAGTACATCGTGCTTTCGGCCGTGCTGTATGCGCCGGGCAGCCTGCTGTATCTGTGGGCGCGGCGCGAGCAGGGGCAGAAATTCATCGCCCGGCCCTCCGACGCCGCGATCCTGGTGCTGGCCATCATCGCCGCCCTCGTGGGCGTCTACTGGATCGCGACCGGGTACATCGAGATCTGAGCGCAGCCGGAGAGGGGTGCACGATGAACCCGGCGCAGACCCGGCAGCTTTCCCGGCTGGAGCTGACCGCCCTGGTGGTCGGCTCGATGATCGGCTCAGGCATGTTCGCGCTGCCTGCGGCCTTTGCGCTGCGCACCGGCGGCCAGGGGGCGATGATCGCCTGGGCCATCGCCGGCAGCGGCATGCTGATGCTCGCGCTGGTGTTCCAATCGCTGTCGCGGCTGAAGCCGGAGCTGGATTCGGGCATCTACGCCTATGCGCGGGCCGGCTTCGGGCCCTATGCCGGCTTTCTCTCGGCGGTGGGCTACTGGCTGGGCTGCTGCCTGGCCGACGTGGCCTGCCTCATCCTCATCAAGGCCACCCTCGGGCACTTCTTTCCGGCGTTTGGGGATGGCACCACCGTGCTGGCGATTGCGTCCGCATCGCTGCTGCTGTGGGGCTTCCACTTCCTCATCCTGCGCGGCATCAAGGAAGCGGCGCTGATCAATACCGTCGCCACCGTGGCCAAGCTGGTGCCGCTGGGGGTGTTCGTCTTCTTCCTGCTGCTGCACTTCCAGCCCGATGTCTTCATCGCCAACCTGGCCGGCGGCAGTGACGGTGCTCCCGAGCCGCTGTGGCAGCAGGTGCGCGGCACGCTGCTGGTGACCGTATTCGTGTTCGTTGGCATTGAAGGGGCAAGTGTCTACTCGCGCCATGCGCGCCGCCGCGAGGACGTGGGCATTGCCACGGTCGCTGGGTTCCTGGGCGTGCTGAGCCTGCTGGTGATGGTCACGCTGCTGTCCTACGGCATTCTGCCGCGTGCCGAACTGGCGGCGCTGCGCACCCCGTCCGTTGCCGGCGTGATGGAAGCCATGGTCGGGCGCTGGGGCGTGCTGTTCATCAGCGTAGGGCTGCTGGTGTCGGTGCTGGGCAACTACCTGTCGTGGTCGCTGCTGGCGGCCGAGGTGCTGCATTCGGCCGCCAGCCACGATGCGATGCCGGGGCAGCTGGCGGGCGAGAATGCACGCGGCGTGCCCTCCGCCGCCCTGTGGCTGACCAATGGCGTGATCCAGCTGTTCCTGCTGGTCAGCTGGTTCGCCGAGTACGCCTTCACCCTGGCCCTGATGATGACCAGCGCCATGACCCTGGTGCCTTACCTGCTGGTGGGCGCCTACCAGTTGAAGCTGTCGCTGGGCGGCGAGGGTGCCTCCATGCGCTGGGTGGCGGCGCTGGCCACGCTGTACGCCGCGGCGATGCTGCTGGCCGGTGGCACCCGCTACCTGCTGCTGTCCAGCCTGCTGTACGTGCCGGGCTCGCTGATGTACTGGGCCTGGCAGCGTGGCCGCGGCGCAAGGCTGCAGCGCGGCGAACGGTTGACCCTGGCCCTGCTCACGGTGATGGCGCTGATCGGCCTGGCCGCGCTGGCAAGCGGGCACCTGCGGCTGTGAAGGCACGTTCCCTGAAAAAGGGAGCCGTCCGGCACGCGGGGAGGGGAGGTCCGGGCCGGACGGCCTGATCGATTGCCACACCAAAGCAGACCCTAGGGGGGAGGGGCCTTCGAAGTACGCGCCAGGCGCTCGGTGATGGCCAGCACCAGGGCAGACACCAGCAGCAGGCCATGGATGACCGCCATCATCCGCAGCAGTTCCGGCTCGACGTGCTTGCCTTCTTCCAGCTTCATGAAGGTACGCAGCAGGGCAATGGCCGAAATGGCGATGATCGAGCCCATCAGCTTCATCTTCATCGCCGCGAAATCGACCGTGCCCATCCACGACGGGCGCCGCTCCTCGCCCGAATCGATGCGCGCGACGAAGTTCTCGTAGCCGGCCAGGGTGACGATCAGCAGCAGGTTTGCCACCAGTGACAGGTCGATCAGGCTGAGGGTGAGCATCACCGCGTCAACCGGCGAGAGCTGGGGCAGGGCCAGCAGGCCCTCCGCCAGCTCTCGCAGGAACACCACCAGCAGCAGCACCAGGGCCACCACCAGTCCGAAGTAGAACGGCGCCATGATCCAACGCGCATCGAACAGGCTGCGCGATACGCCGCGGGCCAGCAGGGTGCGCAGGCGGGACATCAGCTGGCCGGCTCGCCGATGTAGTCCGCCGGCCGATCACTGACGTCCGGCCCGTTGTCCTGGCTCACATCGGTCGCGCGATCACTGCGGGTGGTACTGCGCATCTCGCGCCGCGCGTCACGCAGGCCGGTGGCATCCAGCGGGCGGATGCGCATGATGCGGCACTGCTGCGCCATGGGCATGCTGGCCGTGCGTGGGATGACGCTGTCCCAGCGGGCGCTGACGATGCCGAACGAGTTGGTCATCTGCACGGTGTGGGCAAACGACAGGCCCGTACAGCGCCCGCGCAGCTGCAGCAGGTAGCCGCGGCTCTGTGTGGTCCACACCGCAAGCGCGCGGTCACCGAGCGGCGTCCACTGGGTCTGGCGCACGAAGCGGGTGAGCCGGAAGGAGGGCACCGGGTCGCCCGCGTGCTCGAAGTAGAGCGCGATGCGCTCGTTGGTGGTCATCGTGGGGGTGGTGCTGCAGCTGGATGCCAGCGCCAACGCAAGGGCGGACAACAGGACAGTACGCATGGCGACCTCTCCTTTCAGGCGGGCTTATCGGCTGACGCGGGTGGTCACGCCATCGCTGGAGACGCGGACGCGATCACCGACCCGGTAGTCGGCGGCATTGCCATCCTGCGCGACGGCAACGGTGCGGCCGTTTTCCAGCTGTACGGTGATCTCCACGCCATTGCGTGCACCGCGCGCCAGCGCATTGCCGGCCGCACCGCCCGCAGCGGCACCGACGATCGCACCGACGGCATTCGCGCGCCGGCCACCACCGATGGTACTGCCGGCAATGCCGCCGACGGCAGCGCCGGTGACGGTCGCCACGCCGCGTGAGTCGTTCTGGATCTGCACGTCACGAATGGACTGGATCGTGCCCCATTCGACGGTCTGCGCGCGGCCTACCTCGGACCGGTTGAACGTGCTGGGGGTGGTGTGGGTGGCACAGGCGCCAAGCAGCAGGGACGACGCCAGCAGCGCCGATGCGGCGCTCACGTTTCGCAAGCTCATGATGCTTCTCCAGCAGGGAGTGAGGGAACTATCGATTGCCAGCCGAGCATCCCTGGCATGCAGGGAACCTTCCTCGCTGCGTGCGATTGGCGCAGCGCTACCTCAGGGCCAACGATACTGAAATACGCGCACGAGCGCGCCGCCAGCGGGGTAGGTATTTCTACTGTTTTCTACGTAAAACAAGCCATTTCCCGCATTCCGGCGACTAGGATGCGATCACCCCTTTCGTTGATGCGGAGTCTTCCATGTCCAGCGCACCGGTGTATGGCGTCCACTCTGAAGTGGGTGTTCTCAGGAAGGTGATGGTGTGTTCACCGGGCCTGGCACACATGCGGCTGACGCCGCGCAACAAGGACGACCTGTTGTTCGATGACGTGATCTGGGTGGACAACGCCAAGCGCGACCATTTCGATTTCATGTCCAAGATGCGCGACCGCGGCGTGGACGTGGTCGAGATGCACAACCTGCTGGCTGAGACCCTGGAGATCGACGAGGCACGCAACTGGATCCTCGACCACCAGATCAATGCCAACGAGGTGGGCCTGGAGTTCATGGCCGAGGTGCGCGCCTACCTGCAGGAGCTGCCGCCACGGCGCCTGGCCGAGACGCTGATCGGCGGCCTGAGCGTGCTCGACCTGCCCGAGGACTTCGCCGGCCCGACCCTGCAGACCATGCGCGCCATGCCTGAGCTGGTGGGCTACCTGCTGCCCCCGTTGCCCAACACCCTGTACACCCGGGATACCACCTGCTGGATCTACCAGGGCGTGACCCTCAATCCGCTGTACTGGCCGGCACGCCACGAGGAAACCATCCTGACCACGGCGATCTACCGGTTCCATCCGGACTTCGCCAAGGCCGACTTCCCCATCTGGTTCGGCGACCCCACCGTCGACCATGGCAATGCCACCCTGGAAGGCGGCGACGTACTCATCGCCGGCAACGGCATCGTCCTGATCGGCATGAGCGAGCGAACCTCGCGCACTGCCCTCACCCAGCTGGCACAGTCGCTGTTCCGCAACGGCGCGGCCACCCGGATCATCGTGGCGGTGATGCCCAAGCTGCGCTCGGCCATGCACCTGGATACGGTGTTCACCTTCGCCGACCGCGACGTGGTGACCGTGTTCCCCGGCATCGTCGACCAGATCCATCCGGTTTCGCTGTACCCCAGCGACAAGGAACCCGGCTTCGAGATCGTGTTCGAGAAGCGCCACTTCAATGACGTGGTGGCCGAGGCGCTGGGCTTCCAGAAGCTGCGGATCGTCGAGTCCGGCGGCGACCGCTACGCCGCCGAACGCTCGCAGTGGGACAGCGGCAACAACCTGGTGGCGGTCTCGCCCGGCGTGGTGGTGGCCTACGACCGCAGCACCGCCACCAATACGGGCCTGCGCAAGGAAGGCATCGAGGTGATCAGCATCGTCGGCGCCGAGCTCGGCCGTGGCCGCGGTGGTGGGCACTGCATGACCTGCCCGCTGATCCGCGACCCGGTGCAGTTCTAGGCCGGCCGGGCCCAGCCTGGCTTTCCTGCGCGGCCGGGCAGCCCGGCGCGCCACGGTGCGGAGGTCACGATGATGCCTACCCTGCGATGTGTGGCCTGGCTGGTGCTGACCGCGCCGCTGCTGGCTGCGTGCGACCGCAGCGCCAACGCCCCCGGTGGCGCGCGGCCGCCGACGCTGGTGGATGTGGAAGTCGTGCAGGCGCAGGTGGTACCGAACCTGGTGGAGCTGCCGGGCCGGGTCGAGGCAGGGCGCTCGGTCGAGGTGCGCGCACGCGCCGACGGCATCATCGAGCAGCAGCTGTACGTGGATGGCACCACGGTTGCCGCGAACGCGCCCCTGTTCCAGATCGACCCCCGCGATCTGCGCGCGCGGCTGCAGCAGGCCAACGCCTCGCTGGCCTCGGCCCAGGCCGCACGCGCACAGACCTCCGCACTGCGCGCCCGGCTGGCCCAGCTGGTGCAGCGCAAGGCCGTGAGCGTGCAGGAGTTCGAGTCCGCGCAGGCCGGCTTCCGCCAGGCCGATGCCGCGCTGCAGGAGGCGCAGGCCGCCGTTGCGCGGGCCAGGCTGCAGCTCGACCATGCACTGGTGCGCGCGCCGATTGCCGGCCGCGCCGGGCGCGCCCAGGTCAGTGAGGGCGCGTTGGCCAGCGCCGCCACGGCAACGCTGCTCACCCGCATCGACCAGCTCGACCCCGCGTTCGTGATCTTCAATCCCTCGCACGTGGCGATGGACGCGATGGAGCGCGATGTCAGCGAGGGCAGGGTGGTGCTCGGGCCAGACCAGCGGGTGGACGTCACCCTGCTGCTGGAGGGCGATGCCCGCCCGCCCATGGTCGGCACGCTGGACTTCAGCGAAGCCGCCATCGATCCCTCCACCGGCAGCCGGGTGCTGCGGGCCCGGCTGAAGAACCCGGAGGGCCGGCTGCTGCCCGGCCAGTTCGTGCGCGGCCAACTGGCGGTCGGCACCCTGCGCAATGGCATGAGCGTGCCCGAGCGCGCCGTGCAGATCGGCGAGGACGAATCCTCGGTGATGGTGGTGACGGCGGAGGGCATTGCGCAACGTCGGCCGGTCACGCTGGCCGGCCAGGCCGGTGGCCGCTGGATCGTCAGTGCCGGGCTGGCAGCAGGTGACCGCGTGGTCGTGGACGGCTGGCACAAGGTGCAACCCGGCCAGCCGGTGGCCATCAACACGGCGCCGCCGGGCAAAGGCAAGGCGCCGTGAACAGCGTCTTCGTCTACCGGCCGGTGCTGGCATGGGTGATCGCCCTGTTCGCGATCCTGTTTGGTGGCATTGCCTTCCAGCAGCTGGCGGTGGAGCAGTATCCGGACGTAGCTCCCCCGTCGCTGAGCATTTCGGCCACGTTCGTGGGTGCCGATGCACAGACGCTCGACCGCACGGTCACTTCGGTGATCGAGAACGAGCTGAGCGGGGTCGATGACTTCCTGTTCATGAGTTCGACCAGCCGTGCCAACGGCACCGCGCAGATCCGCGTCACCTTTCGCAGTGGCACCGACCTGGATATCGCCCGGTCGCAGATCCAGGACCGGCTGGCGCGGGTCGAGCCCCGCCTGCCCGATGAAGTGCGGCAGATGGGCGTGCGGGTGACCCAGGCCAACAGCGGCTTCCTGATGCTGGTCGCGCTCACCTCGGACCAGAACCGCTTTTCGGCGCTGGAGCTGGGTGACTTTGCCGCCAACAACGTGGCCGACGAACTGCGGCGGGTGCCTGGCGTCGGTGATGTCTCCCTGTTTGGCTCCAGCTACGCCATGCGCATCTGGCTGGACCGCGAGAAGCTGCTGAGCTATGGGCTGGCCCCGGGCGAAGTGATCGCCGCCATCCGCGAACAGAACGCGCAGACCGCCGGCGGTGGCCTGGGCCTGCAGCCCATCGCGCCAGGCACCGAAACCACAGCACAGATCGTGCTGCGTGGGCGCTTCAGCACGCCCGAGCAGTTCCGCCAGATCATCCTGCGGGCCACGCCCGGCGCTGCCACGGTGCGCCTGTCCGATGTCGCCAGGGTCGAGCTGGGACGCGACAACTATGCCTTCTCACTCAGCCTCAATGGCCGCGAAACGGCCGGCCTGGCGGTCTCGCTGGCCAGCGGTGCCAACGCGCTGGCCACCGCCAACGCCGTGCGTGCGCGCATGAACGACCTGCAGGCCAGTTTCCCCGGTGGCATGTCCTGGGTGACCCCGTTCGACACCACGCCGTTCATCACCGAATCGGTGCGTGGGGTGACCACAACCATGGTGCAGGCGCTGGTGCTGGTGTCAGTGGTCGTGCTGCTGTTCCTGCAGAGCTGGCGCGCGGTGTTCCTGCCCACCATCGTGGTGCCGGTCTCGCTGCTGGGTGCCTGCATGGGGCTGCTGGCCTTCGGCGTCTCCATCAACCTGCTGTCCCTGTTCGCCATGGTGGTGGCCATCGGCATCCTCAACGACGACGCGATCGTGATCGTGGAGAACGTCGAGCGCATCATGCGCGAGGAAGATCTGCCGCCGCATGAGGCGACCGTCAAGGCAATGGGCCAGCTGACCGGCGCGATCATCGCCACCACGCTGGTGCTGCTGGCGGTGTTCATTCCGATGGGCTTCTTTCCCGGATCGGCAGGCGGCATCTACCGGCAGTTCGCGGTGACGCTGAGCATTTCGCTGGTGGTGTCGACCATCCTCTCGCTCACCCTGGCCCCGGCCATCTGCGCGGCGGTGCTGCGCCCCAGGGATGAAACAAAGGGCCGTGGCGGCCCGCTGCGCCGCCTGTACACGGCGGTCAACAGCGGCCTGGAGCGCAGCAGCCGGACCTATACCGACTGGGTGGGCCGCATGCTGGTGCGGCCCTGGCTGTGGATCGGCATCTTCCTGGGCGTGGTACTGCTGACGGCGGCGATGTACGTGCGCCTGCCCAGCGGCTTCCTGCCCACCGAAGACCAGGGCTACCTGTTCGTAGCCTACAACGCGGCGCCGGGCTCGACGATGGAGCGCACCCGCGCGGCAGCAGCGCAGGCCGAGGCGATCCTGCACCAGCAGCCGGAGGTGCGCAACGTGGTGACCGTGGTGGGCTTCAGCTTCTTTGGCCAGGGGCAGTCGGTGGGCATGTCCTTCGTCGATCTGCACCCGTGGGCGGAGCGGCGTGGCGCGGCACACAGCGCGATGACGCTGGCCAACCGCATGAACATGGCGTTCTCGCGCATTCCGCAGGCACAGGTGTTTGCGATCAATCCGCCGGCCATCCAGGCGCTGGGCAACGCCTCCGGCTTCACCATGAAGATCGAGGACCGTGGCGGCGCCGGTGCACAGGCGCTTGCGGCGGCGGCGATGGGCATCACCGCCCGCGCCGCCGCCAGCCCCAGACTGACCGGGGTGCGCCCGGAAGGCATGCCGCGCGCGCCCCAGCTGTTCGTGGACATCGACCGTACGCAGGCGCGTTCGCTGGGCGTGCCGCTGTCGCAGGCCAACCAGGCGCTGGGCATCCTGTTCGGCTCGGCCTACGTGAATGATTTCGTGCGCCAGGGAAACGTGCTGCGGGTGTTCGTGCAGGCCGATGCTGAGCAGCGCATGCGTGCCGAGGATGTGAGCGATCTGCGCGTGGTCGGCAGTGGCGGGCAGTCGGTACCGCTCTCGGCATTCGCGCGCACCCGCTGGACCACCGGCGAGCAGCAGGTGGAACGGTACAACGGCTTCCTTTCGGCAACGGTCTCCGGCGAAGGCGCGGCCGGCGTTTCCAGTGGTGCTGCCCTTGAGGAAATGGAACGTATCGCTGCCGAGGTGCTGCCCTCGGGCATGCGCTTTGAATGGACCGGGACGGCGCGCGAGGAGCGCGAGGCAGCCGGGCAGGTGGGCCTGCTGCTCGGCCTGGCTTTCGTGGTCGCCTTCCTGCTGCTGGCCGCGTTGTACGAAAGCTGGCTGACCCCGGTGATCGTGCTGCTGGTGGTGCCGCTGGGCATTCTCGGCGCGGTGCTGTTCACCGCCCTGCGCGGCATGTCCGCCGATGTGTACTTCACCGTGGGCCTGGTGACGATCATCGGCCTGGCTGCCAAGAACGCGATCCTGATCGTGCAGTTTGGCCTGGACGAGGAGGCGCGCGGGGTTCCCGTGCGCGAGGCGATCCTGCAGGCCGCGCACCAGCGCCTGCGGCCGATCCTGATGACCAGCCTGACCTTCATCGTCGGCATGGTGCCGCTGGTGATCGCCAGCGGCGCCGGTGCGGCCAGCCGCCAGGCCGTGGGCACCGGCGTGCTGGGCAGCATGCTCAGCGCCACCGTGCTCGGCATCTTCTTCACCCCGTTGTTCTACTACCTGCTGCGCCGTTGGCGCGGGCAGCGCCGGCGGGGGCAGGAGCAGGGAGCCGACGATGCGGCCTGACCGTCTCTTCGTGCTGGCAGCCAGCGCGACACTCGCGGTGCTGCTGGGCGGCTGCAACCTCGCCCCGGCCTACCTGCGCCCTGACGGCAGCGTGCCGGAGCACTATCCGCAGGCCGACGCGACCGCCACGGCCGTGGCTCCGCCCCCGTGGCAGGCGTACTTCAAGGATCCCGTGCTGGTCGGGCTGATCGGCCAGGCGCTGCAGCAGAACCGCGACCTGGGCGCGGCCGCGGCCCGCATCGAACAAGCCCGCGCGCAGTACCGCATCCAGAACAGCCAACGCCTGCCATCACTGGATGCGCGGGGCTCGGCCCAGCGCGTGCGTACCCCGCTCAGTGCGGCGGACGACGCGCCGCGGGTAACCGTGGACAGCTACGCGGTGCAGGTGGCCGTGCCCAGCTTCGAACTGGATTTCTGGGGCCGTGTCGCCAACCTCAGTGAGGCTGCCCGGCGCCAGTACCTGGCCACGGTGGAAGCGCGCAACATCGGCGAACTGAGCCTGGTGGCAAACGTTGCAGCCAGCTACTACGCGCTGCGGGCAAGCGAGCAGGGCATCGACCTGGCCGAACGCTCGCTGGACAGCCGCCGGCAGACGCTGGAACTGGCCCAGCTGCGGATGGACGCGGGACTGACCTCATCCATCGATTTCAACCAGTCGCAGGCCCTGGTGCTGCAGGCTGAACTGCAGTTGGCACAGTTGCGCCGCAGTCGTGCGCTGGCCGAACAGCTGCTGCAGTTCCTGGTGGGTGCGCCGCTGCCATCGCCGCTGCCCGAGGGCCTGCCATTGCAACCCGACGCCCAGCTGGCCCGGCTGGCCGCGGGAACGCCCTCGGCACTGCTGGAGGCGCGGCCGGACATCCGCATGGCCGAACAGCAGCTGCGTGCGGCCAATGCCAATATCGGCGCGGCCCGTGCGCTGTACTTCCCCACGATTGCCCTGACCGGCGCAGGCGGCTATGCCTCCAATGAGCTGTCCGGCCTGGTGTCCGACAGCAATCGGGTCTGGTCCTTCGGCGCGGGTGCACTGCTGCCCCTGTTTGATTGGGGCGCACGCCGTGCGCGTGTCGACGCCGCGCACGCAGCACGAAAAGAACGCGAACTGAGCTACCAGTCCACGGTGCAGAACGCATTCCGTGAAGTGGCGGGTGGCCTTCAGGCCACCGAGCAGAACGATGTGCAGATTGCCGCCCAGGTGCAGGCCGTGGCCGTGCAGGCCGCGCTGGTGGCCACCGCGCAGGACCGCTATGGCGTCGGCCTGACGCCGTACCTGGAGGTGCTTGATGCCGAGCGCAACCACTTCAGTGCCGAACAGAACCTGCTGCAGCTGCGGGCCAATGCCCTGCAGGACGCGGTGAACCTGTACGCCGCCCTCGGTGGCGGCCAGGCCAGCCCCACCGACGCGCCACGCTGACCGATCGACCTTCCATCCCCCGGAGGCTGCTGCCATGCACGTGCTTCTTCGCGCCATCTGCCTTGCTTCTTCGCTGACACCCGCCTATGCACTGGCCCAGAGCCGCGATGCCGGCCAGGACGCGGAGCTGAAACAGCTGCGCGAAACCGTCGAGGTTCTTACCGCACGCATCCAGGCGCTGGAAGCCAGCCAGGCCGCCACGCCACCGGGCGCGGCAACGCCTGCACTGGCTGGCGCCACCGCCCAGGCGGCCGGCACTTCCGCTGCGCCCGCGCTGACGATGCCGACGGCACTGAAGCTGATCATCTCCCCGTTGCCTGCGCGGGAATCGTTCGACGAGGACGATCAGGCCTCGGCCCGTGCCGACAACGAAGTGCCGGCGGGCTCGGACCTGGACGGCTTCTTCCAGGTGCCCGGCACGGCGACGTGGATCCGCCTGGGGGGCTACGCCAAGCTGGATGCGATGTGGGACAACGGCGATGCCGGCGACAGCGACCAGTTCATCACCTCGGACATTCCCGTCGATGGCGGCCGCGACAGCAGTCGCTTCAACATGCATGCGCGGCAGACCCGCTTCACCTTCGAGGCGCGCCGCGATACCGACCGCGGCCAGCTGCGCATGCTGCTGCAGAACGATTTCTTCGGTTCCGGTGGAAGTTACGGCTACCGCCTGCGCCACGCCTGGGGCCAGCTCGGCAATACCTATGCGGGCTTCGGCTGGTCGGCCTTCATGGACCTCGATTCGGGCCCGGACCTGATTGATTTCGCCGGCCCGGGCGCCTCGCCATCGGCGCGCGTGGCCAGCATCCGGCAGTACTTCCCGCTGGGCAAGGGCAACCAGTTGCTGGTGGCGGCCGAGCACCGCTCGCCCGAACTGCAGCTGCCCGGCGCGACCCAGCAATCACGCAATGCCGCGCCCAGCCTCGTCGCCGCTGCAAGGCATGAGGCCGACTGGGGCCACCTGCAGCTGTCCGGGGTGATGCGCTACCTCGCCTACGATTCGGCCCGCGACAGTGGCGAGGGCAGGGATGGCGCCTATGCCGGCGGCCTGGCCCTGAGTGGCTCGTGGAATATCGACAGCGGCGACTACTTCGTGTTTGGCGCCGTGGGCGGCGAGGGCATTGCCTCCTACCTGGGTGATCTGGGCGGCCTGGACCTGGATGGCGTGGTCGATGCACGCGGTGACCTGCAGACCCTGCAGCAGTACGGTGGCTGGGTCGGCTATACGCACCTGTGGTCCGGTCGCTTGCGTTCGACCGTGACCTACAGCCAGCTGCGCCTGGAGCGCGACCCCCTGCTTGCACCGAGCATCTTCCGGCGCAGCGACTACGCGGCCGTCAACCTGATCTGGCAACCGGCCCCGAGCTGGAGCTGGGGTGCCGAAGTGCTGTATGGAAAGCTGGAGCAGCAGGATGGTGCCAGCGGCGATGTGTTCCGCGTGCAGACCGCGCTGAAGTACGACTTCATCCGGTGACCGACCATGAATCCGGTGCTCCGTCCGTGCTTTCTGCGCCCTGGCCTGCTGGCTGCGGCGATATGCGCTTCGCCGCTGGCAGCGGCCCAGAACGCGACCCTCGGCTCGCTCCTCGAGGAGCCGCAGAGCGCGGGACTGGGTGGGCTGATGCGGATCGAAGCATCACCCTACAAGGGCGCTGACGACCGTGTCGACCTGTTGCCGTTGTATCTGTACGAGGGCGATCGTTTCTTCCTGCGCTCCAACACGGCCGGCATCAAGCTGACCCAGCGCGAGGACCAGGGCATCGAGCTGTTCGTCGAGCGTCGCCTGGAGGGCTATCCGGAGGATGAGACGCCGCTGATCCTGGAGGGCCTGCGCACCCGCAACAGCGAGGCTGACCTGGGCGTGCGCGTCTACTGGAAGCGCGATGCACACCTGCTGGACCTGACCGTCCGCCAGGATGTTTCGCGCACCTCCAAGGGCAGCGAAGTGCGCTCGTCCTACGGCTACACATGGCGCGGCGAACGCTGGGCCCTGCAACCGATGCTGAGCCTGCAGTGGCGCAGCGCCAGGCTGAACGACTACTACTTCGGCGTGGAACAGGATGAGGCCGACGAACTGCGGCCAGCGTACGCCGCAGGCTCCGGGCTGGATGTCACCGCCGGCCTCTACGGTCGCCGGCGCGTGCTGCAGAACTGGAGCGTGCTCGGTGGCGCCTATCTGACCCGGCATGCCAGCGCCATCGGCAACAGCCCGCTCGCGCGCGATGACCTGCAATGGGGCGCCATGCTCGGCGCGGCCTACGACTTCGGCAACGGCAACGTCGCCTGGAACAAGCCGCAGACGCCGACCTGGGTGAAAGTGTTCTACGGGCGCGACTCGGCCGAGGGCTGCCACATGGTCAAGATCATGACCCTCAGCTGCACCCGCCTCAATTCCGACGACCCCACCGACATCTGGGGCGTGCACATCGGACGGCCCTTCGTCTCGCGCCTCAACGGCTGGTCGCTGGACCTGGTGGGGTATGTCGGCATCCTGCGCCACGAAGAGCGCGGCATCCAGCCCGATGCCTGGCAGATCGATGCCTACATGAAAGCCTTCTATTACGGCTTTCCATGGTCGCACCGGGTGAATACCCGCATCGGGTTCGGCTTCGGCCTGTCGTATGCCGAGCGCGTGCCGCACACCGAAGTGCAATCGCAGGCGCGCCGCGAGCGCAATACCTCCAAACTGCTCAACTACCTGGATCCCAGCCTCGATGTCAGCGTAGGCGACATCATTGGCAACCCGCGCCTGCACGATCTCTACTTCGGCGTGGGTATCTCGCACCGCTCGGGCATCTTCGGTTCGGCGCGCATGCTGGGCACCGTCGATGGCGGGTCCAACTACATCTATGCCTACCTGGAAGGCGCGTTCTGACCCTCCGGGCCGCCGCGCCCACGCGCACGGTCACGGCGCAGCAGCAGGGCAATGCCGATATAGGCCAGGCCCATCGACAGCAGCGCGAGGCCTACGCCCCACGACGCCGATGCGCGCCCGGCCCACGCCACCCCGGCCACCGAGAGGAAGGCCGCCACCAGTGCCGCCAGGCCGGATACCAGCGGCACCCAGCGCTTGCCGCCTGCTTCAAAGCGCAGCGCCAGCCCGATCAGCGCAAGTGCCTGCACCGCCAGTACCACCGTGACCGTCAGCGCGATCGCGTAGGCCGCCCACTCGGGATGGGTGTAGATCGCCACGCCGGCAATCACCTGCGCGGCACCCAGTGCGATGGTGATGGCGAAGCTGAGCATGCCGCGCAGCAGGAACGCCTGCGACAGCTGCAACGCACCGGCGATGACCAGCAATGCCGCCACCAGCAGGGTCATGGCATGCGCCACCAGCGAGGATGCGTACAGCCCAAGGATGCCCAGCACCACCAGCACGGCGCCGAGCACCAGCATGAGCCGCCACCGGGCCTGCATGGCCACGCCGATGGAAGTGGGATCGTTGCCGAGGCGAGAGAGCACAGTCATGAGCGCATCCCCAGGATGAGAGCCGGATCCAGTGCCAGCCGTACCCGGCTACTATGCCGCCAACGGCCGGCATGCGCGCTCAGGAAAAGTACGCAGGAACCGGCCCGATCCCTTCACGCCGGGCGGTGCTAGAGCAGCCCGCTGGTCGCCTTCAGGCTCAACACAAGCTGGGCAACACGCAGGGTGATGAACACGTACGCCGCGCAGAGCAGGAGCTGCAGCGTCAGGTGCGATTTCAGCTTGCCCAGCCGCCACAATCCGTCCGAGAGATTGAGCAGCAACAGGCCCGCACCGATCGCGGTCACGAAATAGCCAACGATGGTGGGATTGGCCAGATCGAGCTCGCCAGGGCTGGAGCGCACGACCTCCAGGCCCGCCGCGGTGATGAGCGAGGCCACGGCGAGATTGCGCGCGTTCTCGAAGACCTGCTGCAGCACGCCGCGCTCGAACAACAGGATGGCAAAGCGTCGAACAGTGGCAGGCAACATGGCGGCACACCGGGTCGGGATGACCTGCAGCAGCCTTGCGCGGCAGCCATGAATGCGGCGTGGAGGCATGCGCCTGCGGCGTCAGTAAATCTACCCAGGCACGTCAGTGCGGGTCCAGGCCGTCCTCGCCCAGGCTGAGGATCCCGCGCTGCAGTGACAACGTCACGGCATGCGTCCGATCGCGTGCGCCCAGCTTGCCCATCGAATTCTTCATGTGTGCCTTCACCGTCTGCTCGGAAATGCCCAGCTGGTCGCCAATGCGCTTGTTGGAACAGCCGGCGGCAACCAGCACCAGGATTTCGATCTCCCGGGGCGACAGCGCGTCGTGGGTGACATGTGCAGCGATGTTGGTGGCCACCTCGGCCGGCAACGGCACGCGCCTGCCGGAATACACCAGGCGGATGGTCGACAGCAGGTCGTGGCGCAGCATGTCCTTCAGCAGGTAGGCGCTTGCACCGGCGTGCAGTGCCTTCACCGCCTTCGCATCACCGCTGTAGGTGGTCAGCACGATGATGCGCGCTTCCGGCGCGGTGGCACGTATCCGTGCAATCGCCTCGATGCCATCCATGCGCGGCATCTGCAGGTCCATCAGCACCACGTCCGGGCGATGTTCGAAGTAGGCGCTGACGGCCTGCACGCCATCGCCGGCCTCGGCCACCAGCTCCATGTCGGGGCTGCTCTGCAGCAGGGCCAGCAGGCCTTCGCGCAGCAGGGGGTGATCGTCCACGACCAGGATGCGGATCGGAAGGTTCATGTCAGCTCCTCAGCCGTTTCAGCAGGCGCGACCACGGCGCGGCCGCCCGGGAATGGTTCAATCGGTGCGTGGAAATGGACAGCGCAACCTCGGTACCCAGCCCGGGGCGCGACCAGATCTTCAGCTCCGCGCCCAGGCGCAAGGCACGTTCGCGCATGCCCTGCAGGCCCCAATGGCCTTCCCGCACCCGGTCCGGCGCCATGCCCTGGCCATCGTCACGCACATGCAGGCGGAACGTCGTGCCGTAGGCAATCTCCACCTCGATGGCCGAGGCGCCCGAGTGCTCGATGGCGTTGCGGATGGCCTCGCGGCCGATCAGGTAGATCTCTTCCAGTGCCTCGGTACGGATCCGGGTCGGCTCTCCCTCCACGGTCACGCGCAGCCGGCGATCATCGGGCTGCGTGTCCTGGCGGAACACGTCCGACAGGGCAGCAGCAAGATCGGCGCGGTGGTCTGCTTCCTGGCGCAGCGCGGTGACGCGGTTGCGGCCCTCGCGCAGGCTGTCTTCGGCGGCCTGCATGGCCGATTCCAGGCGCTCCTGTGCACCGGGGGGCAGGGCAGGCATCACGCTGATCGCATGCAGCCGCAGCAACAGCCCCTGGCTGCCCTGCAGCAGGGTGTCATGCAGGTCGCGCGCGATGCGTTCGCGCTCGTGCAGGCGCTCCTCGTAGCGCGCTTTCACCAGCGCGGTGATGTTTCTCGCGCGCATGCGTGCGGCCGCTGCAATCAGCAGGATGATGGCAATGGCCACCAGGCTGCGGAACCAGAACGTCTGCGTCAGCAGCGGCTCGATGGTGAAGCTCGCCGTGGTTGGTGCAGTGCCCCAGACGCCATCCTCGCTGGCCGCGATGACCTCGAAGGTGTAGGTGCCGGGCCCAAGGTTGGTGTAGTACGCGGTGGTGGCACTGCCGGCATCGCGCCAGCCGGCATCGACGCGGGACAGGCGGTAGCGGTAGCGATTGCGTTCCGGCCGGGCGAGGGACTGGGCGATGAAATCGATCTGCAGCTGGGTGATGCCAGCCGGAATCGTCGCACCGTCCGCCAGCGGCTCCTGCTCATCGCCATAGTGGATGTTGCCGATGCTGGTGACCGGTGCGGAGCGGCTGCGGTTGGGCTTCAGGGTGTCCAGCCATGCCAGGCCCTGGTTGGTGCCCAGCCACAGCAGGCCATCCGGCGAAAGCTGCGCGGTCGGCAGCGGCCCGCTCTGCAGTGCGACGCCCGGCATGCCATCGACATCATCGAACAGGCGCGGGGAGACCACGATGCCCTGGGTCGCGCTCTCAAGGGCGGTGGAAAGATCGAGCCGCACCAGGCCGCGGCCGCCGTTGAGCCAGAGCTGCCGTGAGCGATCGACCACGATGCCGGTGATGCCTTCCAGCACGCCGGCGATATCGGTCCTGACCTCGCCGAACGCCTTCGCGCCACGGCGAATGGCCAGGCCCTTCTCACCGGCAACCAGCAGCAGGTCGCCCGCCGCCAGGATCGAGGTGATCGGCCCGACGTCCAGCCCATCGGCCTTTCCCAGCGTGTGCAGCCGCTTGCCGTCGTAGAGCGCAACGGCGCCATCGGCGAACCCGGCGATCAGGCCGCCCCGGCCATCGGCGGCCAGCGCGCTGCAGCTGTTGCGCTGCAGGTCCACCGGGCTGCGCCACGCGCCATGGTCGTAATGGCTGAGGAAGGTTCCCTGCACGCAGGCCCAGGCTTCGTGGGCATTGGGAAAATACAGCGCCTGCGGCTGCAGGCCTTCAGCCGAGCCGGCAAACTGGATGCGCTGCAGTTCGCGCCCGCGCCGCATGACCAGGTTGGTCCATTCAAACTGCCAGAACGGCGTGCTGTTGCGGAGGGCCGCCGCCTGCAGGCCGGCACGCGGCAGGCCGAGTGTCTGCCGCTGCAGGGCGTAGGGAACGGGATCCTCGCCATAACCGAGCAGTTCGCCCGCGGTGTTGCGCCCGACCACGCGGTACGGATCGGTTGGCCCCTCGCTGAGCGTGCGTACGCTCTGCGCGCGGAAGCGGCTGAGGCCGAGATTGGTTCCGATCCAGATGTTGCCTTCGCGATCCTCGAACACGGGTACCGCCGCCGGGGAAGTCAGGCCCTGGGCGACGTTGAAGGTTTCCATCGACACCGCCGTCTTGCCGTCGAAGATCACCCGCGCCGCACCGCCGACACCGTCGATGCCGCGCATCGGTGCCCACATGACACCATCGGCAGTGAAATGCAGGCGGCTGGCGATGATGCCGGGCAGGCGGCGCGCCTCGCGCTCGGCCTCGGGCAGCATGCCGTGCGCATCGGCGATCGGCATCGTGCCGCGACCGCGGTCGGCCAGCCAGATTTCGCCAGACGGGCTCTCGGCCAGTGTGGACATCTGTGCGACGCCGATGCCGGTCGCCATGAACGTCGCGCCGCCCTTGGGGATGTACCAGACCTGCTGGCCGACCAGCGCCCAGAAGGTGCCGCGCGAATCCTTCAGCAGCCAGTGGCCACGCCGTTCGGGCACGCCCATCGAGGCCGGCAGCTTCTCCCAGCGCCCGTTCCTGAAGCGCCGAAGGCCTTGCTCCACGGCCGCCCACAGCACGCCCTGGTCGTCATAGGCAAAGCTGGACACCACGCCGGGCGGCACGCCTTCGCCGCGCTGGTAGGTCTTCAGCGTGCGGCCCTCGGCCAGGTGGCCGATGCCTGCGTGGTAGTAGCCGATCCACATGCTGCCGGGGCGATCGGCAAACAGCGTGATCATGTTCAGCGAGGGCGCGCCGGCGCCGGCCACGCTTTCCTGGCGCTCGAAGCGCTGGCCATCGAAGGTATAGAGGCCCGAACCCGTGGCCAACCACAGCCGGCCGGTTTCGTCCTGCTGGATATCCCAGATATCACCGGGTGCACCCTGGCCCGCCCGCCATGCCGTGTGGTTGTAGCCACTGAAACCGACGTGCACAGGGGGGTTCTGCGTGGCCCAGGCAACCGGACACACCGCCAGCAACGCGCTCAGCAGGAGCCCGCGGAGCGAGCGGCGGGGAAAGGCGCGGCAGAGAATCATGCGGGAAATACGGCGGGGATACTGCGGGGTAGGGGATGGCCCCGAGGGCGCGGACAGTGGCCAGCCAGCAGGGAGCGGGCCGAGCTTAGCAGCCGTTCACGCCACGCAGCCATAACGAAATGGCAGTAGTCGCCCGCGCTGCGCAGGGGTCCGACATACCCCGTTCGGGGCAGGTGGAAACCGATTACATCGGCTACTAATGCGCTTCATGGCCCAGGGGGAGCGATCTTGCAGCGGCTCTACGTAATGTTCCCTGACAGGGCGCCCGGCATCGGGCTGCTCTGGATGCGCCTGTGCCTGGCCGCATCGCTGTGCCTGTCGATCGGCGATGACCCTTGGCACACCGCGGCATCGCTGCTGGTCTCGGCCCTCGTCGCGGCCGGATGGCTGACGTTGTTCGCGGTGCTGCTGGCGACCGGCGTCATGCTCTGGACCGGACCACTGACCGCACAGGTGCTGCTTCCACTGGGCTTGCTGCTGCTCGGGCCAGGTGCGTATTCGCTGGATGCGTGCTCCTTCGGCCGCCGTGTGATCGATCTGGTAGGCGTGGGTCGTAACCCGAAAGAGTAACCAACGCGGCCAACCAACAGGGCTACGCCGTTGGGCAGGGCACCGGCAAGCTGTGCTGCCCCCACGAATCCCTGCGGTCGATGGCCCACACCGTCCCCTCCGATGCCGCGCGGCCAGCGAAGGCACACAGCCAGAGCGCGGCACTGGATCGTGCCCTGCGCTACATCGCGTGCCACCTGGACACGCCACTGCGCATCGAGGACGTGGCGGCCGCCGCCTGCGTGAGCCGCTTCCACCTTTCGCGCCTGTTCCGCACCGGGCTGGGAACCACGCCATCCCGGTACGTTCGCCGCACGCGCGTCCAGCAGGCCAGCCTGGCACTGCGCCGGCGCCGCCAGCCCATCGCCCAGATCGCAGCCCAGTTCGGCTTCTTCGACCAGAGCCATTTCGTGCGGTGTTTCCGCGAAGAAATGGGCTGCACCCCCACGCTCTATTCCGCACGAAGCACCTGACCCCCCAAAGGACATCGACATGACCACCGCTACCGCCACGCCTGCCAAGGGCCTGCTTTCCCCGACCGACCACGCCCTGGTGCTGATCGACTTCCAGTCGCAGATGGCGTTCGCCACCCACACCATCGACATCTCCGCGCTGCGCAACAATGTGTCGCTGATCAGCAAGGGGGCCAAGGGCTTCAACGTGCCGGTGGTGCTGACCACGGTTGCCGAGCAGTCGTTCTCCGGCCCGATGTTCCCGGAACTGCCGCAGATCTTCCCCGGCCAGGCCGTGTTCGACCGCACCTCGATGAACACCTGGGAAGACCAGCCGGTGATCGATGAGATCAACCGCATCGGCAAGCAGCGCCTGGTGCTGGCGGGCCTGTGGACCAGCGTGTGCATCGTCGGCCCGACTTTGTCGGCGCTGGAGCAGGGCTTCGAGGTCTACGTGATCACCGATGCCTGCGGTGATGTCAGTGACGAAGCACATGAGCGTGCCATCACCCGCATGGTGCAGGCCGGCGCGCGCCCGATCACCAGCGTGCAGTACCTGCTGGAACTGCAGCGCGACTGGGCACGCGGCGAGACCTATGGCCTGACCACCGGCATCGCCCGCGATCACGCCGGCGGTTACGGCATCGGCATCCAGTACGCCAAGACCATGTTCGGCGCGCAGGAAGGCGGCCACTGATGGAAAAGGCCGCAGAAGTGAACCTTCAACGTGATGCTGCCGTGCTCCTTCTGCGGCTCAGTGCGGGCGGCTTCCTGCTGCCGCACGGCCTGGGCAAGCTGTTCGGCTGGTTCGGCGGCCCGGGCCTGGGCGGCTTCGTGCAGGAGCTGGCCCAGTTCGGCCTGCCGGCCACGCCGGCCGTCGCCCTGGTGCTGGCCGTGGTGCAGAGCCTGTTCGGCCTGACCGTGCTGCTCGGCGCCTGGACCCGCATCTCCGCGATCGTTGCTGCCGGCTTCATCGCCACCACGGTGTGGATCGCGCTGCCGCACGGCTGGTTCTGGATGGGCACGGGCGTGGAATACCCGCTGATGTGGCTGGCGGCACTGCTCTCGGTCGCGCTGCTCGGCGGCGGTCGTTTCTCCATTGATGGCCTGCGGGCCGCGAACCTGGATGCCAGATCATGAGTGACGAACCGATTCTCCCGTCGCGCCGCAACGTCATCGTCGGCGCAGGCGCCGCCCTGGCCATGGGCTTCGTCGGCCGCAGCTTCGCCAAGGTGTTCTCGCCCGAGCAGAGCAAGCGGATGAGCACCCTGGTCATCCGCAACGCCCGCATCACCACCCTCGACCCGGCCATGCCGCATGCAGAGGCGCTGGCCGTGCAGGATGGCCGGATCGTGGCCGTGGGCACCAACGAAGAGGTCATGCGGGGCTGGGCCGCCGAGGCGACCATCCTCGACGGCCAGGGGCGCCGGCTCATCCCCGGGCTCAACGACAGCCACACCCACCTGATCCGCGGTGGCCTGAACTACAACCTGGAACTGCGCTGGGATGGCCTGCGCTCGCTGGCCGATGCCATGGCCATGCTGAAGGCCCAGGTCGACCGCACCCCGGCACCGCAATGGGTTCGCGTGGTCGGCGGCTTCACCGCCACCCAGTTCCAGGAAAAGCGCCTGCCCACGCTGCAGGAACTCAACGACATCGCACCGGATACGCCGGTGTTCCTGCTGCACCTGTACGACCGCGCACTGCTCAATCGCGCGGCGCTGCGCGCGGCGGGCTACACCAAGGATACGAAGGATCCGCCGGGTGGCCAGATCGTGCGCGACTCGCTGGGCAACCCGACCGGCCTGCTGCTGGCAAAGCCCAACGCGCTCATCCTGTACGCAACCCTGGCCAAGGGTCCGCGCCTGCCGATCGAGTACCAGGCCAATTCCACCCGTCACTTCATGCGCGAGTTGAACCGGTTGGGCATCACCTCGGTGATCGACGCCGGCGGCGGCTTCCAGAACTACCCCGAGGACTACCAGGTCATCGAGAAGCTGCACCGCGATGACCAGCTGACCGTGCGCATCGCCTACAACCTGTTCACCCAGAAGCAGGGCCAGGAGATGGCCGACTTCGAGCGCTGGACGGACATGCTCACGCCGCGCCAGGGCGATGACCTGCTGCGCCACAACGGGGCCGGCGAAATGCTGGTGTTCTCGGCGGCCGATTTCGAACTGTTCAACGAACCCCGCCCGGAACTGCCGCCGGAGCTGGAGCCCGAACTGCACGACGTGGTCAAGCTGCTGGTGCAGAAACGCTGGCCATTCCGCATCCACGCCACGTATGACGAGAGCATCACCCGCATCCTCGACGTCTACGAGCAGGTGAACCGCGAAATCCCGTTCGACGGCCTGCGCTGGTTCATCGATCACGCCGAAACCATCACCCCGCGCAACATCGAGCGCATCCGTGCGCTGGGCGGCGGCATCGCCGTGCAGCACCGCATGGCCTACCAGGGCGAGGCGTTCGTCGAGCGCTACGGCGTACAGGCCGCGCGGCACACGCCGCCGGTCAAGCGCATGCTGGCCGAAGGCGTGCCGGTGGGTGCCGGTACCGATGCCACCCGCGTGGCCAGCTACAACCCGTGGGTGGCGCTGTCCTGGCTGGTGACCGGACGCACCGTGGGTGGGTTGGCGCTGTATGGCGAAGAGAACCTGCTGGAGCGCGAACAGGCGTTGCGCCTGTGGACGCAGGGCAGCGCGTGGTTCTCGGGTGACGAGAACACCAAGGGCACCCTGAAGGTCGGCCAGCTGGCGGACTTCAGCATCCTGTCGTCGGATTTCTTCCGCGTCGACGACAGCCAGATTGCCGATATCACCAGCCTGCTGACCGTGGTCGGCGGCAGGATCGTGCACTCCGATGGCGATTTCGAAGGCCTCGCGGCACCGCTGCCGCCGGCGATGCCGGACTGGTCGCCGGTCAACACGTTCGGTGGCTACCACGTCGGCGGCACCGCCACCGGCCTGGCCATGGCCCATCACCACCACCACGGCGCGCCCTGCGGTGCCCACGGCGCGCACGGCCATGCGGCGCTGCACGCCGCGCCGACCAATGAACTGACCTCGTTCTGGGGTGCAATGGGATGCTCATGCTTCGCGTTCTGACCCTGGCCCTGCTGGCCACGCCGTCGCTGGCCCTGGCCTGCGGCGGTGGCGCCTGTACCGACGCAGGCGATGGCCAGCTGCAGCTGGATGCCTCGCTGCGCCTGCGCGGCATGTACTACGACCCGACCCGGTTCGGCATCGGCGGAAGCGAGGATGGCTATGGACTGCTGCGCGCCCTGGCATCGGCGCGGTACCGCCAGGACAACTGGCAGGCCATGCTGCAGCTGGGCGCCCATGCCGAGGAAGGCAAGGCCGGCGGCCCGGGCAAGACCGATCGTGGCGCGCTCGACATCCAGCAGGCGTACTGGCGCTGGGAAAACAACGGCATGCACGTGCAGCTGGGGCGGCAGGAAGCCGGCTACGGCAGCTCGCGGCTGCTGTCCGTGCGTGACGGGCCGAACATCCGCCTGGCGTTCGACGGTGCACGCGTCGGCTGGAACGGTCGCCTCGGCACGCTGGACCTGATGGCACTGCGCGCGGTCGAGAACCGCCCGGGCGCGTTTGATGACCGAGGCGAACGGGGCGCGCACCTGTCGGGTGCCTATGCCACCACCGCCCGCGGCCACGGGCCCGGCCAGTGGGACCTGTACCTGCTCGACTACCGCAGGGAGGCGGGCCGCTTTGCCGCCGGCAGCGGCATCGAGCGCCGCCAGACCCTGGGTGCACGCTGGTTCGGCCGCGCGGGCGGCCTGGACTGGAACACCGAGCTGGTCGCCCAGGGCGGCGAACTGCGCACCGCAGCGGCCGACCTGGACATCCGTGCCTGGACGGTCGCCACCGATACCGGCTGGCAGTGGCAGAGCATGCCCCTGCAGCCGCGGCTGGGCGTCAAGGCGGACATCGCCAGTGGCGATGGCAACCTGCACGATAGCCGCCTGGGCACGTTCAATGCGCTGTACCCGAAGTCGGCCTACTTCAGTGAAGCCAGCCTGCTGGCGCCGGCCAACCTGATGGACATCCAGCCCACGCTGGCCCTGCGCCTGCATGAAAAGGTGACCACCGAACTGGGCGTGCAGCTGGCCTGGAAGCACCGCCGCGCCGATGCGGTCTACACCACGCCGGCACCGCTGGTGGCCCTGCCAGGTACGGCAGGCGGCCCCCGCCGCATCGGCAATCAATACAAATCCGAAACACGCTGGCAGGCCAGCGAAGACTGGCAATGGCAGCTGCAGCTCGCCTGGATGGATGCGGGTCCTGCACTGAAGCAGGCCGGCGGCCAGGACACGCTGTTCGCCTCGATCGTTGGAGCATGGCAATGGTGAATGCAGCCGCATCACAGAACACTTCCCAGGCCGGTGCCTGGTCCCCGTTGAAGATCGGCATGTTCCGATCGCTGTGGCTGGCCATCCTGGCCAGCAACATCGGCACCTGGGTGAATGACGTGGCCGCGGCCTGGGTCATGGCCGAGCGCACCGGCTCGCCGTTGATGGTGGCCCTGGTGCAGTCGGCCACGACGGTGCCGATCGTGCTGCTGGCGCTGGCCGCCGGCACGCTGGCTGACATCGTCGATCGCCGCAGGTACCTGGTGTTCACCCAGGGCTGGATGCTGCTGGTGGCGCTGGTGATGGCCGTGCTGACCCACCTGCAGATGCTCACCCCGGAGCTGCTGGTGCTGCTGACGTTCTGCATGGGCTGTGGCGCGGCCATGGCGATGCCGGCACAGGCCGCAATCGTGTCCGAACTGGTGCCGCAGCCGATGCTGGCTTCGGCGGTTGCACTCAACTCGATCGGCATCAACATCGCGCGCTCGATTGGTCCGGCCATCGGTGGCGTCATCGTGTCCCAGCTCGGCGCGATGTACGCGTTTGCCTTCAACGCCATCACCTTTGCCGCCATGCTGGTGGTGGTGTGGGCGTGGAAGCGCGATGCAACCGCTTCGAGCCTGCCGCCGGAAGGCTTCGGCGCCGGCCTCAAGGCCGGTATCCGCTACGCCACGAAGGCAGGCAAGCTGCAGGCGGTGCTGATCAAGTCGGTCGGTTTCTTTTTCTTTGCTGCCGCCGCCAACGCGCTGCTGCCGGTCGTCGTCCGCGGCCAGATGCACGGCGGGGCAGGGCAGTACGGCATGTTGCTGGGCTGCATCGGCATCGGTGCCGTCGGTGGCGCACTGCTGCTGCCCAAGCTGCGCGCGAAGCTCGACCGCGACCTGCTGGTACTGCTGGCCACGCTCTCGCTGGCCGCCAGCCTGGTGGGCCTGGCACTGCTGCGCAGCTGGTACCTGCTGCCGCCGGTGATGATGATCAATGGTTTTGCCTGGATCACCGTGCTGTCCTCGTTGCAGATCGCAGCGCAGACCGCGGTGCCGGCCTGGGTGCGTGCGCGTGCCCTGGCGCTGTACATCATGATCTTCTCGGCCGGCATGGCCGCCGGTGGCCTGAGTTGGGGCGCGCTCGCGCAGCGGACGTCGCCGGAGCTGGCCCTGCTGGTGGCCGCCATCGGCGCGGTGGTCGGTGGCCTGCTGGTCTGGCGCGTGCGTATTGCCGGTACCGAAGAACTGAACCTGCGCCCGGCCGGGCATTGGCCTGCACCGGAACTGTCGGTGGCCGTCTCGCATGACCGCGGCCCGGTGCTGGTCACCCTCGAGTACCGCATCGACGAAGCGGATCGCGCGGCATTCCACGCACACATGCATCAGCTGGGCATCATCCGCCGCCGCGACGGTGCCGTGGTCTGGGGTGTCGTCGAGGATGTGGCCAGCCCGGGCATCCACCTGGAGTACTTCGTCGCCGCGTCCTGGCTGGAACACCTGCGCCAGCACGAACGCATCACCGCCGACGACAAGCAGATCCAGGAAGCGCTGCGGGCGCTGCACAGGGGTGAGCGCGCCCCGGTGGTCCGCCACTTCGTGGGCGGCGGCGATGCGCCGGTGGCTCCGCCTGCACACCACCACCAGGACATCTGACAACGCCGTTGTCTGCCGCACGTGGCTACACCGCAGGGCGCCCCACAAGGCGCCCTGCGCACATCAGGCCTTTCCGGAAACCCCAATGCAGTACCTGGCAACACAGACATCCGCAGGCCTCATGGGCCTGGTCGACGAGGCGCTGCGCTCGAAATCACTGCCCGAGCTGCATCGCTGGGGACTGCACCGGGGACTGACCTGCAGTGGATCGGTACAGCACGAGGCGGCCGGCACCATCCGCGGCCGGGTCGGCGAGGGCTACTTCGAGCTGCTCTGGGAAAAGCAGAAGCAACCTGCGCGCTGTGACTGCATCGCCATGTCCTGCGCGCTGTGGGCCGCCAACCGGATCCTGGTGCTGGAGAAGGGCCGCATCGCTGCCGGCGGCTGCGACGCCGTCGCCTGCGTGCGGCCGTGATCCGCACAATGGTGCAAGACGATCCATCAAGTATTCCGGACCATACATCACCGATGCGCCTGAAATCGGGCGCACAGTACGTCCCACACCACCCACCCAAGCGAGTTCATCCATGAACACCTTCACCCGTACCCTGGCCGCCGCCGCGCTGGCCCTGTCTGTCCAGGCTGGCCTGTCCGCACACGCCGCCGAACCGGCCAAGCCGGCAGCCGTCACCAGCATCGCGCGCACCGCCAGCTACATCACCACCGCCGATGGCGTGCAGCTGTACTACAAGGACTGGGGCCCGAAGGACGGCCCGGTCGTTACCTTCAGCCACGGCTGGCCGCTGAACTCGGACAGCTGGGAATCGCAGATGATCTTCCTGGCCAATCACGGCTACCGGGTGATCGCACATGACCGTCGTGGCCACGGTCGTTCCAGCCAGCCCTGGGATGGCAACGACATGGACCACTACGCCGATGACCTGGCCACGGTCATCAACACCCTGGACCTGCACGACGTGACCCTGGTGGGCTTCTCCACCGGCGGCGGTGAAGTGGCGCGCTACATCGGCCGCCATGGCACCGGCCGGGTGAAGAAGGCCGTGCTGATCAGCTCGGTGCCGCCGTTCATGCTGAAGACCGCCGACAACCCCAACGGTCTGCCGATCGAAGTGTTCGACGGTATCCGCAAGGCGCAGATGGACAACCGCGCGCAGCTGTACAAGGACATTCCGTCCGGCCCGTTCTACGGCTTCAACCGCCCGGGGGCGAAGGTCTCGCAGGGCCTGATCGACGCCTGGTGGGCGCAGGGCATGCAGGGTGGCCACAAGAACACCTACGACTCGATCGCCGCGTTCTCGGCCACCGATTTCCGCGCCGACCTGAAGAAGTTCGATGTGCCGACCCTGGTCATCCACGGTGATGACGACCAGATCGTGCCGATCGACATCTCCGGCCGGCAGTCGGCCAAGCTCATCAAGGGCGCAAAGCTGATCGTGTACCCGGGTGCACCGCACGGCCTGACCGACACCCACAAGGACAAGGTCAACCAGGACCTGCTGACCTTCCTGCAGGAAAAGTGAGTGACGGGGCCCCGTCATGTGCCGGGGCCTTTGCGTTGCTCCCGCTGGCGTCGCAGGCCGTGAGACCGCCCTCCGTATCCTCTGGGCCATGCTTACGCCCTCCGCACATCAAGACGTCAATCGCGCACGCATCGTCTCCGGCTGGGTGCAGACCGGTGAGCGCTGGGCGCTGTGGTGGAACGCACGCGAAATCGCCGCGGTCGCCCCGGACGGGCGGCCGGGCGTTCGTCTCTGGATGAAGGGGCAGAAGATGTGGCAGACCAAGGATGTGCGTGCTGCCAGCATCCGCCAGGGCAAACGCTTTGCCGAGCGCTGGTGCGCAGCACGTCTCTACCCGGAACTGCGGCTGCGCGATGCCGTGGCACGGTTGGTCAATGCCACACCGCCTCCCCAGGCAGCGCCACCACTGCCGCCGCTGCCGCCCCTCGAGCGACAGCAGGTGCGTCGACTGGCCGACGCAGGCGGCAGCGATATTGCACGCATCAAGGAAGCGCTGGATGCGCGCCGCCAGCCGCAGGTGCACTGAGCGCGCGCAGCAGCGCGGAACCCATGGCTGACCACGGGTTCCGCCAGCAGCCGTTACTTCGGCATCAGCACACTGTCCACCACATGCACCACGCCGTTGGACTGCATCACATCGGCAGTCGTCACCGACGCCTTGCCGCCCTTGGCATCGATCACCCAGACCTTGCCGTCCTGCAGCTTCACCGTCAGCGGCTCACCCTGCACGGTTTTCAGGGTACTGGTGCCACCATGGCTGCGCGCGGCCGCCATCAGCTGGGTGGAGGTGTAGGTGCCTGACACCACGTGGTAGGTCAGCAGCTTGCTCAGTTTGGCCTTGTTTTCAGGCTTCAGCAGGGTGTCCACCGTACCGGCGGGCAGTTTCTCGAAGGCCTGGTTGGTGGGCGCGAATACCGTGAACGGGCCCTTGCCGCTCAACGTGTCCACCAGGCCGGCGGCCTTTACCGCAGCCACCAGGGTGCTGAGGTCCTTGGCCGTCGAGGCGTTTTCCACGATGGTCTTGTTGGCATACATCGGCACGCCGCCCACCATCGGGTTATCGGCGGCAAACGCTGCGGGTGCGGCACAAGCAACCGCGATGCCCGCGGCAATGGCAAGACGCTGGATCTGGTTACGCATGTTCGTGTCCTCGCTGGACGAGGCCCTTCGGCCTCTTCATGAATGCAGGAATGCCTGCGGATAACGCGCCCATGGGAGCCTTGCCAGCGCGTTGTGCCTATCTCTACGAGTGATGCAGGGCGCTTGGATGCGGCCGATTGCAACCGTCTTTTGAATGGTTCAACGACGTTGACAAGGCGTGACGAAGGACAGGCGCCGTAGACCCGGCACGCGCCAGAAAAACGGCACTATTTGGCCCGCGCGCGGGCTTTGCTACCCTTCGTCCGGGGCGCGACCACGCGCGTCCCGGACGCCAAGAGGACGCTTCGGCAGATGCCCAACAGAGCAGCACGGAAATGGCAGGGCCTGCCGAAATTCCAGGAGGCACCGCGCCGCAGGAAGATCGGCACCATCCTGTCACTGGCAGGCATTTCCTCGATCCTGCTGGGCCTGGGCTGGACGGCGTGCTACCTGTACGTCGACCGTGCCGAGCTGGCCGCGCCTTTCCTCGGGGTGATGGCGGTGGGCGTACTGGCCGTTGTCCGCAGCCGCCGCGCCGATGGCACGTCCCTGCTGATCGTTGCCCATGGCGTTTTCCTGTCGGTCGTGGGCGTGGCCATCATCGACGCTCCCATCGCCTGGGTACCGCGTTCGGGGCATCTGTTCCTGCTGCCGCTGGCCGCCGGTGCCGCCTTTACCTTCGATGCGCGCGAACGCTACGGATCCCTGGTCTTCCCGCTGGTCTGCCTGGCCACGTTCGCCGCGTTTGCCATCGGCGCGCTGGATTTCCTCGCGCCCGGCACGTCGCCGCCCATCGAAGTACGCGTGTGGGGCGCGCGTTCCAATACGGTTATCTCGATGATCCTGCTGGCCGCGATCTTTGCGATCTACCGCAAGGACATCGGCAACCGCCTGCGGCTTGAGCGCGAGCTCGGCCGTGCGGTGCGCAATGGTGAGATCGAAGTGCACTACCAGCCGCAGGTACACGGCAATGGCGTGGTCACCGGGGTGGAAGCGCTGGCGCGCTGGCGGCGGCCCTCCGGCGATCTGCTGCCGCCGGGCGCGTTCATCGCGCAGGCGGAGGAGAGCGGCGCCATCCGGGACATCGGCCTGGAAGTCCTGCGGCAGGCCTGCGAAACACTCAAGCAATGGTCCAGCACAGCGCATGCACGGCACCTGCGCGTGGCGGTCAACATCAGCCCGGTGCAGGTACTCGACGATGCGTTCGTGCCTTCGGTGGCTGCAGTCATCGCCCAGGCCGAGGTCGATCCGGCGCTGATCGAACTGGAACTGACCGAATCCGCGCTGTCGCACGATGCTGGCATCGTGATCGAGAAGATGAAAGCGCTCGAGTCCCTGGGGCTGACCTGGGCGCTGGATGATTTCGGCACCGGCTACTCTTCGCTGGCCACCCTGCGCACGCTGCCGGTGCGCAAGTTGAAGATCGACCGGCAGTTTGTCGTAGAAGCCGTGAGCCAGGAGAATGCGCAGCGCCTGCTCGGCAAGATCCTGGAAATTTCCCAGGTGATGGGCATGAGCGCCCTGGCCGAGGGCGTGGAAACAACCGCGCAGTGGGAGCTGCTGGTGGGCCTGGGCTGCGATCACTTCCAGGGCTATCTGTTCGCCCCGCCGATGCCGAAGGGCGCGCTGGAGCAGTGGCTCGACGCGCGGGTAGCATCGAGCTTGCTCGACTGATCATCTGTAGAGTCGAGCTTGCTCGACTGATCAGCGGGTAGAGCCGAGCCCGTGCTCGGCTGCATTTGGCGGAGAGCAGCCGAGCATTGGCTCGGCTTTACACCTGGGCGCTGGCCGAGTTCGGCACCCGCTTTTCCGGGGCCAGCCGCCGCATGCCGCAAGGTGGGCCGCCACGGTGGCTGCTTTCGCAGGCCCGCCAGACTGACCATACTGCTGCCCATGAACCCGTTCCGCCGCATCCAGGCCTCTCTGGCCGGCCATCTGCGCAGCGAGGCCTGGCGTCGCCGCGCCGCGCTGTGGATCGGCGCAGTGGCCGTCGCGCTGGTCGCCATCCTGTTCGCCAAGGCCAGCGACGCAGCGTTCGGCCTGTTCCAGCGCGCCATCAACCACTCGCCGTGGTGGGCGCTGCTGCTCACGCCGGGTATCTTCGCCTTGCTCGCCTGGCTGACCAGCGGCGCCCTGCGCCCGACCCGGGGCAGCGGCATTCCCCAGGTCATCGCCGCGCTGGAAAAGCCCGATGAATCCTTCCGCCAGGTCAATCTCTCGCCCGGGGTTTCTGCCGGCAAACTCCTGTTGACCTCGCTCTCGCTGCTCGGTGGCGCATCAGTCGGCCGCGAGGGCCCCACCGTCCACGTCGGCGCCAGCCTGATGTATCTGTTCGGGCGCTGGTTCGGCTTCAAGGATCCCAAAGAGCTGTCGCACTTCCTGCTGGCAGGCGGTGCTGCCGGTATCGCGGCGGCGTTCAACACGCCCCTGGCCGGCATCGTGTTCGCCATTGAGGAGTTGAGCGGGCGCTTCGAGCATCGGTTCTCGGGCACGCTGTTGACCGCGGTCATCGTGGGCGGCGTAGTCTCGCTGGGCCTGCTCGGCAACTACACCTACTTCGGCCACGTGACCGCGCGCATGCCGCTCGGCCAGGCCTGGTTGGCCATCCTGATGTGCGGGGTGGTCGCCGGCCTGCTGGGCGGGGTATTCGCACGCATGGTGCTGGCCAGTGTTGCCGGCCGGCCGCGCTGGTTGGGCACGCTGCGGCAACGGCACCCGGTGCTGCTCGCCGCAGGGTGCGGCCTGGTGGTGGTCGGCCTGGCCGCCGCATTCGGGGATGGGGCGTACGGCACCGGTTATGAGCAGGCACGCAGCCTGGTGCAGGGCCACGCCGAGGTGGGGCACGAGTTCGGCCTGATGAAACTGCTCGCCAACCTGGCCTCGTACATTGCGGGCATTCCCGGCGGCCTGTTCTCGCCGGCACTGGCCGTGGGCGCTGGCATCGGCCACAACCTTGCCGCATTGATGCCCGCCGTCGACCCGCGCGCCTTCGTGCTGCTGGGCATGTGCGCCTACCTCACCGGCGTGACCCAGGCACCGCTGACATCGGCAGTCATCTCGCTTGAGCTGACCGACAGCGGCGACCTGCTGCTGCCCATCCTGGCGACGGTATTGATCGCCCGCGCGGTGTCCGGGCTGGTCTGCCCGGTGCCGATCTATCGCGGCCTGGCCGAGCAGCTGCTTGTGAAGTGAAGCCCCGCCGCCGGATCTGCGTCGGCATTCTTTCCGGCCGATGCTCGGTAGTGCCGGCCGCTGGCCGGCAAACCATCAACACACGTTCGGCCAGAAGCACGCGATTGCGCGGTTTGTTCAATCCCACCCCGGGGCGGAACGCGAAACTACAGCGCTGCTCAAACCGATTGCTCTGATGAACGAGCCAGACCGCACTCCCATCCACCCAACGACCGCCTGCCGCCGCTGCATCATCGGCGGCGAACGGGAAGGGCGCTCCGCGCCGCCGCAGCAGCAGCAGCAGCAGCAGCAGCAGCAGCAGCCAGATACGATCACCTTCGCATCGTTGTCTTCGTTGGCTGCGGTGTTGAGCGATGAGAACCGTCGCCTCCTGCACACGCTGCACCAGCGCGAGCCGCAATCCCTGACCGAACTTGCCGGGTTGACCGGACGGAAGGTGCCAAGTCTCTCGCGCACCCTGAAGATGATGGAACGCTACGGCCTGGTGGAATTGAAGCGGCGAGGGGTGGCCGTAATACCGTCAGCGCTGGCCATCCGGTTCACCGTGGTCCTGGACTGAGGCCTTGGCCCCGCTTCTCAGGTGGCGCTGCCTCGGGCCAGGCGCTCGGGCAACGCGATGTCCGACGCAGGTATGTCAACAACATACCGGGTGCTACGGCCGCCACCTGGCAGACGATGCATGCAGCCCTTTCTCAGCAGGTCCGCCAAGTGGCGGGTAGCGGTGGCCTTGGAAACTTTGGCAGCTGATTGGTACTGAGCCGCACTGATGCCGTGCTCGAAGCCTCGCTCGCCGCCGTCGAGCATGCGGTTGAGCACCTTGACCTGCTCGCCCGTAGCAGCCCCAGCCATGCCGAGCAGCTGGTCCTGGACCTGCTGGCGTTCGCGCAGCCGTCCCGCAACTGCTGTTGCGTCCCATGTGAAGGCAGGCCAGCCGGGGCGGTGCCAGATCCAATGAGGTGCAGACCTATGCCCTTTTCTGCACCGAGCCACGAAAGGCGGCTATTCGGCTCATTGAGTGAGCCGAATAGACCAGCTATTCGGCTCATCGGTCCGATGCACCGAGCGCTTTGTGCGCCTTTTACCGGCTACGCGTCTGGTCGCTCCAACAATCGGCGAAGGAGAACCACCCCACCGGCAGGCGTGCCGGCATCATCAAGCGCGTGATCCACGCGTCCCCAGCGAGCGACGAACAACCGGTCCAGCACGGTATTGGGCTGCATGAGGCAGCTCATGTCCCACGCGGGAAATCGACGCGCATCGATCACGGCGTCGCCCAGCATGTGCAACCGATCATGGTCGGCACTGGCGCGGATGCGCCCGATCGCCCCCTCGATGCCGTCCGCTGGCCCCTCGACGTACTGCAGGAAGCGTGCCCCATCGAACAGCATGGCACCGGTCACGCCCGCCATCCGGTTGAAGCGCTGGGCGCCCTCCACGATGCGCTCGAGGCGTAGCGCATCAATTCCCTGCACGGCAACACTTCGGTAGGCGACAGCACGCAGCATGGAGGGGTCCGGTCATGGGTTGCAGACAAGGTACTCCTTCCAGCCGTGGTCCGCTTGACCATTTCCGCCCAGTGGATTTCCCGCCTTTCACCCGTCTTCACGCAGGGATCAGGGGCGCAGCACGCCATGTTCCCCGGCAAAGCAGGATGCTGCACCAAACACCACGGCTGGAAATCACATGTGCGAGCGAGAGGAACACCACAGCTGCGGTGCCGCCGGCGAAACCGGCCGCTTTCGACTGGACCAGGTTGAATGCCTGGACGTCGCTCGACCGGACGGGCCAAGCATCGTCAAGGTGCACGCGCACTGCCACACCTGCGACAGCGACTTCGTCGCGCGCGAGCCTGTCGGACTGACAGCGATTTCCGGGGGCGCCGTATTGAGCTGCACCCATTGCAGCAATCGCCAGGCGATCGGCCAAGGAGTCTTTGACAGCCTGCCAAGCTCCGGCCGCCGCAATTCTGTGTGATGCCGCCGCCACGCGGCCTCTACAGCACGAAAGGGATGCTCTGCGCTCCCCGGTTGCAAGCCCGCAGCCGGCATACAGACCGGTTGCAAGCCCGCAGCCGGCATACAGAGCCTCCCCCATGCGCGACCAGGTCAAATCCTCCCGCTACGCCACCCCGTCCCGCATCCGCGAAGGCCGCCCGTTCCCGCAGGGCGCCTCATTCGATGGGCAAGGTACGAACTTCGCGCTCTTCAGTACACACGCCACCAAGGTTGAACTCTGCCTGTTCGACGAGGACGGCAACGAGCAGCGCATCGAGTTGCCCGAGTACACCAACGAGATCTGGCATGGCTACCTGCCCGATGTGAAGCCCGGTCAGCGCTACGGCTACCGGGTGCATGGCCCCTATGCGCCAGCGGAAGGGCACCGCTTCAACCACAACAAGCTGCTGCTCGACCCTTACGCACGTGAAATCGATGGTGACTTGACCTGGGCCGATGAACTTTACGGCTACACCATCGGCCACCCCGATGGCGATCTCAGTTTTGATGAACGCGACAGCGCACCGTTCATGCCCAAAGCCGTGGTGGTGGAAGACACCTATGATTGGGAAGGCGATGAGCGCCTGCTCACGCCCTGGAACCGCACCGTCGTATACGAAACCCACGTGCGCGGCTTTACCCAGCGCCACCCCGAAGTCAGCGACGACGTGCGCGGAACCTGTGCCGGCCTTGCCCAGCCTGCCGTGCTGGACTATATCCGCGGCCTCGGCGTCACCGCAGTAGAGCTGCTCCCGGTCCATGCCTATCTGGATGACAACTATCTGCTGGACAAGGGCCTGCGCAATTATTGGGGCTACAACACGCTGGCGTTCTTTGCGCCCAAGCGCCGCTACCTGGCCAGCGGGCACCGCGACGAGTTCCGCGACATGGTCAAGGCCATGCACGCGAAAGGGCTCGAGGTCTTCATGGACGTGGTCTACAACCACACCGCCGAAGGCAACGAACTGGGGCCGACGCTGTCGTTCAAGGGCATCGACAACGCCAGCTACTACCGCCTGGCCGAAGACAAGCGGTACTACATCAACGATACCGGCACCGGCAACACCTTCAATCTGAGCAACCTGCAGGCCATCCGCTTCGTCTGCGATTCCCTGCGGTACTGGGCGCATGACATGCACGTGGATGGCTTCCGCTTCGACCTGGCCACCATCCTGGGCCGGGAACCGACCGGTTTCGACCAGCGGGGCGGGTTCCTCGATGCGGTCGGCCAGGATCCGTTGCTCAGCCAGGTCAAGCTGATTGCAGAGCCCTGGGACTGTGGCCCCGGCGGCTATCAGGTCGGGCATTTTCCGCCGGGCTGGGCAGAGTGGAACGATAAGTTCCGCGATACCGCGCGCAGCTTCTGGAAAGGCGATGAAGGCAAGCTGGCTGAGTTTGCCACCCGATTGACCGGCTCTGCGGACCTGTTCGACCGACGCGGCCGCCGCCCGTGGGCATCGGTCAACTTCATCACCGCGCACGACGGCTTCACCCTCAACGACCTGGTCAGCTACAGCGAGAAGCACAACGACGCCAATGGCGAAGGGAACCAGGACGGCTCCAACAACGATTCGTCCTGCAACCATGGTGCCGAGGGTCCGACCGACGACGCGGGCATCAACGCGCTGCGCGAGCAGCAGATGCGCAATCTGCTGGCTAGCCTGCTGCTTTCGCAGGGCACGCCGATGATGCTGGCCGGTGACGAGCGGGCGCAGACGCAGGGCGGCAACAACAATACTTATTGCCAGGACAACGAAACGGCCTGGATCGACTGGGGACGCGATACCACCGGAGGCAGGCTGGCGCAGTTCGTGCGTGACCTTCTGACGCTGCGCCAGAGCCATCCGATCCTGACCCGCGGCCGCTTCCTCAACGGCCAGTACAACGAGCAGGCCGACGTGCGCGATCTGACCTGGCTCAACCCGGCCGGCCGGGAAATGACCGATGACGATTGGAATGACGCCGGCGCGCGTTCGGTCGGGCTGCTGTTGGAGGGCAGGGCACAGGCATCCGGTGTGCGTGAACATGCGAGCGATGCCAGCCTGCTGATCGTCATCAACGCCTATCATGAGGGCGTCGAGTTTGCGCTGCCGGACGACGAAGGTGCGGCGCTGGACTGGTCGATGCTGCTGACCACCGATGCGGGTCTCACCGGCGAACAGGCCGTGAAGGGCGCTGGCCACTTCCTGGCCCCGCCACGCAGCCTGACCGTTTTCCGGTGCGGCACGGCGGCTGCAGGCTGAGCATTACAAAGAAGCCCCGCTCACGCGGGGCTTCAACTACTTACGCAATATCCCACTTGTGCGCGGCTGCTGGCTTCTGCTTGTAAATGGTCCCGCCGAAATCAACGTGCAGTTCCATCCAGTCGCCGCCCTTCTGCCGGGCCAGTACTTCGAAGTGCTTGGGGTGACGCTGCGGCTCACCGGCAGGTGTCCACCCCGCCTGCTTCACGGCGTCCAGTGCTGCGGCGGGATCTGCGTCTGCGTGCTTCCCCGCATGATGCGCCAGCCCGTGGTGCGGCTTCTTGTGCTCGATCTCCACCCGCTTGCCGCCCGTACGGGCAATGTTGAGCACCTTGATCTCCGACGGCCGCCGTTCACCCTCCAGGGTGACTGCAAGACCCGGCTCGATGGAAAACGCGTCGGCACCTTTGGGCCCCAGATCGGCCAAATAGGGCTGGCCATCTGCCAGCAGCGTGAAGCGGTGGGCAAACACGTGTTCAACGACGCCGGACAAGGCGATTTTTTCATGGTGCGGCATGTATTTCTCCTGAGAGCGCCCATGCGTGGGCGCAGAGATCAGGTGGGAGCTGCGCGCCGCGCGTGCAATGCAATGCCATGACGGGATTCAGCCCAGGTTGCCCGCCGCAGGGCAGTGCAACGCTCAGCCAACGCCCGTGGGCCCCTCCAGCACCAGCCGCACCTTGCGCAGCAGCTGCTGCCGGTTGAACGGCTTGTTCAGCACCTCGTATTCCGAGCCGCCCGCATCGGTGCGCTCGAGTCCGGCTTCGGCGTAGCCCGTGGTCAGCAGCACCTTCATTCTCGGCAACCGGCGCTTCGCTTCGCGCGCCAGAAGCACGCCATTCATGCCGCCCGGCATGATCAGATCGGTGAACAGCAGATCGAACACCTCGCCCTGTTCCAGCAGCGACAGCGCCGATGCCCCATCGTTGGCAACGCGGGTCTGGTAGCCGCCGGCCTCCAGCAGCATCTGCGCCAGTTCAGCGACGTCATCGCGGTCCTCGACAATCAGGATCCGCTCGCTGCCACCGCGGTCCATGGCCATGTTGGAGGGCGCAACATCCTTGGTCAGCGCATCGGTCGTCGCAGGGAAATACAGGCTGACGGTCGTGCCCACGCCTGGCTCGGAGGCGATGCGCACGGTGCCGCCGGACTGCTTGACGAAGCCATACACCATGGACAGTCCCAGCCCGGTACCTTCACCTTCGTCCTTGGTGGTGAAGAACGGATCCATCACCCGGCGCACGATATCCGGCGACATGCCACTGCCGTTGTCCTGCACTGAAATGCAGACCAGGCGCCCGGAAGGCAGATGGTCGAGGTCACCGGAGGCGGCACCCTTGGAAACCTCCACGTTGCGCGTGGCGAGCAGCACCCGCTGATCGGGACGTCCCTTCAACGCGTCACGCGCATTGATGACCAGGTTGAGGATGGCGACTTCGGCCTGGGTGGTGTCTATCCTGCAGTTCCACAGGCCCGGCGCCAGATCCATCTCCAGTTCCACCTCGGCGCCCACGCGTTGGGCGGCCAGTTCCACCGTGGAGGACACCAGGGAGTTCAGGTTGACCGTGCGGCCTTCCAGCTTCTGCCGCCGCGAGAACGCCAGCAACTGCTGGGTCAGCACCGCCGCCTTGTTGGCCGCCGACTGCGCCTGCGTCGCCGCGCGCCTGACAAAGCTGTCCGGCCCAAGCTCCTGCTCGGAGGTGCCGGTGATCATTTCCAGGTAGCCGGACATCACCTGCAGGAGGTTGTTGAAATCGTGCGCGATGCCGCCGGTCAGCTGGCCAAGCGCTTCCATCTTCTGCGCCTGGCGCAGCGAATCCTCCGCATCGCGTCGCCGCGACACGTCCAGCTGGGAACCGAAGAAGTACACCAACGTGCCGTCATCGTCGAAGACCGGCGACACGAAAAGGGCGTTCCAGAAGGTCGAACCGTCCTTGCGGTAGTTCAGCACCTCGGTGGCCGCCTCGCGGGTCTCGGCAATGGCCTCACGGATCTCGGCAATCGCATCAGGGTCGGTGTCCGGACCCTGCAGGAAGCGGCAGTTGCGGCCAACCAACTCCTCGCGCTCGTAGCCGGTCATTTCCACGAAGGCCCGGTTGGCGAAGATGATGGGGTTATCGGGCTGGTGCGGGTCGGTGATGATCATCGGCATCCGCGTGGTTTCCACCGCGCTAAAGAAGATATCCGACCGTTTGTCACCCACGCCGGCTTGCTGGTGGCTTCTGACAGCGGGTGAGGGGAATCCCTTGAATTGATCGTTCGACACGCACTTCCTTTGGCAGCGGGGGAACTGCTCCGTCCAATCGCTGGAGCGTTTGAAGGCGCACACGATGCCACAAACAGCATTTTGTGACCGCGTTCATCATTAACAATTCAGAAAAAGCGTCTGGCGCTTCACAGACGAGTTACAGAATGCTAGTGCGTTGGACGTTGGCGCAGGCTCATGCCCGCGCCAACGCTGTCCCTCAGGCGATGCCTGCGCCGCCGGTTACGCCGAACACTTCACCGGTCAAATAGCTGCCTTCCTGGCTGGCCAGCAGCACGTAGATCGGCGCGATCTCCACCGGCTGGCCCGGGCGCTTCATCGGCACCTGCGTACCAAACTTGGTCACCGCCTCGGTCGGCTGGCCACCGGAGGACTGCAGCGCCGTCCAGAACGGGCCTGGCGCCACCACGTTGGCGCGGATTCCCTTTTCGACCAGCTGTGCCGACAACGCCTTGGTGTAGGCGACGATGCCTGCCTTGGTGGTGGCGTAATCCAGCAGGATCGCCGAAGGGTCGTACGCCTGCACCGAGGCAGTGGTGATGACGGACGCGCCTGCCGGCAGATGCGGAACCGCCGCCTGGCAGATCCAGTGCATCGCATACAGGTTGGTCTTCATCGTCTTGTCGAAGTCTTCCGCGCTCAGCTCGGCAATGCTCTCGCGGTATTGCTGGCGGGCCGCATTGACCACCAGGATGTCCAGGCCGCCGAAGGCTTCCACGGTGCGCTCCACCATGGTCTTGCACCATTCCGGGTCGGTGATGTCACCCGGCAGCGCCAGTGCCTTGCGGCCTTCGGCCTCGATCAACGCGAACACTTCTTCCGCATCCGACGCTTCGGAGGGCAGGTAGGACAGGGCGACATCGGCACCCTCGCGCGCATACGCAATTGCCGCAGCGCGGCCGATACCACTGTCGGCGCCGGTGATCAGCGCACGGCGTCCGCTCAGCTTGCCCGAGCCCTGGTAGCTGGTTTCACCGTGGTCCGGCACCGGATCCATGGCTGCCGCCTTGCCCGGCACGGGCTGCGGCTGGGCGGGGAAAGGCGGCTGCGGATACTGGCTGCGCGGGTCCTGCATTTTCAGACGGTCATTCATGGTCGATCCTTATCGTGGGGCGGGGGAGAGTGGGCGGCTCAAGGGCAGCCCTGGGTATCTGCAATCGTGGCCATGGCCATTACCTGGGCCAGGTGACTCAAGCCTTGCGGGGTGTTGCCGAGGTAGTGGCCCGTGGCCGGGTCCACCATTTCGCTCAGCACGCCCTGGCAGCGGCCGAGGGCGCCGTTCAATGCATCCACTCGCGCCCGGGCGTCCTCAACGAAGCCCAGCCGCGCATACGCTTCTGCCATCCAGTAGGAGCAGGCAATGAAGCAGCCCTCTTCTTCGGGCATGCCCGAATAGCGGTAGTGGAAGCCGGATTGGCCCAGTTCACGGTCGAGGGCGCGCAGGGTGGCCAGCAGGCGGTCCCTGCCGTCAAAGCGGAAGCGCACCGCCAGCGCCACGGACGCGTCCAGCTTGCCGCTGCCGGGGTACATCTCGAAGGCTTGCAGGGCGTCGGACCAGCAATGTGTCTCGATCCAGTCACTGATGCGGTCGCGTTCGCGCTGCCAGCGGTCGCGGCAGGTCGTCGGCAGCTGGCCCTGGTCGGCCAGCTCGACCGCCCGCGCCAGCGCCTGCCAGCAGCTGATCTTGGACATCGTGTAATGCTCCAGCTCCGGCAGCTCCCAGATGCCCGAGTCCTTTGCGCGCCAGTGGTCCGCACAGAGGTCGGCAATGCGGGAAAGCAGCTCCGCGCTGGCGCCATCCAGGATGTTGCCAGCCGCCACAAAACAGAACGCGGTCTCGAAGATGTCGCCATAGATGCCGTGCTGGTGCTGGTCACCGGCCAGGTTGCCCTTCACCACCGGCTGCGTATCGCGGTAGCCGCGCATGGGCAGTTCCTGCACCGGCTCCACCTTTTCGCCATCCAGGGTGAAGACCACCTTCGGCCCATGGCGCCGCAGCTGTCGCAGCAGCCAGGTGAACGCCGCTTTGGATTCCGCTTCCAGACCGGCGGCCAGGAAGGCCTGGATGGTGTACCCAGCGTCGCGGACCCAGGCATAGCGGTAATCGAAATTCTTGTCACCGCCGATACGCTCGGGCAGCGACGTGGTGGCGGCCGCTGCGATGGCACCCGAGGGCGAGTACAGCAGCAGCTTCAACGCCAGCGTACTGCGCACGAACGTCGCGCGATCCCAGCCGTCGTAGGACACATTGCGCGCCCAGGCTTTCCATTCGCGGTCGGTCAGGTCGATGCGGCCATCCACTTCTTCCACCGACGGCGCAACCAGCGGCTCATCCTCACCCACCACCAGCGCCACGGTCACCCGCTCGCCGGCACCAACCGTGCATTCACCGCGCGCGCCTTCGTCGGTCCAGCGCAGCTGCAATGCCGGGTGATGAATGGCCACGCCCAGCAACCGCTGCACGTGGAAGACCGTGTGTTCGCCAATCGAGGAGCAGTACGGGCTGGCAGACTGCGCACGGGTGCTGGGGCAGATGTGCACAGCAAAACGCACCTCGCCCTCCAGGCCCTCGATGCGCCGCGCCAGCTCGCACCAGGGCAGGCGACCCGCATTGCCGCTGTTCAACGATTCCGTCAGCGACGCACGGCCGGATGCCGTGGTAAAGACCGTCTCCAGCACGTTGCTGTCCGCCCGGTATTGGCGTTCGACGGTGCAGGGCTCGGTAGGCGCAATGCTGAAGTAGCCGCCGTTGTTGCCGTCCAGCAGCCGATCAAACAACGGCGGGCTGTCCATGTTGGGCGCACACCACCAATCGATGGAACCATCGCAGCCGATCAAGGCAACGGAGCGGCCTTCGCCCAGCGCCGAGTATTGTTCGATGGGCAGCGCACCGTCCTTCCTGCGCTCGATGGAAACCGGGGCATCGCTCACAGGGGACGCATCGGGGGAAGCAACTTCGGGCAACGTCGACATCAACGCACCCTCCGGCGAGCATGCAAGGCTGCCGGAACAGCGGCGGGGGTGCACATGGTGGATGTCCAGACGTGGGGTGGATTGAACCTAGAGAGCCACATGCGCAGGCAGAGTGAGGCAGTGCTCAACGCCACGTGATCGTTGCACTGCGTTGACGCATGCTTGCACGCCACGTGGACAGGCCGACGACCATGCTCGCGCCGCTACATCCCGAGGTCAGCATGCAACGTCCCGTCCTTTTCCTCCTGCACAGCCTGGGCGCCAGCCATCGGGAATGGAGTGCCGTACAGCGCGCCCTGGGCGACGCGTTCGAGTGTGTCGCGCTGGATATTCCTGGATTCGGCGGCACCATTGCAGACGGTGCGACCGACATCGACGCCCTCGTGGACTGGTTTCAGCAGGAAGTCACTACGCGTGCTCCCGCGTGCTGGTTTGCCGTCGGCCATAGCATGGGCGGCAAGATCGCCACGCTGCTCGCCGCCCGCAGCCGCGATGGCGTACAGGGCTTGGCAGGTCTGACGGGCGTGGTATTGGTCGCCGCATCGCCGCCGTGCCCCGAGCCCATGGAAGAGGCACGCCGGGAAAGGATGCTCGGCTGGTTCGCCAACGGAGCACCCGCGCGCGTCCATGCTGAAGCATTCATCGACGCCAACACACATCGGCCCCTGCAGGGTGCGACCCGCGAAGTCGCCATCCTCGATGTGCTGCGCACCGACCCGGTAGCCTGGCGTGCCTGGCTGCAGCAGAGCAGCCGCGAGCACCACCAGGAAGAGGCCGCGCATCTGCACATCCCCGCGCTGATACTGGCCGGCGCCGAGGACGGTGACTTGGGCGAAGCGGCACAACGCGTACTGAACGCACCGCACTATCTGCATGCATCCGTCGAGGCCGCGCCTGCCGCCGCGCACCTGATCCCCGTTGAACAGCCCGAATGGCTTGCCCAGCACATCGCCGCGTGGGCCCTCCCGCTGGCCGCAGTCGCGCTGCCACCGCAATTCATTCAGCTGCTCAACGCCGAACGCGTCGCACCGCGCATGCGCGCCCGCCTGCTGGCGCGGCATGCGAGACCGCTACCGCTGCCGACGTCGGCAATGCCTGCACGGCACTTGGAACTGCTGGCTGCCTTGGCGATATGCCTCGTACCCGCCGCAGACCCTAACGATCTGGCGTTGCGTATCGGTCACGCGCTGGTGGATCACGAAAGCGATGGCTGGCGCTTTGCCGATCTGCCTGCCGACGCAGAGGCGTGGGCGCAGGCCCTGGATCAACTGGATGTGGCCGCCAACGGATTCACCACGCTTGCCCTTGCCGAACAGCACGCGCTGCTTGATCGGGTGCAGCAGCAGAGCCCCTTCACATCAGACAACGCCGTGCTGGATCCCGTCCAACTGGCGCACTGGTTTGAGGACGCGAGAGCGCTGTATGCCAGAACCTGGATGAGTCTTCCCTCGACCTGGGCCGCCATCGGCTATGACGGTTTCGCTGTCGGCGGCAAAGGTGCGCGGAGCCCAGGTTACGAGCACACAGCGGCCGACATGATCGACGCGTGGCAGCTCCCATGCTGAGTCGCGCCGAGCCAAGCCACAGCGCAGACCAGTCGTTCGACGCCGTCATCATCGGCAGCGGCGCGGGCGGCGCGCCGCTGGCAGCCCGTCTGGCTGACGCCGGCGTATCGGTGCTGGTGCTGGAAGCGGGTCGAACATTCGCACCTGACGACCACCTCGCCGACGAACTGGCCACCGACATCTACTGGATGGAAGAGCGGCTCAGTGGCGGCCAGACCCCCACCGCCTTCGGGGCCAATAATTCCGGGCAGGGCGTGGGTGGCTCCACCCTCCATTGGGGTGCCTTCTGCCCACGGCCGGACCCACGCGATCTGCGCCTGCGCTCGCTGACAGGGCAGGGGGCCGATTGGCCCATCGCAGCGGCAGAGCTGCAGGCGTACGTGCAGCGCGTCGAGGCATTCATTGGTGTATCCGGCCCTGCCCACTATCCGTGGGACGCCTCCCGCCAGTACAGCTATCCACCCGTACTGCGCAACGCGTCCGCCCAGGCCATGCAGCGTGGCTGTGATGCACTGGGCGTGCGCGCCACGGATGCGCCTGCCGCGCTGGTCAGCCAGGCACGGCAGCAGCCGCACTGGGGTCTGCGCCAGTCCTGCAACCACTGCGGCGCATGCCACCAAGGCTGCAGCAACGGCGCAAAGGCCACCATGGATACCTCCTGGCTGCCGTGGGCCGTGGCACACGGTGCCGCGATCCGTGATCAAAGCCGGGTGGTGGACCTGGAGCGCGATGCCCACGGCCGCATCACTGCAGTGGTCTATCAACGCGAACATCGCCTGCACCGGGTGAAATGCGCCGCTGCCTTCCTGTGTGCCGGCGGCGTGGAAACACCGCGCCTGCTGCTCAACCTGGGGCTGGCCAACACCAGTGGGCAGGTCGGCCGCAACTTCATGGCCCACGTGGCCACCCAGGTGTGGGGATTTTTCGACGCCGATATGTGCATGAACCGCGGCTACCCGTCTTCGCTTATCACAGAAGATTTCGTGCGCCCGCACGACGCCTCGTTCGCCGGGGGCTACCTGGTACAGAGCCTGGGCGTGCAGCCGGCCACACTGGCCAATACACTGGCCCGGGGCGCCGGCCTGTGGGGCCAGCCACTGGTGGATGCGCTCTCTTCCTACCGGCATCTGGCCGGCATCGGCATCAACGGCGAGTGCCTGCCACAGGACGGCAACCAGCTGACCCTCAGCGACGAGCGTGATGCCTTTGGCATGCGGCGCGCGCGGGTCGATTTCAGCTATGGCGCGAACGAAAGGGCACTGGACGCGCACGCGCAGGCCCAGCTTACCCGCATCTGGCAGGCCGCAGGTGCTACGGGCATCTTCGCCGCGGCGCGCTCGGCCCACACCCTGGGCACCTGCCGCATGGGCGATTCGGCTGAAACCGCTGTTGTGGATGGCGACGGCCGCAGCTTCGACATCCCCAATCTCTTCATCTGCGACAACTCCACCTTCCCCAGCGCGCTGGCGGCCAACCCGGCATTGACCCAGATGGCGCTGGGCCTGCGCACCGCCGAGCGCTTCCTGCAGACGCAGCCACCGCGCCGCACCACATTTTCCCCCAAGAAGGACACACCATGGATCTCGGAATAGAAGGGCGCATTGCGCTGGTCAGCGGTGCTGATTCGGGCATGGGCAAGCAGACCGCACGCGAGTTGCTGCAGGCCGGCGCGCGCGTTGCCATCACCGATGTGCCCGACGGCACGCTGGATGAGGCCCTGCAGGAGCTGACGCCGCTGGGCGAGGTGATGGCTGTCGCCGGTGACGTGACCGAAGCCAAGGACGTCGAGCGCATCTGGGCCACCGTACGCAGCGCGCTGGGCGACCCGGATATCTACGTCAACGCGGCCGGCGTCACCGGGGCCACCGGCGATTTCCTCGATGTGGGCGACGAGGGCTGGCTGCGCACGCTGGATATCAACCTGATGGGTGCCGTACGCATGTGCCGCCAGGCCATCCCCGCGATGCGTACCAAGGGCTGGGGCCGCATCGTGCTGTTTGCTTCGGAAGATGCCGTGCAGCCGTATACCGACGAACTTCCGTACTGCGCGTCCAAGGCGGGCGTGCTGAGCCTGGCCAAGGGCCTGTCCAAGCAGTACGGCAAGGACAACATCATGATCAACACCGTGTCGCCGGCCTTCATCCATACACCCATGACCGACGCCATGATGCACAAGCGTGCCAAGGAAAAGGGCATGTCGTTCGAAGAGGCCATCCGCACCTTCCTGGATGAAGAGCGCCCCGGTATGGTGCTCAAGCGTCGTGGGCGACCGGAAGAGGTTGCCGCCGCCGTGCTGCTGCTGTGCTCCGAGCGCGCCAGCTTCATCAATGGCGCCAACATCCGCGTTGACTCAGGCTCAGTCTTCACCCTGGCCGGGTAACGGAGAGCTAGCTCGCCTGCGCTCCCTACGGGGAGCGCTCGATTGCCGGCGCACTCCGTGTCTCCGGCACCTTCAACGCCAGCAGCAATGCCGCCGTGGCGATCACCGCCAACACCAGGAAGGCGGCATCATAGCCTTCGCGCTGCACGATGAAGCCCGCCAGGGCGGGGCTCAGCGCACCGCCCACCCCGAACACCGTGGTGACCGCGCCCAAGGTGACGTTGAATCGCCCGGTCCCCTCGCTCAGGTCGCTCACCATGATGGGGATGAGCGCACCAAAGATGCCCGCGCCGACGCCATCCAGCAGCTGCACTCCCAGCAGCCAGGCCGGGGCATCGGACAAGGGGTAGAGGGCAGCACGGATCGGCAGGATCAGAAAGCCCGCCAGCAGCAGCGGACGCCGGCCCCAGCGATCTGCACGCGCGCCCACCAGCCACGCCACCGGGATCATCACCAGCTGCGCGGCAACAATGCAGCCGGCAGTCAGTGTGGTTGCCAGGGCAGGGCTGCTCACCGAAAGCTTCTGCCCCACCAGGGGCAGCATCGCCGCGTTGGCAAGGTGGAACAGGCAGCTGCACGCGGCCAGCAGCAACAACCGGCGGTCCCGCAACAGCAGGCGCCCGGGGGAGGGTGGATTTGCCCCCTGCGGCTGGGCAGCCAGGCCACGCGCCTGTGCATCATTGATGGCCGCCCCTGGGATCGCGCCCGCGGCGGCTACGCTGGCCAATGTCATCACCGCCATCAGGTAGAACACCACCGTCGGCCCCCACAGGTAGGCCAGGCCACCGGCCAGCAGGGCCGCCACCACGTTGCCGGCATGGTTGAAGGTCTCGTTGCGCCCCATCCGACGCGCGAACGCGCGCGGCCCGCTGACACCCAGCGAAATGGCCGCGATGGCCGGGGCGATCACCGAGGCCGCTACGGCACTCAACGCCTGGGTCGAGGCCACCACCGCAAAGCCCTGCGTCCACGGCAGCAGCAGGCAGGTGGCGGTCACCAGCAGGGCAGCGATGGCCAGGGTGATCCGCTTGGCATGGATGCGGTCCATCAGCGCGCCGGCGGGCGTCTGGGTCAGCAACCCGATGATGGCCGACACCGTCATGACCGCACCAATGCTGGCCGGTTGCCAGTGGTGTACCGACAGCAGATAGATGGCCAGGTAGGGGCCCAGCCCATCGCGAACGTCTGCCAGGAAGAAATTCAGGCCATCCAGGCCGCGCTCGGCGCGCCGGCGCCCGGGCGCATCGGGGGTGGGGTCGATCACAGGGCGGCTGCCAGGGCACGGAAGGGGAGGCCGGCAGTGTTATGCGCGTCACCCCGTGATGGCGGTGTGGCGCTCAGGCCTCCCAGGCAATATCCGCCTCGGAAGCGGCCGCCTCAAACCGGGGACGCGCAAACCAGTACCCCTGCATCAGCGTGATGCCCAGATCGGACAGGCAGCGCGCCTCGTCGCCTGTCTCGATGCCCTCGGCAATCACCTCGATGGAAAGCTGGCGGCAGATGGCCACCACCCCGGCAACAATCGCGCGTCGCGACGGGCTGCGGTCGATGCCCTGCACCAGGGCCATGTCCAGCTTGACGATATCCGGCTGGAAGTCGGCCAGCAGGTTCAGCCCGGCAAACCCCGCCCCGAAATCGTCAATCGCCGTCTTGAAACCGATGCGCTTGTACTCCGTCAGGATCTCCGCCAGCCACCTGCCATCGTCGATCTTCTCGCCTTCCACCGTCTCGAAGATGATGCGCTCGATCGGGAAGCCATACCGGCGCGCAGCCTCCAGCGTCGAGCGGATGCACACCTCGGGCCGGTAAATGGCGTTGGGCAGGAAGTTGATCGACAGATGGGACTGCATCTGCAGCGAGGCGGCAATCCGGATCGCCTTTTCCCGGCACGCCTGGTCGAACGCGTACTGCTGCTCGGCAACCACCTGCGACAGCACCGAATGGGCAGACTCACCTGCGGTGCCGCGCACCAGCGCTTCGTGCGCGTAGATCCGGCGTGCGCGGGTGTCCACGATCGGCTGGAACGCGTAACTGAACTCGAACGGCAGTGGCTCTGCATTGCGGCAGAGGGCGCATCCGGCAGGTCGGTCGGGGCTGGGCATGCGGTGCGGCCTTTGGGCGGCAGGAGCCCCCAGCCTACTGCCCACCGCGACAAGGCGAAGTGCAGGCTACAGCGCGTCAAGGTTGCGCCGCAGCGCGTCAGCCTGCTGGGCCAGCGCGTCGCGGCGGCTGGCAGGCATCCGCGCCAACTGCCGGTAGGGCATGTCCAGTCGGGGGTTGCCGCTCAGCGCATCCGCATTGCGGGCCAGAAAATCCCAGTAGAGCGCATTGAACGGGCAGGCCCTGGGGCCGGTCGGCTGATCCTGCCGGTAGGGGCAACGGCCACAGTGGTTGCCCATCCGGTGCAGGTAGGCCGCTGCAGAAATGTACGGTTTGGTCGCCAGCAGGCCGCCATCGGCGAACTGGCTCATGCCAACGGTGTTGGGCAGCTCCACCCACTCGAACGCGTCGATGTAGACGCCCAGATACCACTGGTGCAGGGCGTGCGGGTCCAGCCCGGCCAGCAGGGCAAAATTGCCGATCACCATCAGCCGTTCGATATGGTGGGCATTGGCATTGACCAGCGAGCGCCCGATCGCAGCGCGTACGCAGGCCATGCGGGTGTTTCCGGTCCAGAACCATTCCGGCAACGGGCGGCCATGGCCGAAGGCGTTGCTGTGCTCGTAGCCCGGCATCCGCGCCCAGTACACGCCACGCACGTACTCGCGCCACCCCAGAATCTGGCGGATGAAGCCCTCCACCGAAGCCAGCGGCGCCAGGCCCTGCTGGCCAGCCTGCTGCGCACGTGCAATCACTTCCCACGGCGAGAGCATCTTCACGTTCAGGGCAAATGACAGCAGCGAATGGAACAGGCGCGATGCCTGCGCACTGATCGCATCCTGGTAATCGCCAAACGTCGGCAGGCCGTGTTCGATGAAGGCGTCGAGCTGCTGCAGCGCCTCGCTGCGATCCAGCGGCCAGCGCAGCGCATCGGCCTGCGGATCACCGACGCTCGCCACGCCGGCCTGGGCAATCGCCTGCCAAAGCGCACTCAGGTCATGGCGTGGCCGCAGGTCCGGTGGCTCGGGTGGGTCGCCCCGCCAGGGCTTGCGGTTCTCCGCGTCGAAGTTCCAGCGCCCGCCCACTGGGCTGCCATCGGGCTCGACCAGCACGCCATGACGCTGCCGCATATAGCGGTAGAACGCCTCCATCGTCCACTGAGGGCGGTTGCCGAAGAACTCCGCAACTTCCTCTCGGGTGGTCAGGAAGTGTGCGGAGTCCACGCAGCGCACGGCAATGGTCTGCTGCGCCGCGTACCCGCGCAGTTGCTGGTCCAGCCGCCATTCGTCCGGCGCCTGGTATTCCAGCGCTTCGGCCGCGTAGCGCTGCAGCAGCGCGCTCAGGTTGTCCGGCAGGGACTGGCGGTTCAACGGATCATCAATGGCCAGATAGCAGACCCGGTGCCCGGCCTCGCGCAACTGCGACGCGAAGCGCCGCATCGCCGCAAAGATGGCCAGGATCTTCTGCGCGTGATGCAACACATAATCCGTCTCTTGGCGGATCTCCATCAGCACATACACCACGTCGTCCCGCTGTTCGGAAAGCCAGGGGTGCTCGAGGTTGAGCTGGTCGCCCAGCACCAGCCGCAGGCAGGCCGCGGAATCATCGCGAGTACCAGAGATAGCCATCGGCGGCTGGTTCAAGGGCATTGGCAGGTCGCAGGGGATGAGACTGGGCTTTCTGAACGTCTACGCGCCCAAGGGCGTTCCGGATGCATCCGGCGGCCCGTTCAATGCGTAGGCAAGGGCACGTTGAAAGGAGGACGCGCGCATGGCGAAGATGAGGAAGAAGGCAGACCTCCCGCAGAAAATCTGCGCCGCCTGCGGTCGGCCGTTTGCCTGGCGCCGCAGGTGGGCGCTGGACTGGGACAACGTGCGCTACTGTTCAGACCGCTGCCGTCAGCAGCGGGGCCATCCCAGCCACTGAGCGCGCGCTGCAAGCAGACGCATCTTTCATCGCAGCTACAGCACACTAGCGCGCTTTCCCCGCAGAACAGGGAGGCGTGCGGCGCCCTCGTGAGACCCATTTCCTTTGTTGTTGCCACGGTATTGGCAGGCATCACGTTCCAGGCCAGCGCATCAGAGCGCAGCCGGAATGCAACACCTTATTTCGAGCCCGGCGGCGCCGTGCGCTTCAACTATGGCTGGCTGGACTACGCGCCCACCAGCCGCCTGCAGCTGGAACTGCTGCAGGCAGACTTGGATGCCGGGGCCGGCCCCTTCTCCTTTTCCGCGCAGTACCGCTGGTACGACGGCTTCCACGCCGTGCATCACGCCTATGCAGGCTGGCAGTTCACTGACCAGACCCAGCTGAAGGCCGGCATCCAGCAGGTGCCCTTCGGGCTGCTGCCTACCGCCTCGCAGAGCTTCTGGTTCGGCTCCGGCTATTACCTGGGCATCGAGGATGACTACGACCCCGGCCTGGTGCTGGTGCACACCCGTGGCGACACCACCTGGCATGTCGGCTGGTTCTCCGGCGACGAATACGGCTCCGGTGCCCGCTACGATCGCTATTCGTTCGATGTGGCGCAGACCGACGCACTGCCATACCGCGAGCGGCAGCGGTTGCATGCACGGGTAGAGCAGGCGCATGCCTGGGCAGGCGGCGAGCTGCTGCTGGGTGCATCGGCCTTTGCGGGCAAGGTGCAGAACACGCAGACGCGCCGACATCACGGTCACCAGGGCGCAGCCGTGCACGCACAGTGGAAGCGCGATGGCTGGACGACGCAGCTGCAGTGGGCCCGTTACCGCTACGACATCCCCGGCGAGCGCATCGCCATGTCAGCCTTCCAGGCGCCGTTCGAGATTGCAGCGCAGGCCGATGTGCCGAGTGCCAACATCGCCTATTCGTTTGCGCGAAAGGGTCGGCTGGATGACCTGACCTGCTACAACAACCTCAGCATGACGCGCCCGGTGGGGCACAGCGCCGGCACCCGCGACTCGTGGCAGAACGTCACCGGCTGCAGCCTGCAGAAGGGCATCATGACCACCTACGTCGACTGGATTGCAGGCCGTGACATGTGGTTTGCCGGCGGCGAAGGCATCGGCATCAACGATGGTGGCCCCTCGCGTTGGCATTCCCGGTTGAACGTCAACATCGGCTTCTACTTCTGAGGCGCGCCGGGGCTGATCCCGGCGCGCCACCTCTCTGGCGCTTTGCTTACTTGGCAGGCGCCTCATCGTCAGAAGCATCGGTCGGGTCGTGCGCTGCTGAAGCGTGCTTCTGCTCCTTCTGCAACTGCGCCCGCACCTTCCTGGCCTGTCCCGCATCCACTGCAGACGCCGTGTTGCCAAATTCCTGGCGGATGAAGGTCGCCAGCTGGGCGATCTCTTCATCGCTCAGGCGCTCGGCAAAGCCCGGCATGCCCAGGTTGGAGGGGCGTTTGTCGGTGGAGGGCAACGCGCTGCCGTGCAGCAGCAGGCGCACCACCGAGGTCGGGTCGTCCGCCAGCACCGTCGGGTTACCCGCAATGGACGGGAACACGTCCTTGTAACCGTGGGCATCGGTGCGGTGGCAGGCCGCGCAGTTGTCCACAAACAGCTCGGCACCGCGGCTGTCGTTGATACCGGCCTGCAGCTTGCGCGCGGTGGCATCGCTGGCAGCAAACGAGGAGGGGTCATGACCACTGCCCGGCAACTGCTTCAGGTACACCGCCATGGCCCGCAGATCTTCCTCGGTCAGCTTCTGCGTGCTGTGCACCACCACGTCGGCCATCGGCGTACCCACAACGGTGCTGTGCGCGTTGCGGCCGGTCTGCAGCGTGTCCACGATGTCCTGCTCGCTCCAGCGGCCCAAGCCATCGGCCGGGTTGCCACGCAGGTTCACCGCGTTCCAGCCATCGATGATCTGGCCACCACTGAGGTATGCAGCGCCGGATTCGTCCAGTGCCTTTTCCTGCAGTGCAAACCCGCGCGGCGTGTGGCAGCTGCCGCAATGACCAAGGCCCTGCACCAGGTAGGCGCCCCGTGCCAGCTGCGCATCGCTGTAGCGGCTGGCATCGAAGGCCACCGCATCGGCCTGTGGCGCGAAGGTCTTGCGCCAGATGGCCAACGGCCAGCGCATCGACAGCGGCCAGGTGATCTCCACCGGCTTGTTCGCTTCCTTCACCGGGGCAATATCACCGTGCAGGAAGTAGGCATGCAGCGCCCGCACATCCTCATCGGTGATGCGCGCATACGAGGGGTAGGGCATGGCCGGGTACAGGGTGCGGCCATCGGGTGCGATGCCATGCCGCACCGCGCGATCAAAGTCATCCAGCGAATAGCCACCAATGCCGGTGTCCTTGTCCGGGGTGATGTTGGTGCTGTAGATGTTGCCCAGCGGCGAGGCCACCGGCAGCCCGCCGGCAAACGGTTTTCCACCCGGCCGCGTGTGGCAGGCGGTGCAGTCGCCCGCCGCCGCCAGGTAGCGGCCGCGTTCAATCAGGGCCCCATCGGGCGCAGGGCCATCGGCCAGTACACGGGTTCTGGTCGGCACAAACGCGTAGGCGAGGGCCGCCAGCAACACGACCAGGCCAACCGCCATCATCCAGAGGAACAGCTTCTTCATGGTCGCGTCCTCAGGCCTGCACCAGCGGGCCCGGGTCGGGCAGGTACTTTTCACGGATGGCCGTGGCCGCCCAGTACGCCAGCCCGCCCACCAGGCCGGTGGGGTTGTAACCGTTGTTCTGCGGGAAGGCGTTGGCGCCAATCACGAAAACGTTGGAGACATCCCAGCTCTGCAGGTAGCGGTTGAGCGCGGAGGTCTTCGGGTCCGCGCCCATGATCGCGCCGCCACAGGTGTGCGTGCTCTGGTACTTGGTGATGTTGTAGCGCTCGCCGTCCTTCTTGGCATCGCCGCTCATCGAAAGCGGGTCCAGCACCTTGCTCATCTGCATGGCCTTGTCCACGAAGAACTGCGAGGCCTTGATCTCGTTGGGGTGCCAATCGAAGGTCATGCGCAGCAGCGGCCGGCCGAAAGCATCCTTGTAGGTCGGGTCAAGGCTCAGGTAGTGCTGCCGGTAGGACATGCACGCGCCCTGCACCTCGTAATAGAAGTTGTGGCGGAAGTTGTCCGCCGCCGCCTTCTTCCACTTCGCGCCCCAGGCGGGCGTACCGCTGGGCACGTTGATGCCACGCACCGGGCCCGCACCGGGCTGCCGCGCCCACACCAGACCGCCGCCCACAAAGCCCGCCTTGGCGTTGTCCAGCTGGTTGCCGTTGAGGTCGTCCATGGTGGTGCCCGCACCGCCAATGCCGATGAAACCGTTGGCCTGCACCGTCTCGTCAAAGAACAGCACCACCCGGTTGAGGTTCTGGTAGGAATAGTTGCGGCCCACCGTACCGGTATTGCTTTCCGGGTCGTAGGGCTGGCCAATGCCGGACAGCAGCATCAGGTGCACGTTGTAGAGCTGGAACGCGCACAGCAGCACCATGTCCGCCGGCTGCTCCACTTCGCGGCCCTGCGCGTCAAGGTAGGTCACGCCCGTGGCCTTGCTGCGGCTGCCATCCAGATTCACCTTCAGCACCTGCGAATGGGTGCGCAGCTCGAACTTCGGGCGCTGGCGCAGCACCGGCAGGATGCAGGCATTCGGGCTGGCCTTGGAATAGTTCAGGCAGCCGTAATCACTGCAGAAACCGCACGCGTTGCACGGCCCCAGCTGGCAGCCATACGGGTTCACGTACGGGCCGGAAGCGTTGGAGGCCGGGATGGGGTAGGGGTGCCAGCCCATTTCCTTGGCCGCCTTGTAGAACAGCTCACCGCCCAAGTAATTGGGATTGGGGCCCAGCGGATATTCGGCCGAGCGCGAGCCCTCGAACGGGTTGCCACCCTGCTGCACCACACCGTTGATGACACCGGCCTTGCCGGAGGTGCCGCACACCAGCTCGAACATATGCAGGTGCGGCTCCAGCTCGGCGTAGGTCACCGGGAAATCCTGGATGGTCATGTCGGCCGGAATGAAGGCCTTGCCATAGCGCTCTTCCACGTTGCTGCGCAGCTTCATGTCTTCCGGCAGCGGCCGGAAATGCGCGCCTGACCAATGGCTGCCTGCACCGCCCACACCGGTACCCGGCTTGAACGAGCCCATCTGCCGGTAGGGCACAGCCGTATCGGAAGTCTTGTGGCGGATGGTCACCGTTTCCTGTGACAGGCTCTGCAGATAACGCCGGTGTACTGAACCTTCCAGCTCATCCACCACGTTGGGGTAGGCGAAATCAGGCTGGGTATCGCGGTCGCCGCCGCGCTCCAGCGCCACCACATGCAGGCCCGCATCGGTCAGTTCCTTGGCCAGGATCGCGCCCGTCCAGCCCATGCCGACGATGACCGCGTCGACCTTCGGTTTCACAAGTGCCATCTGCTTCAGCCTCTCCGTCCAGCCAGGTCCACGGGCGGCAAGGGGTAGGCCTTGTCCCGTACACCAATCCAATCCAGGTAATCAGCGCGCATGCCGGGGTAGCCGATCATCTTCCAGGCCCCCATATCCTTGTTCGCGCCGTACTTGGGATCGGCGAAGTAGCCGTTCTTCACCTCACCCAGCAGGTTGGAGAAGAACAACTTGCTGGAAATGCCTTCCAGCTCGAGCTTGCCGCCCTCGGCCGCCTTCAGCAGCGTTTCCTGCTCGGCGTGGTCCAGCTGCGCAAAGGTCTTGCCCTGGTGCTGCTGGCGGCACTGCGCATCAAATGCAGCAATGCCCACGCGCAGGATGTCGCGCAGCGCCAGCTTGCCCTGGTAGCCAAACTCGCTGGGCGCTTCCAGGAAGGGGCCCTGCATGTACCAGATATCCCCGGCGGCGTAGGGTGTCTGCATGTGGCGGTCGAGGAACTCGGGCACGCCCGATTCCACCGCACCGGGCCCCACCTCATCCGAGGGAATCAGCCGGTCGCAGGCCGCCACCACGAAGGCCCACTCTGCCGTCGTGAAGAACTGCGGGGCATACGGCGTGCCCGCATCGGCGCGGGGCGCGGCCTGGCCGGGGGCATCACCCGGGGCGCAGCCCGGTAGCGCTGCGGCAACGGGGATAAGGGTGAGGCCCTGGAAAAAGCGGCGGCGCGTGAGCGCCGGCAGGGTCTTGTCGGGATCGTCTTTCATTGTCTGGCTACCTGCAGGGTGGCTGTTGTGAAGCATCGCGCGCTTGCTGTCGCGACCGCGTGCGCATTCACAGAGCGGGGCCAGGCAGAACCCGGCACCGTTGATGAACCCATTGTGTGGATGCAGCACACTTTCCGTAATGGCAATATGGGAAAGGAACTATTGCCGCAACGGAAAGAAGTGCCGTGATCGATGACCTCCACGAGCTGCGCACCTTTGAGCGCATCGTCCACGGCGGCAGCCTGTCTGCCGCTGCGCGCGACCTGGGGGTGTCCCTGGCGGTGGTCAGCAAGCGGCTGACCTCGCTGGAGCGCAGGCTGAAAGTCCGCCTTCTCAACCGTAGTACGCGGCGCGCCTCACTCACCGATGAGGGGCAGTTGTTTCGCGTGCACTGCCAGAATGTGCTGGATGCCGTGGAGGCCGCAGAAGCTGCCCTGGAGCAGCGCCAGGATGTGGTGGCCGGCGTGCTGCGGTTGACCGCGCCCAACGGGTTTGGCCGCCGCCACGTGGTGCCGGCGGTGCGCAGCTTCCAGAAGGCCCATCCGGGTGTGCGGGTACACCTCTCACTGCGCGATGAAGTGGTGGACCTGGTGGGGGAGGGCATCGAACTGGCCCTGCGCTACGGCACGCTGGACGATTCGCGCCTGGTGGCGCGGCAACTGGCCCCCAACCGGCGGGTGCTGTGCGCGTCGCCCGAGTATCTGCAGCGGCGGGGCGTGCCGGGCCGCATTGCCGATCTGCAGGGCCACGACTGCATCGCCAGCGGCAACCCGCCGGTCAGCCATTGGCGCTTCCTGGAAGGCAGCCGGACCATTGCCGTACCGGTCAACGCCACGACCCTGTGCGATGACGGCGAAGTGGCGCAGTTGATGGCCGTGCAGGGCGCCGGCATTGCGCGGAAATCCATCTGGGATGTGGCCGAGGATCTGCAGGCCGGCCGGCTGGTGGAGGTGCTGCCCGACCACGCACTGGCCACCTCACCACTGAGTGCCGTGCATGGCCCCGGCAAGCAGTTGGCGCCCCGGGTGCGCGTGTTCCTCGACCACCTGCAGCGCCACCTGCAGAGCACCATCGCCTGGCGCTACGCAACCGGCCCGAACACCTCCCCCGGTTAATCACCCAGCGCCGACGAACCGTAGAGTCGAGCTTGCTCGACTGCTTCCCTCGCAGCCCCGCGGGATCCCGCACCCGCATGGTGGTATTGGCGTGGCCCATAATGTATATGCTGGCAGGAGCAAAATCCCTCAAGAAGGCCACGGATAGCCATGAGTCGATTTACTTCCCTGAGCGCAGCCGCCGCCTTGGCAGTGACGCTCGCTGCACCGCTGGCAACCAGGTCAGGTGAACCTTCGGCGGGCTGGAAAGCGGTCAGCATTGAAGACCTCAAGAAGCAGGAAGAATGGCGACGAACATCGCCCACCGCATTCGCCAAAGTAAGCCTCGACATGAACGGCGACGGCTTGAAGGACGAAGCAACCCTGGTCGTCGATCGTGCCAGGCACCACTCAGGGCTGAGAGTCTGCTTTGGCAGGAAGGATCCGAACTCGCCGCCCCAGTGCCACATTCTTGTCGATGACAATCTGGAAGACGGCTACGACATCATGGGACTGGACGTGCGCGCTCCAGGCTGCCACCTCTATAACACCGTGAATGACCTTGTTGACGCCAGCGGAAGGGTCTGCAGTCGCGCACAAGCACTTGAGTATTTCCGTGTCGGCAGCGCGTCCTCTTTCTTTCTCTTCGATCAGAAGACAGGGCGCTTCAATCGCTACTGGGATTCGGATTGAGGTCGAAGCCACCATCGGCATCAGCCTCAGCGCCGAGATCAAAACCGGGAAACGCCGAGTCATCGACTACCTGCTGAGTCCATTGCGCCAGCATGCAGGCGACGCGATGCGCGAGCGCTGACTACGCCTGGTAACTGCGGCACCTGCTCACACCACTCAATCAATGAGGCCATTCGTACAAATGCTGCGCTTCATCCTGCTTCCGCTTCTGGCGGTCCTGGCCGCATGCCAGGACCCGCCACCCCAGCGCCCGGTGCATGTGATGCTCCGCCCCTACCTGCTGCGGCCCGGCGTTGACCCGGCTGGCGGCAACGCCGTGGTGGTCTACCTCAACCGCGACGACGGCCGCGTAAGGGAAGGACCGGGCAGAGCGGCAGGGACGCCATGGACAACCCTCCGCGTGCTTGTGGGCGTCGGCGCCACGCTGCCTTCTTCATTATCACTTCGAGGCGATGAGCGCGTCACTGATGAAGGCGATGGGTTCGAGCGACTGGAACGCGCCAGCGGGTCCCAGGTGCTCAGCATGCTTCGCTTCATGGGGCCCTGCGGACAGGAGGTGCTTGCCACCGCATGGTCGAACGACTCACCGAGCAGGGGTATCTACCGTGCAGAAATGCAGATGGATGAATTGCACCTGCAGTACTCATATGGCGCGGAGAGCCACGCCGACCATCTGCGCTTCGCGGCTTGGGCATACGCCTGGTACATGGGGCGGCCCTGCTCACAGCAGCAGCAGAACTCCGAGAGAGTCCCGAGCACGGGAACGCGCATTGCACCCGGCGGGCATCGCAATTGGGAGACAGTCAGTATTGAAGGCCTCAAAAAGCAGGACGAATGGCGACGAGCGTCGCCTACCGCCTTCGCCAAAGTAAGCCTCGACATGAACGGGGACGGCTTGAAGGACGAAGCAACGCTGGTCATTGATCGCGCCAGGCACCACTCAGGGCTGAGGGTCTGCTTTGGCAAGAAGAATCCGAACTCGCCGTCCAAGTGCCACATTCTTGTCGATGACGATCTCGAAGACTCCTATGACGACATGGGGCTGATGGTGCGCGCACCAGGCTGTCACGACTACAACACCGTGAACGACCTTGTTGATGCCAGTGGAAAGATCTGCAGCCGCACACCGGCGCTCAACTACTTCCGCGAGGGCAGCAGCACTTCGTTCTTCCTCTACGACCAGAAGACAGGGCGTTTCAATCGCTACTGGGATTCCGACTGAGTAGAGTCGAGCTTGCTCGACTGTCGTTTGCCTACAACCGCTTGCTCATGAAAACCCTCGCATGCCCACGCGGGTAATCCTGTAACCGGCCAAAGCACACATACCCGTGCCGCGCGTAAAACCCCTCTGCCTGCCAATCAAACGTATCCAGCCGCGCACCATGCGCGCCCAGCGCACACGCCCGGCGTTCGCATGCCGTCAGCAGGGTAGCCCCCACACCACTCGATCTCTCACCGGGCTCGACCCACAACACCTGAATCTCCAGCCAGCCCAACGCCACTTCGGCAAGAATGCCGCCCAGCAGAGCACCGTCGCGATCCCGCACCACCAAGCGGATGTGAGTCTCCGCAGCGTCACCCACGAAGGGCTGATTGAACGCCTGCAGCGATGCGCACAGTCGCTCAACCTCTGCCGGGGCAGCCTCCGCAAGCGCATAACCACGCTTTCCAATACCCCCAGCATCCATGCAACATCCTTCGCTGTTGATCTTCCCTACCCGTAAGCTACAACCCGGCACGGGCCGGACGCCAGCCCGTAAACGCTAAGATGGCTTGGTAAGAGACGCCTTCCGGGATAGGACGAGACACGCAATGGATATGCAGATGAGCAGCGGCACTCCGCAGCCAGAGCGGGCCGCGAAAGAAGTCCTTACGTTTCACTGGCTCTACGCGCGCGTGCAGGGGCTGGTGGACCACAGCATTTACCCCAAGGCAGGGCCGGTCGAGCGCTGGTCCTTACGGGTTGGGGCTGTCGCAGGCTTGGTCGGGCTAGTCACGGGGTTTCTGCTCGACCGCTGGGTACCGGTCAGCATCCTTCTGCCAGTCACGCTCATTTGCCTGGTGATTGAACTGGGAGGGTTCGCCGTCCACGGTGTACTGTCGGGGAAGAGGCAATACCAGCAGTATCTGCAGCCCAGGCTATCCCACGCCCGGGAGATGGACAGCGAGTATCTGCAATGGGAATCCGTCCTTGCCGACATTCGCCGCTTCCCTCGCATCCAGCGTGAGCAGCGCCTACGTTACGTCAGCACCCTCAAAACGAGCATGATTGACCGTATGGGCCTGATGTATGGCGGCGTACAACGGCTGGGGCCATTCCCTCTGCTGGTTGCCCTCTACGTGCAATACCGAAGCTGGGAGAAGAACGGTTGGGCGGGCGTCTTCGATGTGGGCTTCGCAGGCGGCATTCTTATCTTTGCCATGATTCTTCTATATGCGATGGCTTGGCTGCTGATCGGCCAGCGCATCCGTCTGGAAACCTATATCAGCCTGCTCGAAGCCTCCCTGCAGGAACCCGAAGCCGACCCGCAGACCCCGTAGCGTCGAGCTTGCTCGACTGCTCCACCAGCCGGACCCACGCGAGCGCAGGTCCAACCAGATCGGATGCACTCGCTCCTGAGTAGAGACCGCCATAGCCAGGCTGGACCCGGTAGAGTCGAGCTTGCTGACTGCTCCACCAGCCGGGCCCACGCGAGCGCAGGCCCAGCCAGATCGGATGCCCCGATCAGGTCGCGGGCCGTACCCGTTCCTGGATGAATACCGTCAGGGCGAGGCAGGCCATGGCGAGGCCCTCCATCACCCGGTCGCCCACGTACTGGTCCGGATCGCCGTTCTGGCGAGCGCGCTCGGCCGCCAGCAGGATTTCCTGGATGACGCGCTGGCCCGCCAATGCGCAATCCGCATCGGCAAGGGCGATCCTGCGCCAGGGCAGGGGATGGCGCTCCGGCCAGGGCTGGCCATCGGACGCACCACCGGCGCCGATGCTGTGGAGGAGGGCGACAAGGCTGTTGGGATCCTGCGCCGGCTCTGAAGCGGGAGCTTCCGGAGTGGGCTTGGGGGCAGGGGAGTAGGACTTGGTCATGACGTAGCTCCTTGCGTGCAGACAGAAGCCGCCACCGATAAAGGTGGCGGACGATGCGTGGCTCGAAATCCGGTGTGCAATCATCCCGGCAGGCACAAGGCCTCCACGCACCGCCCGCCATAGCCGGCCGACGGATTGCCAGCCGGCATCACGCAGAGTGATGCCGGCTGACAAGCGCTTTTCACAATTGCACAACCGGGGATTTCGAGGCCCCGACCACCCGTTTTCGGTGGCCCGGCTAGGATTACGCCCGGTTGTGCGCTGTGGCTAGGGCTTGGGGTCAAATCCGCCAATCCCCCTGACGCTTTCAGCATTGTCGCATGGCAGTGGAGGGCGGCAAGACGCAGGCCACACAAAGGCTGGCGGCCGCCAGCCCGCAACGCCTCAGTTGCCACAATCACTTGCGAACCGTTCCGCTGAGTGCGCCAAATACGACACACTTCCGTTGGCGGCCGTCAGCAATCGGAGAAGGACCCTTGAGCAACAAAAGCACTGCAATCGTCGGGTTCATTGCCAACCTGGCTCCCCTTTACTGGGGCGAACGGCATGGCGAGTTCTGGTGCGCTCGCAGCCTGCACGATGGCACGCTCTTCCTGCCTTTCAGTGCGGATGAAGACACGGAAGACGAGGGCTGGATTCGTGTCTATTGGCAAGGTGATCGCCAGCGACAGACAGACGTACTGGGAACGAACATTACGACGCTTGCGTTGGAGCGCTATGTGCGTCTGCACGGCGCAGGTTCCGATGAGGGGGCCATCGCCGCGGAACTGTATTTCATGGCCCAGCACTTCACTTTCAAGACGGGCTGCCATGCCTACCTTCCGCAGTTGAGAAAGCCTGCTCACCCTGCGATTCGGGCAGCGAAGCGCATGGGCGAGGGCGTCCTAGTCAATCTGCTGAGCAAGGTGGCAGGCGCCTGACCCGAAGCCGCAAAGCATGGACCCTTGACGTACTGACTTTATCTGGACGACGATCCACTCGCCCAAGGGATGCCCATGATCAGTCGAGTTCGCCGTGCACCACGCAAGGCAGCGACCCTGCCGAAGAGAGCACGCCATTACCCCATTGAATGGGGTTCCATCCTGGGCATGGCATGGTCCAGATCGGGCAGGTGGGGGGCGGCAGTGTTCGCCGTCCTGTACCTGGCCTGCCTGCTGGGCGACGTAACGGGCAGTGGGGACTACATCTATCTGATCGTGATGGTGACGCTGCCGTTCTCTCTACTGACATTAGCAGCCGCCGACGCCCTGCAGGTTCCTTTGGGGCTTTCGCTTGAGGCGCTCAATTGGGTGGCCTGGGCGTTTCTGGGCGTGACCGGGATTGCTGAGTTCTATGTGATTGGGCACGGGCTGGGGACTGCGTGGCGCTCGCCCTGATAGGGTTGGCCGGGGGAGAGGGAGAAACTCTCACGGGGCACTTGGAAGCAGTATGCAACTAGGCTTATCTTATAGCGCTCGACAAAAGGTGATTCTTCATTGATGCATGCCAGGGGGCAAGGTGCATAAACACGATCCGGGCCGTCAAATCAGCTTCATTCAACAAGCCTTGTCGCAGAACCGCAAGCCGATAGGGTTCTTCCTGGGCGCGGGGTGTCCGCTATCGATCCGCGTCAACGAACGGGAGGAGGACGGAAAGACTATAACCGACCCTCTGATCTGGGACGTGGCGGGGTTAACGAGGGTGATAGCCAATGAGCTATCCAGCAAGGACGTCGAGAACCCAGCGTCCTGGGACAAGATCGTAAAGATCGTCACCGATGATGGTGGGGATGGCGGAAACATTGAGCTTCTGCTCAGCCGCATCCGCGTGTTTGCCAGCGTCGCCGGTGCAGGCGATGTGCGCGGACTGACTGCAGCCGAGCTCATCGCACTTGACGCGAAAGTCTGCGAAGTGATCTCCAAAGAAGTCCAGCGCGAACTTCCGGGAAAGGACAGCCCCTATCATAACCTTGCGATCTGGAGTCGTTCGATTCGTCGCGAGCGGCCGGTCCATATTTTCACGACCAACTATGACCTGTTGATGGAGCAGGCGCTCGAGGAGAGCTCGGCACCCTATTTTGATGGCTTCATCGGTGCGCGAAAAGCCTTTTTCGACCTCGGAGCGGTCGAGGATGAGGGGTTGCTGCCGCCGCGCTGGACACGGCTCTGGAAGATCCACGGCTCGCTCAACTGGCGCCTCGAAGGCAACACTGATGTCGTGCGCAGCGACGAAAAGACCGGCAAACAGAGTTATCTGATTTACCCATCGCACCTCAAGTATGACCAGAGCCGCAAGATGCCGTATCTCGCGATGTTGGATCGACTTAAGGCTTTCTTGCTCGCGCCGTCGTCGCTTCTGTTCATCTGCGGCTACTCGTTCGCCGACGAGCACATTAACGATGTTATTTGCCGTAGCCTCGAAGCTAATCCGACCGCGCATGTGTTCGCGTGCGTATTTGGTGAGCTTGGGTGGGATAATTACAGGCTTGCGCGCCAATGCGCACTGGCGACTCCCAATCTAACCCTTCTTGGATTCGACAAGGCGATCATTGGCCGCACATTAGGTGAGTGGTCGGGCGAATGGACGGACGACCTGGCATTGCCGCCTAGCATCCTCGTGAAGGACGGCGACAAGGTGACCCTGCGGCTCGGGGACTTTGCCGCGCTAGGCATGCTATTGCGTGGCCTTTCCGGTGATGGGGTGAGCAATGATCCGGACTGACATTGCCGACCGGGCGACCGTCATCGGGACGGTTCAGGACGTAAGTGGCACGTCGGTCAGCGTCACGTTGACTTCGGACCGATTCTCGGGCCTGAGCTTCGTTCAGGGCCAAGGACACAAGATTGGCCAGATCGGTAGTTTCGTTAAAATTCCGGTCGGTTACGTCGATCTATACGGCATTGTCTCGCAGGTGGGGGCGAGCGCGGTCCCGGAGAAGGCGGCGCTTTCGATGCCGAATGGCCTACGGTGGATGACGGTTCAACTAATAGGTGAGGGCTACCGGACTGGTCGGTTCCAGCGCGGCATCTCGCAGTATCCAACCTTTGAGGACGAGGTGCATCTCGTATCTGAAGCCGATCTCCAGGCAATCTACGGCCGGTCGGACAAGCAGAACCACCTCGTCCGCTTTGGCCATGTCGCAGGCAGCGAGTCGATTGATGCGCTGGTCGACGTCAACAAATTGGTGACCCGCCACAGCGCTGTGGTCGGCACAACTGGCTCAGGCAAATCGACGACAGTCGCGGGGCTCTTGAACGTATTGACTGACGAAAGCCGCTTCCCGTCGGCAAGGATCATCGTGCTCGACCTCCACGGCGAATATGGAAAGGCGCTCGGTGATCGAGCAAACATCTTCAAGATCAACCCCGACGCTCGCTATGCTAACGAACACCGCCTGTGCATTCCCTTCTGGGCGCTGAGTTTTGATGAGCTGTTACGGGTGACGTTTGGGAGCCTCCCGCCCGATGGCAAGGCCCGCAACATCATCCTTGAGGAGATCCTCACAGCAAAGATCGCGAGCCTCATAGTCCAGCCCATCGCCGGCGTGGACCCTGCCAACATCACCGCAGACAGCCCGGTCCCCTTTTCACTTAACAAACTCTGGCACGCACTCTATTGCCGGGAATTCGGAACCTATCTCAGTGCTGGTGGCGCAAACCCAACGGATCAAGCCAACTGGGCGTATGAGCTTGACGCCTCCGGCGCGAAGCTGGTGGGTGATGCCCAGGCCGGCATTCCGCCGCGTTTTCGGAAGACCAAGAATGTCGCGAACGACCCGGAGAAGATCAACTGGCTTCCGGATGTCCTCAACATTCGGGGGCCACTCGAGGCGCTCGGCGCTAGACTCCGCGTGGCCCGTTACGACTTCCTACTGAGGGCGGGTGAGTGGCACCCGGACCCTGAAGGCAAGACAGCCAAGACTCTCGCCGATCTGGCCTGCCAATGGCTCGGTAGCGACAAGCCGATCACGATTCTCGACCTGTCGGGCATCCCGTCGATCGTGACGAACGACATCATCGGCAATATCCTTCGCGTCCTCTACGATGGCTTATTCTGGGCCCGAAACCTGTCGGAAGGCGGGCGCGAGCGGCCATTGCTCGTCGTAATGGAGGAAGCGCACAGCTATCTTGGTGACGATGGAAGCGGCGCGGCTTCGATCGCTACACAGCGCATTGTCAAGGAAGGTCGAAAGTATGGGATTGGCGCAATGATCGTCAGCCAACGCCCGGCTGAGATCAACCCAACGATCCTGTCACAGTGCGGGACATTTTTTGCGATGCGGCTAAGCAACTCCACCGATCGCTCACACGTAACCAGCGCGCTCTCGGACAACTTAGAGGGGCTGACAAGCATGCTGCCAGTGCTGCGGACCGGCGAGGCGATCATTCTAGGCGAAGCAGTGCGATTGCCGATGCGTACGATGATCCAGGCACCGCCCCGGGATCGCCGTCCTGACAGCCAGGATCCTTTGATATGCGATGAAGTCGCACCAGAGGAATCGATGACGCCGGGCGGCTGGAATTTGAAGAATCATGCCCCCGCGGACTACCGGTACTTTGTTGAGACTTGGCTCCAGCAAAACCCTGTCCATACTCCACCCAAGAAGGAATGACACTCATGGCTCTGCACGAATTCGCTCCCTTTACCTCGTCAAACATCGCCGCAATCCGCTATGAAGAGGATCAACAGCTACTGGAGGTCGAGTTCCTTAACGGCAGCCGCTATCACTACTATGACGTGCCGCCGCACATCGCTCATGCCTTCGATCAAGCGGGGTCGAAGGGTGAGTTCCTCGCAGCGTCCATCAAGGGTCACTATCGTTACAGCCGGGTCTAATATGTCAATCGTCAGCCTCGACCAGAAGAATACTCGCATTCAATTTGGTGCATTCGAGGTCGACAACAGAATTCTGTTCGAGTTCTTCAACAAGCTCGCCGCTGTGGATCGCGACGAGCAACTCCACAAGGCCCTCTATATCGGCGTTCTGGCCCTCATGGAGGACCGGCTCTCGAGCTTCCTCTCGCGGACCGCGAACGAGCTCGGTACCGAGCTCGAAAGTCTGAAGCTGATCTTCGACATGAAGAAGGAACTCTTCATTGTCTGCCATCTAGCCGGCGACAGCGGAAAGCGGATCGTGATCGAGTGCAAGTTCGACAAGAGTATTCGCTTGGGGGACATTCAGAGTAAGGATGTGTTCACCAAAAAGGTGGATACCGCCTGGAGCCAGCTGCTTGAGGCACAGGCGAATCGCGACGCTCAGGTTGGAATCATTGTGTTCGACACATCTCTCATCGACAACAGCATCCTAACCGCCGTCCAAGATCTGAAGTTCCTCCCCAACATCGGCCTAATCGCGATTATAGATTCCCAGAAAGGCGACTATCGCAATCTTGCTATCGCTTACACGCTGGCGCGCGACATCGCGCTTAATGCACAGACGCTCGACCTCGACACCGACGTCCTCAGAATTATCGTGAACCGGCTAATCAAGGACGCGCGGGATATGGCACTGGTAAAGCACCTCGTCACCGCCAACATCGACAATATGAAGCAGATCCTCGCGCAGATTGAGAAGGGCATTCTTCTTGCTGAATTCAATCAGCGCTATCTCATCAAGTTCCTTGCCGAGGGAACTCTTACCAAGGAAGACATGCTCGCTTTCTATGCTGGTGAAGATGTCAAGGAACGCTTCCGGCTCGTCGAACGCGAGATTGGCGACCTTTGCACTTAAGACTTCTATGTTCCGCTCGATAGATCGGCTTGCTTTGAGAACGGTTGACGATTGGCTACGGAACCTGTGAGTAGGGCAGGCTTGCCATGCCTTTCAAACGGCGCCGAATTACAAGGCAAGAGCCAAGCCAGAGGCCCAGCCATTGCCACGCGGATGCCACGAACGTCGCAACTGCCCGGTACTGTATTTCGCATAATGTATATTATGTTCTCGCGAAATTCGCCCCAGCCAGGATCTACAACCTCCTGATCCCCTCCACATAGATGATGCTCTCCGAGCATCCGAACCCCTCCACCTTCCGGTCCTTGAAGCCGACCCAACTAAAATTGTTCCGCCGCTCAACGTATTAGCGTTACTTTTCTGTAGTTGAGGCCTACTTCAGAAAAGTAACGCTTTTAGTTGGTGCCTACTGCACTCACCCTGGGTGCGTCCAGCGACCGCTAGCGAGCTCCTACGCACGCTCCATCCAAGTAAAAGTGTTACTTCACCGTTTTGCAGCCGATCGAAGGCCTGGAACCGACGCGAAATCGGGGCGTTACGGAGGGAGCCCAAAAAAGTAACAACTGTAGTTGGAGAACTCCAGCGAAGGAACATCTTTAGTTGGAGATCCCCAGTAAAGTAACAACAATAGTTGGAGATGATCTAGCGTGAGCTACGCGGCACCAGCCCCAGACCTCGCGACTCAATTCTTTCCTGGATCACCTTTCGGACGCACAGCTCCGGCCAACGACTCGTCTCACGCACTGTCACAGCTTGAGTTGCCGTCACCACAGAACTTGACACCCCTGCCCCACAATTGGCCGTTCCGATAAGATATATTTATCGGAAGGTGAGTAGCCATTTCCACATACAATTCAGTGACATATGAACGATTCGGCTCCTCTTTTGTTGGGCGAAAATCCGTCAGGCCTGACGGCGACTGAGCTGTCGCAATCCTCATCCAACGCGATTCGTGAGGTTTTTGCAGAAGCCGCGTCGGCAAACACAATGCGAAGTTACGCGACAGCGCTTCGCTACTGGGCTGCCTGGCACGAAGGCCGCTACGGCGTTCCAATCTCGATGCCTGTCCAAGTTGCGGCTGTTCTGCAGTTCGTCGTCGACCACCTTGTTCGCCTTTCTGGCGAGTCTCTTGCGTGGGAGCTTCCCCCAAGGCTCGACAAGCTTCTCGTTGAGGCAAAACTAAAGCAGCGACTGGGCCCGTTGAAGCTCTCAACGATCGTCCATCGAGTGGCTGTTCTCTCGAGTGCGCATCAGCTGCTAAAGCTCGCGAACCCTTGCGAAAGCTCCGACGTTCGACAATTGCTGGCAAAGGCGCGCAGGGCTGCACACAAGCGCGGCGAACGGCCAAGCAAGAAGACTGCGATAACGGCCACGGAGTTGACGGCCATGGTTGACACTTGTGGAGACGACTTAGTCGGGATGCGTGACCGTGCCCTGCTCTACTTTGCCTTTGCTAGCGGAGGACGGCGTCGCAGCGAAACCGCTGGGGCCACTGTCGAGAACCTGACACCTATCCCGGGTGGCTACTTGTATCGCCTTGACATAGGAAAGACCATTCAAGACGGCCCTAGGGTCGGAGGCGCTCCCGACAAGCCGTTGTTAGGCGCGCCGGCGGACGCGATTCGTTCTTGGATCGATGCAGCACAGGTCCGAGAAGGATCGCTGTTTCGACAGCTCATCAACGGGCGAGTTGGAAGTGGTCTATCGCCTAAGTCAGTAGCGACGATCATCCAGAGCCGCGCAAAGGCTGCGGGGCTGGTAGGTGATTTCGGGGGGCACAGTTTGAGATCTGGCTTCGTTACGGAGGGTGCCAGGCAGGGTATTGCATTGCCGGCAATCATGGCGATGACAGATCATCGGTCGGTCGTTAGCGTAATTGGCTACTACCAGGCAGGTTCAGCTGAGACCAACCCTGCTGCAAGAATGCTAGAGAACTCGAGGAGCATCGGTGAGGCGGACGAGGTTGCCTGAAGATGGTGTGGATAGCGCGCCTACTTTCAGTCCCCCTGGTGTGCTATCGATGTTGGCACGGCTTCTCCAAGTCAACCATGTTCTAGCAACGCGAGGGCCATGGACTCCTTCCACCATTTTACCAGCGCCCTCCCCTGCAATTTTGGTCGACTCCACCCTACACCGTCACCACAGGATTAGCGTCGAAGCGACTGTTTTGGTGGCGAATGACTGCCCCGCTGGATATCGGACAACACGAGAATGCGCATCCGGTTCTGATGTTGGTCCCACCTAGCTCAATGCTGGTGGGCACCTTGTAGAGACGGCTTCCGCGGGAGAAGCAATGATGTTGCTCGTGTGTCATGGGGCACTCGGCCGCTGCTCTGGATATCTAAAGTTCAGATAGACAGCGTATGGTCGGATTGATATCCTGACAGCTGGTGTCGCGATTTGAGGGCTTTGTGGCCTATGTCGTCAACCAACCGACCCTCATCTCGCATTGGCCAGAACTGGACAACTTCGTTCGTTCAGTTGGCCCGTTTCTCGCGTGCGCGTGGTGTGCTCTTGAGCGCTCACGAACCGAGAGTTCGCCAGTAGCTGCTGAGGGGTTAGCGTCGCACGCACTGGATACGCTTGCTGCCCTGCGCGTCCTCAACCGTGTTCCGTTGGAGCGATCTCTGGATGCAGCAAGGTCGCTGTACGAGCCTTTGGCGTGGTCCTACCGGTCACCGTGGTCTCGCCGAGACGTAAATCTAGAGGCGGCGTTGACCGGTGCTCTGAGCCGCTGGGCGGCCGATTGTTCTCCGGGTGTCAGGCGGAGCTTGGGCGTGACGCTCGCCGCTACCGAGTCGCGCGCGTACTTGGCAAATCTGCTGCGCAAGCATCGCCTAGAACCAAGTCTTGGCGACGGGCTTCCGTCAACTGAATCACCTGAGTGGCACGCACTCAGCTTGGGACGTAAGCGCTACGCGCTGTGGGCGAGCATGCGTAACGCTGCGTCTGAGTTCATTCAAAGCGGGTTGGATGAGGGGGCGGCACGCCTGGCGCTTGACCGCGAGATTGGCCGGAGATGCATCTGGTTGGCTAACCGAGAACAAGCTGGGATCCTGGGTGCCAAGGATTTTTGCTTCTTGCCTAGCCAGGCGTGGCGTCAGCCGTTGATCCTGGATGTGGCGATGGAGACTTTCCTGCCATTAGGCATCAGGTACTGGCTCGAACCCAGTAGTAATTGGAAGCTGTAGTGCTTTAAGGGGCTTTGGGGTGAACGAGCGCCGGCGCCCTTCTGGCCGACGGAACGCTTATCCCTGGTTGCTCTTTGTCCATGACGAGACGTAGATCAACCTGATGACTAACTTGGAAGAGCTTCGTGGGCCGGCCTTTCGCGCCTTCGTGGGGCTTGCGAGAGCATGGAAACTTACAGACAGCGAGCAGTTGTCACTGTTGGGTTGCCCCAGCGGCGCCGACTTCTCTGACTGGAAGGAAGGCGATCTGGCGACGCTGGGAGTCGATGCGATCACGCGCATCTCGCTACTCTTGGGAATCTATAGTGCACTCCACGCCGTTTTCATCGATCCCGATCAAGCGGATTTCTGGCTTAGACGGACTCACGTTAGCGGCGAACTTGCCGGCAGCAGAGCGCTGGATCTTATGGTGCGCAATGGCCTCCCCGGGATGCGTCAGCTGCATGGCCAGCTACGCTCTCTGGTCATCTGACCGGGTCGTGCATTTGCTTGCCAGCCCAACACGGAATGAGGCGTGTCAAGTGCCCCTCTCCAAAGGATGATGCGGCCAGTTCTGCCGGAGATTCTTCAGCATCTCCGGCTGCCTAGAATCACTTGCCCAGTCGCTTCTGGAGTGTTGCCATGGCGTCGTCCAGTCCAGTGTCATCTTCCTGGTATGGAGAGCCAAAGAGCTCTATCTGTACCCAGTACTGCTCCTGTCCTGGATGGACGTAGGGTGCGTAATCGTCCAGTAGCCACGCCGAGCCGATGTGTGCCGAAACCCTGCCTAGATCCTTCGTGGGCCCCGTCCATGCCGTGTAAGGCAGGCTGGCAAACCAGCTCGGGACGGCTCCTTCGCAAGCCAGGAGGGCGGCAATCTGACGAAATCTCGGTTCTGGGACTGTTGTGAAGATGACTAGCTCTTCAAAGAGCGACTTCGCCGACTCAAGGAACTGGTAGAGGCCCGGGCGCGGGATCTGGCTCACCGCGTTGGAAATTAGCGTTCCCTCTAAGTCCATGGCGAGGATGGTCGGGCGCATTGGTTGATGGTCCTGTTGGGTTGAGGCGAAGCTAGGCATCGCTGCCAAGCCCAGCCGAGCGTGTCTGATCCTTCGGCTGGGCGCCGGCATCAGATATCTTCGAATTCGCCGGCTTGCTTTAGCTGGCTCTCTAGGAAATCAATGCGCTTCTGATGGTTGGCGCTCAGGTAGGCCTTGTCCCCGTAATCCAGCGCTGTCTCTGGAATCATCTGGAGTTCCACACGAGTAGACGCAGCTTGCCTGATTGCCAGCGTGGTCCAGGTCTGATCGCCCTTGACGAATCCAACAGTGAAGCGAGCCGTAACATGGTGGTCGGGCTTGAGGCCTTCGATGGTGCGGAAATCACTGCGCACCTTCGATTTAGCTACAGGCTGTGCATCGCCATTGATGTACAGCGCCGCATCCCAGCTCGCCTCGCTCAATGGCAATGTCGAGCGGTTGATGATTCGGGCGGTGATGACCGGCTTGGGACCAAAGAAGCTGTCTTCCATCCGAAACTCCGGATCAACCGCAGTGACCTTCTGGAGCTCCGCGACAGTAGGAAGCTGATCAGTAGCCTCTTGTCGTAGCGCTCCTATCTCCTTGGGATTGGCTTCCCTGATCTGCTTGACCTGCCCTCTCACCACCTGCCTTACAGAAGCGTTTGGGTAGGTCTGATTCAGTTTTTCAAGGTTCATTCCAGCAACTGCCCAGTTGAAGGCCGCTCGTTCGTGGGCATTGAGTTCCGCGTCGATAGCGTCGATGGACTCTCGGTACTGCTGCTGGGTTCCATTCGTAATCATCTTCTTGTCTGTCGGACCACCGCAGGCAGCTAGTAGGGCTGAGGCTGTCAGGATCAGGGTTGCTCTGGTTCTGGCCGCCGTGATGAAGCGGTATGGATGTTCGCTCATGCGTTCCCCCTGTCAATGAAGAAGACAGGATATCGGGTTTTTAGATATCGGAGAACTGGATATAGCTTTCTAGGCCGCTCAACCAAGGCGCGGTCGTGTCGAAGTCCATCCATCGAAAAGAGTACGCTGCCCTGATTGAGGCTGTTCGCGAAGCGCGGCTAGCTGCCGGTCTTACCCAGGCCCAAGTGTCCAGCATGCTGGGCCGCAGCCAGTCATTCATCAGTGACGTTGAAACAGGCAAGCGAAGGGTTGATGTGGTGGAGCTCAGAGATATCGCCCGCCTGACAGGCCTTTCGCTGGGCAAGCTGATCACAAACTTTGAGAAACGAATCAAAGACTAAAGCCGCTTGGGGCGTACCGTTGGGTCAGCGCTTCTTGCAGGCCGAACGCGACCAAGCGCACACGCCAGGGACAGACGGTCAACCGGATGGAAGGGGCAGGCCCTGCCGGGAATCCGTGACGTAGATCGGCGTCGGCGTAACGGGTCGAAACTTTAGGCTGTTTCGTGGAACTTTGAGGTGTGAGCCCACGTGTAGATCCGGGCGAAGCGGCGTCTTTACAGTTCTTGATGTGAAGACATTTCTCAGGCCCACTCCACAGCAGTTCCGCAGGTCGCTAAAGCGAGCCCCTCAATGCCTCCGATGGGCTTGTCGCGGGGCCTATGGCTTTTCGGCGCGACTGTCTGACGTCGAGGGTGGCATTCTACAGAAGCTTCGAGACCTGAAAGCTATCGCTTGGCGACGGCAGCGCATGATGCGCAGCTGGGCCGCGAAGCATCCCCGTTCTCTGCTGCTAGCTTTCCCGCTTTGGGGTGATCCCCGCTCATCTACTGAGATGCCGGAAAAGAAGCTTTGGCAGCGGATAATTGGTGTTTTCGCGCTGGTCAGTGCAGCGGCTGCTCCTTGGGCGACAGCATGCCTTGAGCTCCAAGGTTGGCTCCTTGACATGGGTGAGGCCAAAGCCGTCGCCGAGAGCGGGCAAGTGGCATTTGATCAGCTCCAAACTGCCCTGGAGTTCTCTCCCCCGATTTATATGGCACTTGTTGGAGCTTTGATCCTCTTCACTGCAACCATTGCCATGCTGATGCATCGACTGGAAATCATGGTCACGCACTTGGATATAAGGGCTCGACCTAAAGTTGTTTTCCGGTTCCACGTGGTGCAGATCAGCTCGATCGCCCTGTATATTGGCCTTGCCGCGGCGTGCTTCGCGTGGTTCCTCAGCCATCGCTCCGCCGTTGAGCCTTTTCTCCAAAGGGCATTGGCGTGGCCGCTAATCCTGCTTCCGGCTTGTTTATGGCTGCTTCTGCGCCCTGCTCTGCGACGAAATCGCAACTCGCTGCAGAAGAGGATGTTTGGCAACGCGAAGCGCGCCTTGGTCGCATCAGCGCTGTCAACTACCTTGTGCGTGGGAGTGCTGCTCGCACTACAAACCACCCTGAAGTAGGCATGCCAGGTTCTTTCATTGCGAGGCCTTAGAGCAAGCTTGACTCACCTAGATCGAAAGGGATCGAAGCTAACCACTTTTCTCTCGCGTTAGGCGGCTGCCAATCGTTCCCCAGCTGAAAGCTGGCGAACGATTGTTGATTGGGGCCACGCCGCTTGGGCGCGAATGCAATAGGAGTGCTGCCTCGGGCGGGTCGAACTGCCCGAGCCATTTGCGCGGTGCGCCGATTCTCAGCTACGTAGGGAGGAAGTAGACTGCGGCACTTAACAAGCGCGATACAATGATAAGTACGTGTAGGCATTAGCCATTTGGAGGGTCAGTGGAGTACTTTCTTAGCCTTGTATCGGGCGGAGTTGGTGGAGGTGCACTCGTATGGCTTGCAAAGGGCTGGATTTCGGAGAGATTGAGGCAATCGATTCAGCACGAGTACGCGCAGAAGCTTGAAAGCTACAAGACCGAGTTAAACTCCAAGGTCGAGGGCATCCGGCATGAGAATCAGGTTTCCCAGCTGCGTACTTCTCTATTTTTCGACCATCAGCGTAGCGCCTTCGCAGCACTGATCGCAAAGATTGCCAAGAACAACGAAGAATGGGCAGAGCTAGGTGATCCTGATGAAGGCTTGTTTGAGCCCATCCCCTCTGCCGGACGCCAGGAATTTGAAGCGCTTATCTTGGAGCACCAGCTCTTCCTGGACGAAGAGTGCTTAATGGCCTTGTCGCTGGTGACGCAGGTCTACTTCCAGTCTCTTCCATACGACGACCGCAGCGGCGCTCCTCTGCACCAACGAGAGTGCAGCCAGTTGGTGTCTGACATCAAGTATCTCCACCCGCGCATCGCCTCAATCTTCCGCGCGAAGATCGGAGTCACAGCCAACCGCCAGCACCTTGTGGACGTCGCTGTCCTGTCGGCCATTGAGCTTGTGAATGGATACCACTTTGCGGATGCGGGGATCCCCCCGGATGGCAAGCTCTCGATCAGAGGGATTCGAGACGCAGCAGATAAGGTAGCGTTGGGCTTGGACAATGCCCAGGAGCTTGTATGCCTCCTGAGGCAGTTCGACAAGCATCTCAGTCGGGACGGTGGGTGGATCCATGAAGCACAGCTGAGAGTGAGGCAGACCCTAGGAGTCCTTGAGCGTTGTATAGGTGTTCGTCCTGGAAATTAAAAAAAATTTGAGTGGCACCGATAGTGCAGTATGTAAAAGTCTTTTTGATTCGCTCCTAGCAAGGCCTGCGCGCCACGCAGGAATTCGCCTCAAAGTCGCGGCTGTCTAGTAAGCAACCTCGGCCGAAGAGCCGCTCTCAGCCGTTCGCCCCAACCTCGTGAGATCAAAGGGAAGACAGACTAGAACTTGCGATAATGCCGGTGATTTACGTTATCACCGCACGCGTAGCACTGCCGGTACGCGCCACCCATGTGCTGGGAGCCGAGGCGCTCAAACCCCAATGGCCCGCCGCATGTCGGGCAGTCAGGCCCCGCATGATTCTGCCAACGAAGGATGCGATAGGTGGGGGCGACGAGCAGCAGCGCTGAGGCTGCAAGGCCTCCGACCGGCACGAACCTCAATAGGCCCAGAACACCGGACAATGGGGACGCTTGCGGAATCTGCGAGAGAACTGCAAACGAAGCGAAGCTGGCCACAAGGGCAACCAAGGCAGGCCAATAGGCACGAATGGCGACCCAATCCCATCGATCCACGTTCACGCTTCCTTCTTTGGTTGGAGGCACCAAGCTAGTGGCCGGCGGTCTCAAATTCTGCGACGCTGCAGCTTGGTCATGGTGCGGCAGAATGCGGCGAGTCTAACAGCCTTCACCGATCCCGCTCATCCTGCTGTCCTACCCCCCCTGAGGGAGGAGGAGACGTGCCCTGCATCCAGGGTCCTGTTCTGTTTTGGCTTGCCCCGCATCCTAGTGTCTGGACGGGTGACCAGGTTTCCAAAGATTATGGAGAGAGACTTTGTCTTCTTACACAGACGTCCGGATCGATGGGATTAGCTATGGGGGTAGCGCGCGAGGCAGCTATGATCCACAGTCGGTCGTCTTCACCTCTGCTGACTTGCATCGCGAGACTAACGCTTCTGGGTACGTGGTAAGCCACGTCTATGTCATAAGTGTTTCCGAGCTTCGGCGTCGCCTGGAACTCCTTGGCTTCACTGTTGGAAGCGTGCATGCGAGTCTGCTGTCGCTCGTGGAGGAGGTGCGAAAATGGCCAGAAGCTAAGAGTGAGCACCTCCCATATAGAGAGCTGTTCGAGTTCGTCTCAGGGCTTTCTGCTGAGGACCTGGTCGTCCTTATCAAAAGCTGGTACTCAGGGATAGTCGATCGCGATAGGCGTGAGCTGACGCAGGCCGAATTGGAAAAATGGGCTCGGCCAAACGTTCATGATCACGAGGAGAGCGTTCTCACCCTGCTTGAAGGGAGCCAGCCCTTCCTTTGGCCGGACGAGGCGCCGGTCTTAAATCCATTGTGCGTTGAGCGTCTTCTCTGCGAAGCCACCACGGATGAGGCCCTATTCGAATACGACATGACGGCGGTGCTTCGAGCTGGCTACTTTCGAGGCTCCACCGATCCTGTCGGGCTCGCGTTCGACGAGGAGCTTGCAGCACGAGACAGTGAGGCGTTTGTGCTCGGGCAAACAGTACAGATGGAAGAGTCTGAGTCCATTGAGTTCAAATCGGTTTCTGGGACATCAGTTGTAGATTCGATTAGCAAGCAGATCACGAAGTACGTCATCGGCTTTCTGAATCAGATGGGCGGTTCGATCTACTACGGGATCAGCGACGCAGGGGTTGTCGAGGCTGTTCACTTGATGCGTGATGATCGCGACGAACTGCAGCGTAAGATTGGCGCGCAACTCGCAGCGATCACTCCTTCGATTCCTCGCAAGCAGATCAACATCCGTGTTCGGCCAGTCATTGGTGCCGCTTGTGTGCTCAAAGACAGATACGTCATCCAAGTTGAAGTCTGCCAAGGGGCGCCACACCAGATGTACTTCAAGAATGATGAAACGTGGGTCAGATTTGGCACCGAGACCAGGGTCCTCAGAGGACACGCGCTCTTTACTCACATACTGGCGGCATACCACGCTGTCCGCGACCTGCCGGTACGTGCCCCTACCCTACCCCATCCAGACAAGTAGACCCTATAGATCGAGGTCGACGGCAACCGATCTCCTCGCATACTTCCCTATTGAAACCCCTGTAGAACGTACAAAGGCGGTGCTGAAGGTGACGGTGCTGGCATAGCCGATGCGTTGCGCAACTTGCTCCAAAGTCAATTCTTGCGAGCGCAGCAGATGCTTGGCGATTGCCATGCGCCAAGCCAATAGGTACTCCATAGGAGCGAGTCCCACGATCTTAGTGACCCGTGCGGCGAAGGAGGAGCGGGACATGCTGGCCTCGTAGGCCATTTTTGCCACGCTCCAGGGCTGCTCTGGACGCTGATGAATAGACCTCAGCGATCCTCCAATTCGCTCATCCGCCAAGCCGTAAGCAAGCCCGATGGGTTCAGTGCTCTCCGGGGTGCTACGCAAGGCCTCAATGAGCAACAGTTCGAGTAGACGCTCGATCACGAGTGCACGAGCGGCGCGGGTCGAACGAACTTCATCCCCTAGCATCTGCACTAGCGTCGCCAGCCGCGGCACGCCTCGAACGTGAAGAACCCGAGGTAGGAGCGGTGACAGGATCGCGGCGTCTTCAGCCTCGAACTGACAGTGGCCTACCTGCAGCAGGACATCGCCTGCAAGATGGGGCTCGCCGATTCGAAATCGATCTTCGCCGATTGCTTCTGGCAGTGTGGGCGGCTCATCACTGGCATCTTCATCACTGCAGTTTCTCAGCTTGCGCATTGAAGGAACGAGGACGAGGTCGCCTGCACCGAGTGCAACGCTGGGTTGCATGTCCACTGTCAGATGGCAACTTCCCTCTAGTACGGCAATGTACATGGGGTCACCCTGCCCCTCGCGCTCGATGCGCCACCGGCCGGCCCCCTCTATGACTTTGGAGTAGCGCGCGGTGGGCCGGAGCAGCGTTACCAGCTGAGCTATGGGATCCCGGGGCACTGGACGTTCTACGAGGAATCGCGGATGTTCAATAGTAGAGCGTCTGAACCTTCCGGACGAACATTGGTCTCCATCGCTTTCTTGGAAACGCAATGCCCACTGCACTTATCACCGGTTGTTCCTCCGGATTTGGCCTGGAGACGGCCCGGCTATTCCTCAGCCGCAGCTGGGAAGTGATTGCAACAATGCGAGAGCCGCAATCTGACCTCCTCCCAAGCTCCGACAGGCTGAGGCTGATGTCCATGGATATCTGCGACCTAGCCAGCATCGCTCGCGTGGCGGAATCGGTAAGCCAGGTCGACGCGCTCGTCAACAATGCCGGCATCGGCGCCCCCATTCCGGTTGAGCTTACTCCTCTGGAGACGGCGCGCCAGCTGTTCGAGACGAACGTGATGGGGACCTTGGCTGTTACACAGGCGTTTCTGCCTCAAATGCGCGCAAGGCGGAGCGGGGTCATTGTCAATGTCACTTCCATGGTAACCATGAAGGCGCTTCCTCTGGTGGGCGTCTACTCGGCTAGTAAAGCAGCCGTGAATGCGTTCACCGAATTCCTCTCTCTGGAGGTTGAGCCATTGGGCGTGCGCGTCTGCCTGGTCCTGCCTGGTCGATCACCCGGGACCAGCTTCGGTGCCAATGCTCTGAAGCTTCCATCTGCACTCCGGCATGTGCCCAACTCAGCTGAAGAGCGCTGTCTAGATGCAACTTCACCTTGAGGAGAGGGCGCTTTGAACCTGGCTAGCCGGAGAAGCGTTCCCCGAACAAGGAAAACGGGCCTCAAGCGGCCCGTTTTCATTTGAACTGCAGCGATGCAATTGTCTTTCAGCGCTTGGTCGAGGTGTCATCCACGACCACGACCTCGTCAGGCTTCTTGCGAGCTGCGTACTCCGCCAGCACCACACCAAATACTGCCATCAAACCGCCACCCACGACCCAGGTGCTCAGAGACTCTTTGAGGACCACCACCGCAAGCAATGCAGTGACGATCGGGACGAGATTGAAGAACCCGGCCACGCGAGCGGAGCCCAGGCGATGCAGGCCGGTCATCCATGCCAACGGTGCCATGATCGAAGCGCCGATTGCTGCGAATGCAATGCAGCCGATGGCTGCGCCACCTTGGACGCCAGTGCCTGCGACAAGGCAAAGAGGTAGCAGCAGGATCGTTGCAGACGTGGCTTGGAGAAACAGGGATTCGATCAGCGTTACGGGAATGCGCCACTTGTGCATCAGCAAATTGTAGGTGGCAAAAGCCAAAGCGCCCAGCAGCATCAGGGCGTCACCTTTGTTGATTCCATGGGAAACCAAGGCTTCAAAGTCACCATGGGACACTACCGCTATCACCCCAACCAAGGAGATGATCGAACCAATCACTGCGCCACCGCGGACTGCGTGACCCATGAAGATGCGCGACAAGGCAAGAGCGATTAACGGGATTAGTGCCTGGATAACGCCCATGTTGGTCGCAGAAGTGAATTGCGCTGCGTAGTACGCCAGGCATTGGAACATGACACCGCCCAAAGCACCGAGCACGAAGAAGCGTGCCCAATTGGCTTTCAGGACCGCCAGGTTCGACTTCAGGCGCGGCAGGGCGAATGGCAGCAAGATGATGGCCGCAGCAAGCCATCGCCAGAAGCTAATATCGACCGGGCCGACGGTCCCTGCAGCGAGCTTTGTAACGATGGTGTTGGCGCCCCAGAGAAGGCAGGCCAGGAGGGGGAGCAGGTAGTACATGGCATCCTCAGATACTGGATATCAACAGCCAGTAGCGTAGACTTGGCGGAATTTCGTTACATCCATAATTTGCGCCAACCTTCATCTTGAATGCGACATGGCAATGGACCCCGTCCCCTCGTTCAGCTCCATCCCTGGAGACATCTACGTTCGGCAAGGCACTTTGCCTCCCTCCGACTGGGATGCTCATGTGCATCCGTGGGGGCAGTTCAACTATGTTGCGCAGGGTGTGATGGAGTTACAGGTAGGCGAGGACTGGATGGTGTCCCCTACCCACTATGCGATATGGATTCCGCCTGGTGTTCGCCACTCATCCCGAAACCGTGGTGCGGTTGCTTATCGATCCGCATACCTTTCGGTAGGCGCGTCGGCGCAGATGCCCAGCATTCCGACTGCGTTAGCGGTTAGCTCGTTGCTTAGGGAGATCCTGGACGAACTGGCCCGTCGTGACATCGGGGAGGCCGTTACGCCAGAAGACCGGCGACTCTCCGCGGTCGCCCTTGACCTGATTCTGGCCGCACCGGTGATGTCGAGCTTCCTGCCGCTGGCCAGCGGTGACGTGCTCGAGCGGATTCTGAGATATGCCGAGACCTCCCTTCAGGACTCTCCGTCGGCACTTGAGGTCGCAGAGCGCCACCATATTAGTGTTCGATCGCTTGAGCGTCTGGCAAAGCGCGAGCTAGGGATGGGGTTCGGAGAGTGGCGAAATCGGCTTCGTTTTCTGAGGGCAATTGATGCCTTGGGTTCAGACCGATCAATTACGCAGATTGCAGACGATCTGGGCTACGCAAACTCAACGTCTTTCAGTGAGATGTTCAAGCGGCACTCTGGCCGGACCCCAGACCAGTATAGAAGGGGCCTCAGCCCGCTCCAGCGATAGGTGGAGCCCTCCTCCCACTAAACCGAGGCAGGCCTCGAAGCTGTTGGGTCAACCATTTAGCTGGCCCAGATAGTGGCCATTCGGATCGATGGATCATCCAAAGGGTGTCAACCACCGGAGATCCACAGTCAACCACCTCAATTGCGTCTTGCCGAGCGAACGATTCACGGGCGTGCCGCGGAATGACAGTGAATCCCAGCCCGAGCGATACCGGCTCAAGGATGAGCGCAACCTGATTGGTGAAGCCGTGTATAGGAAGCGCGCGTACGCCTGGATTTCCTGGGAACTTGCGGGCGAGAAGACGGGTGGCCATAGCCTGGCCATCTGGATGATCAACGAAACCCAACTTTTGAAGATCCGCCCAGCTGTCCGCGCAGGCACCTCTCGGAACTACCAGCTCAAGCGCCTCCTCGGTGAAGGGCTCAGCCTGCAGCCGAGGGTCATCCGGCCGAAGTGCAAGTAGACCCACCTCGTACTTCTTCTCCAGTACCGCCGATAGGATTTCTGGGTCTGGCGCGAAGCGATGACGAATGATCAAGCCGGATGGGTGCGCTGGAAATCCAGCAACACCGGGTAAAGAGCAAGGCCAACACTCCCGGGGGTTATCAGCGCAAACTCCCCCTGATCGCTGTCCGCGCTCGCGAGCTTGGCTTGAAGTCGGCGATCGGCCGAATCCATCTCTTGGCAGTACTGCAATAGAGCTATTCCCGCCGGCGTCAGCTCAATAGATCGTGGTCTGCGCAGAAACAGGGCACCCAGCTGTTGCTCAAGATGTCGTACATGCTGACTGACCGCAGCTTGGGTGAGCTGCAGCTGGCCTGCGGCCCTGGTAAAGCTCCCGGCCTCTGCGATAGCCCGAAAGGATCGGAGCCGATGCTCATTCAGCATAAGAATAATTTATCAATCTGATAAAAATGGATTAGATCATGATTGGGTTGCAGGGTCTAATCTTGCGGCAACCCCTCTCTCCAGTGGTGTGCCGTGCCCGCCCTACCCCCTCCCTACCCTCGCGCCTTCTCCCACATCGGCCTGTCTGTTACCGATCTCGATGCCGCGGTTTCCTTCTATACAGAAGTCTTGGGCTGGTACCTCGTCATGCCGCCGACCAGGATTGTTGAAGACGAAAGCGCAATTGGCGTGATGTGCACGGATGTGTTTGGGCCTGGATGGGGCAGCTTCCGCATTGCACATCTATCCACTGGTGACCGGGTTGGAGTCGAAATCTTCCAGTTCGATAACGCCGAGCGTCCCGCAAACAACTTCGAGTACTGGAAGTCGGGCGTCTTCCACTTCTGTATTCAGGATCCGGACGTTGAAGGCCTGGCCGCTCGGATTGTGGAAGCTGGTGGAAAGCAGCGCATGCCGGTTCGAGAGTACTTCCCGGGGGAGAAGCCCTATCGGATGGTTTACATGGAGGATCCGCTGGGCAACATCCTGGAGATCTACAGCCACAGCTACGAGCTTACGTATTCAGCTGGCGCGTACGTCTAGCTCCACGCACACCCTCAGCCAGCTTCCGACTGCCAGGCAGTCCTCGCCAAACTGAGACGCGACGGTACTGAGCAAGTGTCTCGGCCGTGGAAGTCAGAGGTCTGCAAGTTAGAAGCTGGCGATCGTAATTTTAACGATTCATCGGCGAGCCGCGCCGCTAGCCCTTAGGAGCATATGATGAAAATGAACGGCATTCGTTGGCCGGAAGGCTACCTTCCTGGTTACACCGAAAACTTTGTCTCGAATGAGCTGATCGTCCTCGGCCTTGCCGCGGCTGATGTTTGGCCGTTGCTTGAAGAGCCACGTCTGTGGCCGACCTACTACGGAAATTCAGCCAATGTGCGCTTCCACGATGGCGCCGGCCCTCTGTTGCGAAACGGGGACCGATTCTACTTTGAAACCTTTGGCTTCCCCGTGGAGGCTCAATGCGTCGAGCATGAGGCTCCCACCTCCGAGGGTCCGGGCCGGATCGCTTGGCATGGCTGGGCCGGTGAGCCCGGGTCTGCCGATCGACTTGACGTTCATCATGCGTGGATTGTCGAAGACCTTGATGGTGGCCGAGTGCGGATCCTCACGCAGGAAACGCAGAAGGGACAGCCTGCAGAAGCCCTGCGTCTGGCCAAGCCGAATCCAATGATCAATGGTCACCAGGATTGGCTCGACGGCCTGGTGGCAGCAGCTCGAGCCGCCAAGTCAACGTCCTAAGCCGGAGTGAATACCCGTGCTTGCTCCACTCGTTCTCCCCAAAGCCCCGTTTATGTCTGCCCTGTTTAGCCCATTCGAGCTCAAAGGTGTCACTCTTAAGAATCGTATCGCGGTGCCGCCCATGTGCCAGTACAGTGCGGAAGACGGCCGTATCAACGATTGGCATCTCAGCCACTATGCCGCCCTTGCGCGCGGAGGCGCTGGGCTCGTGATTGTCGAGGCTACCGCCGTGTCTCCGGAAGGACGCATCACCCCGGGATGTGCTGGCCTGTGGAGTGATGAGCAAATTCCAGGAATGGCAGCCATCGCTGCTGCCATCAAGCAAGGCGGTTCGGTAGCGGGGATCCAGATCGGCCACGCAGGGCGCAAGGCTAGTGTAAATCGGCCATGGCAAGGCGATGACCACATCGCAGCCGATGATCCCGCAGGATGGGCGATCCTCGGTCCCTCGCCGATCGCCTTTGGCGGCTCTCTCGATAGAGTTCCCAACGAGATGACGGTTGAGGACATTCATCGCGTTCAAGCGGATTTCGTCGCTGCAGCCAAGCGTGCGCTTGCTGCAGGATTTGAATGGCTGGAGCTTCACTTCGCTCATGGCTATCTGGCGCAGAGCTTCTTCAGCCCCGACAGCAACAAGCGGGAGGACCGCTACGGTGGCAATGCGGAGAACAGAGCACGCTTTTTGCTGGAGACGTTGGCGGCCGTCCGAAAGGTTTGGCCCGAGCATCTGCCGCTGACCGCGCGCTTTGGAGTTGTGGAGTACAACTCGCGCGATGGCCAAGCACTGGTCGACTCCATTGAGATTGGCAAAGAAATGCGAGAGTTGGGGCTTGATCTGCTCAACGTGAGCATTGGCTTTAGTGCTCCTGGTGGCCGCGTCCCATGGGGTACACAGGCGTTCCTGGCACCCCTTGCTGAGCGATTTGCTAATGAAACCGGGCTTCCGGTGGCCACAGGTTGGTGCATCGATGATCCACAGACTGCCGAGCGCGTTGTAGCGGACTGTCAGGTTGACCTAGTGATGATCGGGCGGGCCCACCTATTCAATCCGCACTATCCGTACCAAATGGCCATTGCGCTTGGGCAGGAGCTCCCAGCCAGCGTGCTTCCCACGCCTTACAGCTATTGGCTGAGCAGATACAAAGGCCCAGGCAAGGCGTCGGCTCAATAGGAGCGAGCCAGCCCCCTCCTCCATCGAGCAATAGGGGCAAGTGATCTGGCTCCCATCGAGAATCCCTAACGCCATTGCAAGCTGCTACCCCGCCTCAACACAGGCGGGGACAGTGGCACCATTAAAGTTGCTCCGCCCTGTCCGCCAGGGGTCACCGAAGCTGCTGCGTGCGCGAGACGTGATGGGAGGTCTGACTAGGCGCCGAAGAAGACTGGAGCTAGCGAGAGGCACTTGGCCGACGCTGCCCTGCCGGCATGCTCAAGCGCGAGCGCTCCGCCGCCGACAAGATGACCATTAGCACAAAGGGGTTGGCTACCTGAATCATGACTACGGACGTCTCTGAGATTGCACCTTGCAGCAGGAGAATCATCGGAATAGTGAGTAGGGCATGGAACAACACTCCCGCACCAACCAAAAGGGCTAGTGCTCGATAGCTCATACGACCCGCGCCAAAGGATGTGTAGATCATCCAAGCGCAGAGGGGAATGAAGATGATGATCGCAGTTATCGTTCCCGCGCCGTAGCCGACCCCGAGAATCAGCGGGATCACGTGGAAGACAACGTTGATCATGATGATGCTGTAGATCGCATAGCCGACTAGCGGCCTTTCCCTGCTCAACAGGGATGCTAGGGGAGCCGCGATCCAGAAGGCGGTCACGTCCACCGCGACAAAGTACAAGGGCGGAATTGGGCTGTCTGGATACGGCGGCAGCTGCATTAGATCGATGATGTCTTTGGGAAAGCCATCTCTGCGTCCGTACAAGTCAATCCCGTACTCCTCCAGATTGTGCACGAGGTAGGCCACCATCCCTAGCCAGGAAAGCCAGGTCCGGTCCCTCCACCGGGAGATCTGGGCATTGGCCCGCAAGTTGCTTGTGCAGAAAAGCAGCACCAGCAAGATCAGCGCTGCGATGCCACCAATCCAAGGGAAATTCAACTCAAATCAGCTCCATCCTTCCACGCCTTACCTCCCTCGCTGTCGGCCAGAAGCAGATTCAGCGGCACAATCCTCGCCAGCGCATGCGCCCAAGGGATTGCTACTTGAAGGACGAGCAGCCATTGGCAAGCAACCAGCAGGCTGTCGTCCTTCATCGCCCCATGCGCACCGTCACGCAGTTCGACCAAGGCATGCGGCCCGGGTTAGTAGTCCATCCCGCTGCAGACGATCAGATCGAGGCGACCCGCCGGCCACTCATGCAGTTGCTGCGCGCAGGCCGCCGGAAGCGATAGAACGTTGGGTGTCTGTCCAAGTACTGGCGCGCCTCGTAGCCGCCGGCCTCGATATCCCCCCGGAACCGCTGACCGAAGGCCGGCGTGTGCGCCTCCACGATCAGCACCACGTTCCAGATCTTTCGTGGCCCGCACTTGCTGCTGCGCTTCCTGCGTTACGACGGCTAGCGCAGCGCCGCGGATGACCGAGAACTGGTACCGGAGTTCAGCGAACCACTCGCCTGCTTCCCGCCTCCGATCAGACGAAGACCTCATCGAGAAGGTCCCGCAGCGCGCCGTCCAGTCTCGGGTCGCCTTGTCCCTGCAAGGACAGGTACAGCGACAATGGGTCCACGACGGCGCCCGCGCCACTCAGGCGCGTGGAATAGGCCCAATGCTGCACATCTGCATAGCCCTCGCCGGCCACGGGAAACCATTCCGGTTCCGGATGCCGACGGAAGCAGTCTCGTCGGATCGCAGCGACCGGCCGCGCTGGCGCCGCCAGTTCGGTGAGCACGGACAGGCCGGTTTCTCCCGCAGCACGACAATCATCGGCCGGCAGGGTGGCCAGGCCACTTTTGCCGATGCAAGTGGTGCGCAGCACCGGCGAGCGCAGCCGCGGCAGCGCGGCCGTCCACAAGGACCGGCGCGCTTTCAAGAACCTTAGCTTCGTCTCCCGTCCCTCGCGCTGGGCGCTGGCCAGGTTAGCCGCCACCAGTTCACGGGCAACCCGCGAGGCAGTCATGCGTGAGTATCCTGCCTCGCGCGCCAGGTCGAGCGGCGCCCACGGGACGCTCCCAGGAATCCCGCGCTCCTCCAAGTCAGGTCGCAACAGGGCAGCGATCAGAACCGCTTGTGCCGGATGGCTCAGCCGCTCCCCAACGGAGAGGAGCTCCCTCGGAGACGAATGTCGCTCGCGTAGGTTCATCAGGAAGCTCGGAGCGAACAGCTGGCTGCCAGGCACAACGAAATCCACCCGAGACTCGATGAGCTTGGAGCGAATGTAGGGCGAAACACCCGAGAGCACGAGAATGACCCTCAAGCCGGCCTTTTCAGCCAATCGACGCACCTGCGCGATCAGCCGTAAAGGTGGCGCCGGTACCGTGTGCGCCGGGACGATGGCCAGCAGCACCCGGTGGCCCAGCAGATCAATCTCGGCCAGGCGGAACAGGCTGGCGAGGAAATGGGGTAAGCCATGCGCCTTGGAGCTGGGCCAGGGCGCGAGCTCACCGACCATGTCGGGTAGTAGATCCTGAAGGTAGTGGGCTGCAGCGACGAGGTCGTTCATAGCAGCGACTGTAACGGGGTTACTTAACCGTAACACGGCGCAGTGACAGCGAAAGTTCCTTGTTACAGTCCCGCGCACCAAGCCCACTGCTAAATAGGCAGGCGAGCGCTCCTGTTCAGACCCCGGCTACTCCTCCGACTCCGCCCGATTTGTCGGATAGCCGTCGGCAGTGGATCACTAGAGAAGTTCGGGCTTGTAACCGCTGTAGTCGTACCGAACGCTCATCGCTTCGCCCTTCTTGGTCTGAGCGTTCATTGAGGACCATGCGCAAGCGGCGTAAAAGAGCCACAGCTAGCAGCCCTGAGCGGTTTTCACAGCCAGCGCGACCAGCTGCGTTGCTGCAGCTAGGATGGCAGTCGGGCGTCTAATCATATGCGCGTGGTCGATGAGTGCCTTGTGTGCGACGAATATGCCGCCTTTGGTGCCCGCTGGCTGGTCTTCAATCTAGGCAGCCGGTGCCGTTAGGACCAGAGCGCAGCGCTCCAAGGCCGTGGCATGTTTCTACGCTATGAAAGGCCTTTGCATGGGCTATTCATTAGGCAGCACGATTGTGTCGTAGTTGAAGTCTCGAGGCCGCTGACCGGTGGCCTTGATTGCTTCTTCAACGGCTCTGTCGAGCATGAGCAGGTATTTCTTAACGATCTCGATCCCCCGCCCCTTTTTCATCTCTTCCTTTCTCAGGAAGAGTTCCTGGATCCCCTTAAGTGCACTCACAGCCGTTGCTGATTGCTGCAGCGCAATCGCCAAGGATCGGTTTGGCACGTCAACATAGTTGACTGAATCGAAAGCCTTATGAAGCTGAGTCAGATGCGCCAAGATCAGCCGGGGGCCGCCGAATCCGCCCTCGAACTGCGCCAGCATCAGTGTCGCAGGGAATCGGGCGTAGGAAATCAGCTCTATGAGGGACTGTGTGACCTCTCGTCGCCTGACTCTGGCGTGCCAAAGGGGGATGAGTCCCGCTGCGATGATGGCTGCAATGCTGCCGATCGCTTGGACCCACGCCGGCCAGTCAAACGCTAAGCCGACCGATTTCGGACTCGGCTTGCTCATGAGCGCCCAGGTCAAGACGGCTCCTGCGGCAAAGGTCATCACAGCGACCACCGCCCAATCTCTGTCAGTTCTTCCCTGCTTCATGGTGTTCCTCTTATGGCGTGCCATTTTCTACGCTTTGTATGGGGCCTGTCGCGCCATGCTATCGGGAGCGGTCGAGGATGAACTTAAGGGGCGTGGCGGTGCGGTTTGGCTCGCTTTGCTTGCTTGTCGTTGCCGTGTTCGTTCTCTCTTCTCGGAGTACCTCGGCAACTTGCCGGGTGGTTTCCTTCAGTGACGTCAGCTGCGCTTCCAGGCCAACAGCCCTCGCGTTCACGCCTTCCAAGCGGCGCAATGCCTGGTGCTCGCGGCTGGCGGTGACAATGGCTTGCTAGTCGCACTCCCGCAATTAGGTAGTCAGGCCCATGCGCTCCCGCCCCCACTACTGCGCGGCTGACCGCAACGCGTGGCGATATCGGTCAACCTCCGCATGGGTACGATCCTCCACTGCCCTGACGTGCACCTGGAGCAACCTCCTCTCTCCTTCGTCAGTGGCCGAGGCCTTGCCCAGATGATTGCCACCGCTGAAATGCCCAGTTGCCGCACCTAGCCGCCCATGTTTCCACACAAAGTCGCCCGCGAATTCCAGATCCGCACCCAGGACGCCCTCGATTTCCTAATCCACATCCAGTCGGGCGCTGCGCGAACTGAACGTGCCCTAGAGCTATCGGCTAGAGTGGCAGCCCACTCTTAGACGGTAGCTTTGGTGATCCAAGATCGAAAGGTGCTACATGCAAACTCTTTGATCACGAGATTAGTATCAGAACCCACCGGCTGGTGCGTTAGGATCACTCGCGCTCACTTGCAAATACTAAATACTGCTTCCTTCCAGTAGATGCGTGGGCCCCCTCCCCTTGCCGCCACGATGCATTCGTGGACCTGGCGGAACGCACGATTTACCCGGGATCACGATCCCATTGGCGGCTCCGGACCTCCGCCTCCACCGCCGCGAGAGTAGCTCTCTGTACCTCCGAGAGCTTGTAGGTGTTTGAGATACTTCTCAGTCGATCGTGAGTCTCAACTTCCGATCCCTCCATCTGCCCGAGAATCTCGGCCACAAGGATCTGCGCGTCGACCCAGTCAGGGTTGCGCTCAGCTAAAGGTGCTGCAATCTCCAAGGCGCCACGATAATTCTCGTTCAAAACGTAGCAGATGATGAGATGCCGAATTGACTGATTGCTGGAAGCGGCAGCAATGACCCCTTGGCAGCAGCCATCGAGCAAGGCCGCACGGAGCGCGTGGGTACTCCCGCCATCGAGATTTGCCGCAACATGAATGGCTACCCCGACGTAGTCATCGGTCTCTATGAGCCTCTTCAGCGTAGTCGCTTTGGACCCCTCGGCGTCGTCACTGAAAAGCGGCAGGATGGAAGCCTCAAGCATGAGCTGCATGGCGGAGTAGTCAGCGGCGAACTGCGCAGCAGAGCTACGCGCAAGCGACCCAGTGTGAATGCTGCACAGAGCGAGCAGCAGGACAAGGAAATTATCCGACGACAGTTCCCGGATCATGGATGCTAGAAGTGCATCGTGGTCGGTGTTGATCCGCCCTTTGTGATTGACGCGGAAGATGCCTTCATTCCGGATGAAGGACTTGTATCGAGCTATTAGGGCACCAAGGCGTACTGACCAGACCCGCGAACGAGATTGCGCGATGAAGAAATCGGAAACACCTTTGTGGGGCCCGCTGGCGATCTCGCCTAAAGCGTAGCAGGTCAGGTGTCTGTGAAGGATGCTTGAGTATGGCACGTAGCGAAGAAGCGCCTCTGCCAACGGATAGGGATCGCCATGGCGACATGAGATTAAGAGGTCCAGCACGCCGCGGAAGTCGGAATCGGACAAGCCACCCTTCAGCGTGTCTACGATGAATTGATGGACCTTGCGGAACGCGTGTGAGTGATTTCGTGTGCCGGTGGTCAGTTGATCCACCTCCTTGATTTCCTCGACAGCGTCGGAATCCATGAAGGCTTGCCAGAAGAAGTGGCGTGCCCCTCCCTTTTGGTCTTCATCGCCGTCAAGCCATCGCGCCAGATTGCTGGCGTATTCGACGCTGTCATTAATGAGTAGCGGCGCGGGGGAGACCTCAGGAGTTGAGGAAGTGTCTCTCCCAAAAGGCAGCGCTGCCGAAGGGCGCGCGATCCTGCCAAAGAATCTCGCGCCATCTGCGGCATACAGACGAAGGAAAATGACACCTGAGCACTGCTTTCGGAACGCTGCTTCGGCGCGAGCATAGAAGGCAACAGCCCAGTCGAGATCGAAAGTGTCGAGTCTTGCGAGAAGCATAGACAGTGTCGTGGAGCCATCAATTTCAAGGTGCGCACCCAGAGTGTTGCGAACCGCGCGCAGCATTTCCAGGTCGGACTTGAAGTTCGAATTGGCGACAAAGTCACCAATAGGTGACGAGGATCGGTTCTCTGCCTGGACCAGGGTGTTCAATCCCTCCATGTGCTGCTCCGAGCCATCTCGAACGGCTCGGGTGACGAGGCAGTCGCAGAAGCTGACGATGTCAGTGACAATGCGTCCTTTGAGAATCCGAGCTATCGCGACATGCCTGTTGAGCCTCTCCAAAAGACCCAGTTGTAGGCCGATCCAGCGACCAATTAGCACCAATTGCCCTGCGCGAGCATGGACTGGGGTGGCATTGTGAATGGCGGTAGTGTTGTTCCGCGTCATCGCAAGCGGGTCTGTTCCCATCTCGACCCAGACGGGGGCATCGGGCGTAGGTTGCGCCTCATGGAGGGCTTCAATGATCAGCCGATTGGAAAGCTCAGAGGGAGCAGCATAAGCAACGTAGCCGGGCACGTTTAACGCAGAGAGACCTTCGTAGATTTCACATGCACCGTCCACAAAATAGCTGAGCTTCACCACCTCGATGTCGTTCCAGAGTTCGATGCGCTTTCCGAAATCGAAGTCTTGTACATGCGCGCCAAGCTTATGGCGCGCGACGCTGAAATATTCTTGGAATGCGTCCCCATACGCCTTGTTGGACGCATGAAGCGCCCTCGTTTCAAAGCCGGCCTCGCGAAGTGGGCGGCGAAGGCGTTGCGATATTGCGATGAAGTTCTCAGCTCTGATCAGGATATGTCGCGCGATGGTCCGTGCCGAGAACGAGTCGGCAATGTTGTTCGCCACATGAAACGCAACCTGCATCTCTTCCACGATAAACCTTAACTTATCGATTTGACTTTTGATCATGGCGGTAACATCGCTGAAATGTGGAAGCCCGTTGCTTGCGCGTCCGTTGCGCTCTTCTTGAATCGTAAATGAAGTTTGGAATGCCGGCACAACGGTGCCCGCCTCGCCTATGCGGGGAGCTTTGGCCGTTGTCCACCATTAGCCTTATGCGGGTCTGGTGCGCTTTTCGTTGGTTGGTGATCCGGCAACACCTGCAAGAACCCAGCATCCGGGATAGTGACCATCACTGAAGGCGCAGGCGCGCTTGCTTGCGGTACCTCGTCCAAGTTGAAGTCGGTGCTGCATGCCATCGAACCGCTCTTGGCTGGCACAAATGCTCACTCGGCGCTGCCCTGCCCTACTTCCCTTGCCGGCGGAACGCATGGCATAGTCGTGAGATCCACCCCTGGTTGTTCGAAACCAAATGGGCGGCCGGGTGCATCAGGTCTAGAGCTGTGAGAAAGGCGGTGGCGTCGGCCCCCGCCACGATCTCTGTGCTGCCTTTTGGTAGTAAATGGCGCAATGTGCTTAATGGTACGCGGCGCAGATTGGCGGGGGGGGGATCGTCTGTCCGGGAGGAGAACGGTCCAGCAAGTGCCTGGTCTACAGACAGGCTGCTGTGGATTGTGCCTCCCAGCTGGGTCGGCGTAACAACGTAGCCGAGCCGGGCGTAAAGTTTGTTCCGTCGTACATGGTTTTGCCCCAGTACAGTCCCGGCAACCACGGATCCCAGGTCGATCGGATGAAAAGTGTAATGACCAGCGGCGTGGCGCTGGCACTCTGACAATAGCCACCCAAAGCAATAGGTCCCCAACCCGCGCCCGGCCATGCTGTCCTCAAGGTCGCCGACCATCCCCTTGGGACCTATCAGTACGAGCTGCTGGCTGTGATCCAAGGTGATGCTGAATGCGCGACGTAGGATGTGGTGCGTTCCGTTGCTGGAGGGCCGATTTGCGGTCGGACGAGCGCTCAGGCGAGGGATCCGTGCCAGCACCCTAGTCGTGAGGTGGAGGGTCTGAATTGAGTTCCCTGTTACGCTGTCCTTGCCCTTTCCTGTAAGCACGCGGACTTCGAAGACTGTGACCGCCGATGTGGGTAGCGGTACCTCGCGATACTCAGCCTCTTCGCTGGCTAGCCAAAAGTGTCCGACGGTGTTCTTGTCACTGAGCACTTGATCCGCCTTCCGAAAGTCCATCCGCTGGTCCTAAGCCTGGCATCAGCCTCCATGGTATCTCGCGTTGTGCTCGCCGAGTAGCGGCCTAACATGGCGCCCCGTTCGCGTTGCCGACAGCTCGCCCGGTTGCGCTGCGCTGGAATAGCCTGGAACCTTGGAGTGACGCGGGTGCCCAAGCTGCCGAGCGACCTGCGCTATATTCCCGTAGGGAAACTAGGAGCACGCGCCATGGCAGGTCGTAGACACCACTACCTACCCCAACTCATTCAAAGGCCTTTTGCGTTTCGACAAAGCGGCAAAGAGTTCTATGTGCGCGCCTATCATCGGACAAGGGGGCGCTTTACGCCGAATACCGCAGGACTGGGCAAGGAACTTGACTTCTATGGTGGTCCGGAGGACACCAGTCTCGATGACGCTATGACCTCTGGAGAGGGGGAGCTTGCAAAAGTAGTTCAGGCATTGAATCGTGGAGAGCACCCTTCCCCAATCGAGATGGCGACTTTGGTGTGCGCATTGGCTTTCCGTACGAAGGCGATGCGTGATGCGCTTGCAGGAATGATGCCTGCAATTGTCTCGGCCCTACGGATAAAAGTGCTAGACATATCTCGTATCCGGAGGGATTTGCTGGCCAGTCTGAACGACCCGAAGGAACGGAAGAGGCAGATCTTTCAGGCGATTGATAGCGGGCCGCCGCAGTCTCGGGAGCAGCGTGCCAAAGCCTACGCGGCGCTATTGCCAGCATGGAAGAAGTACGTGTCTGCTCGCGAGGATGAGCTTGTGGGCCAGGCTTGGGCTACGGCGTCACTGGTGATGGACAAGATACGTTCCGAGGCAACCAACATGGCGCAGGCCTCCTATTTGGAGGTGCTTTCCAGAGATCCGACCGTGCCAGCAAGGGCGCGAAAGCTGGTGGAAGAGATGGTGTTTACTGTCATCCAAGCTCCTGAAGGGCAATCTTTCATACTCGGCGACTGTGGCCCTGTTGCGCGCTTCTCGGATGGAAAGTCAAGGTTGGTGCTCGGTGCCGTTAATCAAGATGCTGACATTGAACACATTTTTCTGCCTATCTCTCCCTCCCGGTGCATCCATGCTCGTGTCCCTTCTTCGACATGGTGGCCCAGTGCGGCTGAGATCAATAAGATCAGCGCATCCCTTTCAGTTGAGTTCTTCATTAGTGATCGTGAGTCGGGAGAGGATCTTGAGGCATTGCGAGAGTCGATCGGAACATTAGATCCGGTTGACTCAGAAGAAGACATCATTCAAGAGCTTCTCGACCAAGCAGAGTGACGGGGTCTGCTGGCCCGTCAGCATTTCCCGGACTGGAGACTAGAAGACAACTGTTTCCTACGCAGCACGGCTAAGCGGGCCAGTTGAATACCCGATGCATTCCGAAATGAGCCACTTGCCGTAGCCTCAGGCTGACTGCTCTCCTGTGCTCCCGCCCCCAACCGGAAACCGTCAAACTTCGCCCGGATGAAGGCGGCGCGCCCAGTGCTCGAGAAATTCTTCCTGAGCAATGGTTTCAATCGCGGCAGGCCTGGCGTGCCGCACGATGTGGACGGCATCCGATGCCTTCTTGGCCTCTCCAGCCTGTAGCAGAAGCATGGCAGCTACCGTTCCTGCTCTTCCAAGCCCGCCCTTGCAGTGGACCACGACCCTTTGTCCACTTAGCATGTCAGCCACAAGTTCTGCACTTAGCTGTAGCCAGCCTTGGAGCAGTCTGTCATCTGGTGCTGCTCCATCAGTGATGGGAAGTCCATGCCAGGAGATGCCCTTCCCCGCCGCAACCACCGGTAAGGTCTCGATTCGAAGGTCTTCAAACTCCCAAGGCTCAAGCAAGGAGATCAGGTGTTTGGCGCCCCAGCGGTGAATTGCCGAGACGTCCGTATCTAGGTCTCTCGCCCATGCTCCAGTCATTGCCACTTCCTGGTACTTGCCGGGCGCAAATGTCACGCCTATTGCCCCTCCCAAGGCCCCGACGGGCAGCTCTGCAATCAGTAGCGGGTGGCTCAAACTGGTGCGCATCATATCGACTCTCCCAACCTGCGTTAACGTGCTGCCTGGCGCATTGGAACGCCGCCGCTCAGTCGCACCACTGCAAGGATATCTAAGTTTTAGATATCGAAGAACTTGATAGGGCTTCTGAAGATTGTCAATCAAGGTCTTGATCCTCAAGGGTCCGCAGCCCAGATGGCTTGCGTTTAAAGGGACCAAAATTTCGGATCAACCGTCCTGACCCTCCGAAGCTCGGCAAGAGTAGGAAGTTGTTCTTTGACGTACTCTCGCAGCACACCAAATCCCTTGGGCTGGCATTCCTGATTTGCGCGATGCGTCCTTTGGGTGACGCGCTGTTCCGCTTGTTCGCCGGCGGCGGCGTCGCGCTGCGCCAATGCATTCACTGCTGAGGGTAGTTCCGGACGGCCCGCCTCAATGGCGCGTCGCTGCCGCCGTCCGCCGGCGCTGGACCACCAAGTATCGAGGTGACGGGTCACGGTATTGTGTGAGCCAGTGCCCAGATGGGCGCGGATCCGCTCGATGGTCGGCGTTCGCCGCCGCCGACCAGCGCATCGGCAGCCTGGTGGACGTCCATCCAGTATTGCCGCAGGCCATGGCGGTCTTGTTCATCGCAGAGATTCTTATTGTGCCATTGCAGAGATTTCAGCTTTTGAGGTAGAAAATTTCAGTGCAAGACGGTCCATTGCAGAAAATTTTGACTTGCGAGTGATGCAACGTAGAAAGTACCGACTCACGGATGATGCAAGCCAGCCGGCTAGGTGGAGTCCTTGGCTGATCAGACAGTCATTACTCTTGCCCGAAGCTCACGATTCTAGGACGACTTGTGCCTCAATTGGCTGACCGCGATTTGGCGTCTCTGCTGGAGGGCTCCTTGGAGCTCTTGGGTGAAATTCGAAGCGTTTGGGCTGAGATAGAGCATGGAGGTGACCGACGATCGACGGCGGTGGCGGCACTCTGCCCAGATGTCTGTTGATCACGCTGTGGCAGTACATGCCCTGATCGCTACCCTGCCCAGTCAGCTATTTCGCTGGTCCGGCCCCAGTACGAGGCCTTGGTGCGGGCAACCTGGGCATGTCACGCAGCTACAACAGCAATGTTCTTGCCATGCTTACCCTTCTAAATCTGGCGCACTTGTGGCCAAGCGAACCTGTCGTGGAATGGATGACTGCACTACATCGCCAGTTTGAGAGGGTTTTGCCGGAGCTAGAGCCATTGGCCCCGTCGCCGACTTGACCCCTCTTCTGCCCATCTAACTCCGCCAAAGACCTATTCAGAGCCGACCGCGACTCTTGGCCAGGGTTGATGGTGAAGGTCTGGGGAATTGATTTGTGTCGGGCGCCTGTCGGGGTGCTGTCGTGTCTCCGAGCCCTGCACACTCCTAACCTGAGCAACCTGCCCCTCCGGAGTGACATCCAATGACTACCACGAACCTGCCCCGTTTACTTACCCCTGCTGAGGTTGGTGCTTGCATCCGCCAGTTCCGTCAGTTGCGGCACTGGTCGCAGGATCAGCTGGCTGAGATCTCGGGCCTGAACGACCGTACAGTCCAGCGGGTTGAGCAGGGCGACTCGGCCAGCTTCGACACCCGTCGCGCACTGGCTCGCGCCTTCGATTTCAATGACATCGATGTCCTCAACAAGCCCTTCTCGCTGCCGACGGACGAGGAGCTACAGGCCGCGCAAGTGCAGTTCGAGCGCGATTGCGTCACTCTGGCGGTGGCACCGCTGGCCACGGGGCGCGAGCTGGCTGGCCTGATCGTTTCGTGCGACATGGATCTGTCCGAGCCGGCTTTCGAGCTGCCGCGCGAGGCGGCGACCGAGTTCGCTGCTCTGGTCGACTACTACCGCGAGTATCGCGACTGCCACGACCTGTACTCAGAAACCGACAAGCTCGACGTCTACGACGAGCTGCAGCAGCACATTCAGGCATTGCGGGAGCTTGGGGTGTCACTGTCTCACGGCCAGCGCACGGTCGCCATTCGGAAGGGCTCTGGTGTACCGATGGACGCCACGATCCTATACGTTGTGGCGTTTCGTCTCGGCCACGAGCCCGGTCAGATCCTAACTCCGAAGGCGGCTCGCATTGGGTGAGTCGTCATCATGCAGGCCTCGAACTTCTGTCTATTCCAATTGGAAGTCCACACCAGCCCGAGCCGATCTGACATGCTCTCTTCTCTTCGGAGCGCCTGCTTGCTCCGAATTGGCTCAGACGAGGGAAGATTTCTTCGAAGATGGGCAGGGGCTCACGGGATCCATGCTAGAAGGCCGGGCGCTACCCGTGAGGTAGCGCCGAAGATGACCTGGAAGCACGGTAGTCGCTGGGCGCCGGGGCCAGGGCGTGTCCCCGTGCACGGCTATCCAATCAGAAGCTGTACTCCAGCCCCACGCTCATCGTGGTTGCCGGTGCAGGCTGACGGCCCCACGGGCTGGTGTCGATGCCGCGGAAGTAATACTTACGGTTGAACAGGTTGTTGATCATCAGCGAGCCGGTCAGCACGTTGCCTTGCGTGCTGCGCATCAGCTCACGGGTCGCCTTGGCGTTCCAGACCCAGTAGGCAGGCATGCGGCCGATTGATCCGATCGCATTCTCGTCCACGGTATTGGCCTTGTCCGAGTACGAGCTGCCGAAGTAGTAACCGTCCACCGCGAAAGTGCCGCGGGCACCCTGCCACGTCGCGCCAATGTTGAACTGATTGCGCGCGGCATACGGCACTTCGTTGCCGCGGAACTCACCACTACGCAGCGTGGCCTGCAGATGGGTGTAGCCCGTATTGAGTGTCCACTGCGGCAGGAACGCCGGCTGCCAACGGCCCTCCAGTTCGATGCCCTGGTGGCGGGTGCGACCGAGGTTGCCGTACTCGCGTGTGGTGTTGTCCAGCTCGATCTGGTTCTCGAAATCGATGCGGTATGCGGCCACGCTGAGCTGTAGCGCGCCGGACGGGTTGAAGCGCACGCCGGCCTCGTAGTTCCAGGCCAGTTCCGAATCAAGGTTGTTGCCGTAGATGATCTGGGTCACCTGCGGCGCACGCAGCGAGCGCTGCGCGTCGGCGTAGCCGTACCAGCGCGGGTCGAACTGGTAGCCCACGGTCAGGCCGGGTAACAGGTTGCGGATGGGGTTGCGCGTGCTCGCGCCGGTGGCACGGTTGTAGTAGGAGGAATCCAGATGTTCCCAGCGAAGGCCCGGGGTGACGGTCAGGCGCTTGTCGAAAAGGCTGATCGCATCGCTGATGTAGCCGGTCCAGGCTCGGTCCTTGAATTGCCAGTCGCGCACCAGGGTATAGACGCCGTTGTCCAGCCCGGTGTTGCCGACGATGAAGTCGATGTCCTCGTGCATCGCGCGTACGCCGATGGTAATGGCATGGCTGACGTTCTCCCCGTTTGCCTGCAGTGTGAGGCGTGGTTCGCTGCCCAGTACCTTGAAACCGCGTGGTGCGCTCTGGCGCAGCTGCGGCGGTAGGTCGGGGCGCCATGTCTCGGTGGAAGCACGGCGCATGCCGACCACGAAATTGCGCGTGCTGTTGGCGCTGAAGGTGGTCCAGTCCAGCTGGCTGGCGTCAAATGGGCCCCAGCTGCCCAGATCCTGCAGGTAGTTCACCGAGGCGCGCGTGGTGCGACCGGAGAACTCGTCCAGCGTGCGCGTGGAGCGGCGGCTGCCCGCAAGATAGTCCTGGGCCGAGAGCGCGCCGGCCAGGTCCATGTTGGCCACGTAGCGGCTGACCTCGGCCTTCAACCTGCTGCCCGGCGTCAGCCACCACTCGGCGCGCAGGCGCGCATTCTTGACATCGGTGTCGTTGTGCTCACGGCCATATTCGCCCTTGAGCCAGTCGGCATCGAGCTGTATCGCGAAGGTGTCGGTAAGGTAGCCGCCAGTGGTGACGGCGGTGTCACGCAGGAATCGGCCCGCGCCCCCTCCCGTCACCCGCGCGGACACCGTGGTCGTCCAGTCCTGCGGGATCGGCTTGCTGATCAAGTTGATCACCCCGCCCACATTGTTCGGCCCGTACTGCACGGCGGCGCCGCCGCGAACCACGTCGATGCGATCGATCTGATTCATGCTGACCGGGAACAGCGACAGGCTGGTCTGGCCGTAGGGGGCCAACGCCAGCGGCACACCATCGTGCAGCACCTGCACGCGGCCGCTGCGGCTTTCATACAGACCGCGCAGCATGATCTGCGGCAGCACGCCGGTACCGGTTTCATCAAGGATGCGCACGCCAGGCACGCGTTGCAGGGCGTCATCGAGTGAACGGAAGGCGCCACTGGCCATCATGTCGGCGTCGATCACCGAGCGGGCGCCGGCAAACGTCTGTACGTCGAGCTGGCTGGACTGGCCGAACAGGCTCGTGGCTTCCACGCGCACCGTATCCAGCTCGACTGCCCGGGTGTTGGTCGTCGGCATCGGGGCAGCCGGCGCGGCGGCCGGTGCCGACGCGGAGGTGCTCGTCGGCACGATGCCGTAGGCGCCGGCGGCCGTGCGCACCACCTGCAGGCGGTGCGAGCCCAATGCCATTCGCATCGCGTCCTCGACCTCCAGCTGGCCATGCACGGGGTTGGCCTGGAGGCCGTTCAGTAGCGCGCTGTTGACCGACAGTGTGACCTTGGCCTGGCTAGAGATGCGGAGCAGACTCACATCCAGCGGTTGTGCAGGCAGGCTGTAAGCCTGTTCGGCCGCCAGTGCCGCGGTGCTCGCAGTGAAGGCAGGCAGGGACAGGGCGACGGCAAGGCAGAGTGGCAGGGTGCGCAGGCGCCCAAGCGCGCGGTCATTCTGGGTGATGGACATGATGGCTCCAGAGAAGGAAGAGTGCCTGCTGATGAGGCGCTTACCTTCTATGAGCAGCGAGCGCGGAAAAGTGACACCCCTCCCCCAAAAAATTTTCGGGGGCGTGACCGCCCTCCTTCGTCACCCACCTTCAGCGCGCAGCCCGATGCGCACCAGCAAGCCATTGGAGTGCACCTGCAGGTCAATCGGCAGGGTCTGGGCGAGGGTCTGCAGCGTGGCTAGCGGGTCGGCGAGCGGGTAGCGGCCGGATACCCGCAGCGCGCCAACCTCGCTGTCGATCCAGATCAGGCCGTGGTGGTAGCTGCGCAGCTGCGCGATCAGTTCGGCCAACGGGGTGTCCAAGGCGCTGAGGATGTCGTCGCGCCAGTCCGCGGCCACCGCGGCGTAGCCTGATGCCGCCGGCTCGATACCGGCCGGGCTCAACCACGCGCCCTCCCCGCTCTGCAGCGGCTGGCGATGGCTGCCGACGTGCAGCCACAGCGGGTGCTGCAGGGCCACCACTAGACTGCGGTGGTCCTGTCGGCGCAACAGCAGGCTGGCGCCGGGCCGATCAGCCCGGACCTGGCCGTGATCATCGCTAACCTCCAGGTCTCCGCGCTGTGCCGCGCAGGTGGCAATTAGCTGGCCCCCGCGCAGACGGATCCGGGTCTGGCCAGGCTGCTGCACCAGATCGATGGCGCTGCGTGCATCCAATAGCAGGTGTGTGCCATCAGCCAGTGTCCACTGTCCGCGCTGCGCGGTGGCGGTGCGAAGATCGGCGCCGAAATCCGGCAACAGGCCGCTGTAACGGCCAAACAGCATGCCAACTGCCCCGATGCCGGCCAGCGACAGCATGCCGCTCAGTAGTTGCCGGCGTTTGCGTGCCTGCCGGTCCACCTGCTGCAGCAAGTCATCCACCTGGCGCCCCACTGCCTGGCTTCGATCAGGCAGCGCCTGCACGCTGCCAAAGGTCTGGCCAACGGCGGCCTGCAGCCGCTGCCAGGCGGTGGCATGTGCGGGGTCGGCACTCAGCCAGGCGTGCAACGCCCGTTCGATTGCTGGGTCACCGGGATTGCCGCGCAGTTCCACCCACCACTGCACGGCGGCTTCGCTATGCGCGTCCAAGCCGTCGGTATCACGCGTAGAGGGCACGGTCATCCTGCGGCTCAGCCGGCGTCTGCCAGCAGGCACTGTCGGAGCCCCTGCGCCATGTAGCGGCGGACCATGCTGACCGACACGCCGACCTCGGATGCAATCTGCGCATAGGTGAGGCCATCGAGCTGGCTCAGGAGGAAGGCGCGACGCGCCTTGCTGGACAACCCGTCCAACGCCTGGCCGAAGCGTTGCAGTGACTCCAGCAGCAGGGCCTGCTCTTCGGCACTGGGGGCCACGGCCATCGGCGCCTGTGCGAGCGCATCGAGGTAGACCCGCTCCAGCTCGCGACGACGCCAGTTCTGGATGACGATGTTGCGGGCCACGGTTCCTAGGTAGGCACGCGGCTCTTCGACCGCGTCGAGTCCACGCCGGGTGATCACCCGCAGGAACGTCTCCGAGGTGACATCCTCGGCGTCGGCGCGGTTACCCAGCCGGCGCCGCAGGCTACCGAGCAGCCAGGCTTGATGCTCGACAAACAGCTGCCCGAAGGAGCGGGCGTCGTCGGCAGGAGTGCTGGGCATCGAGTCCGGTGAGTGCGAAGTGAGAACGGTTAGTATATGAGACTCACTCGCACTGCGGGGTTGGAAGCGCCTTGAATCTGATGTTTATCGCTGCGGATTCGGGGGGGGGGGCGCTAGGCAAGCTCCCCCTTCTTCTGCTAGGCCACAGAAGGACTGCCACAAATTCCAAGAGGACGCGGCGGGCTGAGCGTGCATGCCTTGCCGGTGTTGGAGTGAGCTGTGGTCAATTGATAGCGGTCTCGGATAGTTGAGCGGCGTCTGGCGCTTGTCGGGACGCTGTCGCATTGCCGGCTTCCTTACCCGCTAGTCTCGGCTCCCTTCCGCCGAAGTGACTTATGAAAATTTGTGGTGCGCCGGGACCATGTTGTGTGAGTGAGGGCTGGCGCAGGTTCCGTCATCGAGACATGCCCCGTTGCTTTGGGTTCTCGTCCCCCTTCCCCTACCCCGGTGCGTCGTTTCCATGGTTGGTCGTCAGGATGAGGCGCTGAGGCGTCAGGCCGTAAATTGATAGCGTGTGACAGACGAAGAAACTCCGGACGGCAGTTCAACTGCCGTCCGGAACCAATTCGTCTAACGTGACCAGAGAACAAAGTCACCCAGCCGATTCGTGCGAAGTTGGGCTACAGTTGCCGAACTTGCGGGACCCAGGAGCCTTTGAACTCCGAGGCGTCCTGCTTCAGGCCGCGCGGTTCCTTTCCAGTAATGTTCGAAACGTGGTCATTAACATCAGCGGGAACGCCATGCCTGTACTCTTCGAAGAGAACGAGGAGTGACTTGATGTTCTCCTCAGGCACGCCCTTGCTTGACCCAAGGCGCAGCAATCGATTTCTGCGATAGGACTACACCGACGTATCAGCTCATAGCCATTCCCTCGTCAATCTTTGCAATCAACGAGTCACCCACTTGTATCTCAGTTTCATCACGCCAGGCTTTTAGCATGCCTCTTGCCAGTAGGTCGCGCCTAAGCTGCCTAATGAAAGGCTTATCCGCGCTGGAATGGCTAAGAAATATCTCGTGATACCTAGGAGCATCCGGTTCTGCCTTGCTCACGGAGAGAGCTCCCGAGATGAGCCGGTTGGTCGCTTCCTGCGTCAAGGGCGGAGTCATCAGCCATCCCCTGGTTCCGCCAATCTCAACTCTGGCTCCAAGTTGGTAGCCCTCTGGTGTCGCTGCAATCGTAGTCAAGCCCGGTTCGTCGCTCTCTAGGGCAATCCTCCAACCACCGAGACTGGATAAGTCATCGAAATAAGAGGCGAAGGGCGTATCGGGATCAATGAAGCCAACTCGCCTTCGCTTCTTGAGTACCTGGCTGCCAAGCCCAATCGCGGCTGTCATCGCCGGCGCCAGGTGCCCTAGGCTTGTTTTTCGATAGCAAAAGAAGTTCATTCGCCGTGGCTCAGCCATGCACCAGACCACGGTCGCGCCCGCGGCCATTGCGGCCTCCAGCTCATTCTGGCGGTCTATGCTGTCAAAGACGCTATCCAGATCGTACTCTCTAGCGTCCGTCTTCAGATCCAAGAGTTCCCGTTCTGAGCCAGAATGCACGCCCTCTTAGCCGAACACCAAGTGCTTCGCAGAATGAATCTGTCCACAATCGCGACCAGAATCCATGCTTTGAGCTAAGTTGCATCGCGTTACCGGCAGACGGTTAAAGCTTGTCGCTTCCATTACGCACTCACTTCCTTGCTTGGGGGCCAGGCAGCTTAACCTCAAGGTCGTGCTTCTAATGCTTCGGAGACACGGCATCCTTGCGCTCGAGGCACTCAGGTGATCTGTGCAGGCCTCCTGGTATCTGGACTCCGTCGGACAGTTAACCTATCGATTGTCGCACTTGGAGGGCGAGGCGCGCCGCTAGTACCACGAGGGATTTTCCCCGCTTACCGTACACCCTGCAACTCTTTGTCTGGTGCCAAGAACTTGCCCGGAAAGAAGGCATCCAGACTCGCCTGAATGATCGGCTTGGCAATCCGCTCGGTGATGAGGACCATCCGCGTTAGACGACCACGACAGGGCCAAGCGTTCAATGCAAGCTCTGGGCTTATCAGACCTTGAACAGCATGCAGCACTAGTGGATCAGCCTCTCCCTCTACGTCGACAATCGCTTTGAACCGCAGGATCTGGTCACCTAGCAAGGGCATGACTGAGAAGAACCAACTATTGAGAGCCTCTCTCTTTAGGGGTTCATCGCACTCAAAGCTCATTACCTGGTAGCGCCCGCCATGCGATGTCGAGTGCGGGGCCGCTCCCAGCGCGCCAGCGCCCATCATCATCACGGCGCCAGCGCCAGCGCCAGACCCCAGGAACGGCAGCTGGGGCACCTCCGAGAGTTCCAGTAGTGGCCGACGCAGACTTAGATCTGGATCAAACAGGTCTCTTGAGGTTACAGCCTCACCTTGCCCACCGATCAATCTGGCAAATGGGTTCTGGTCTGTAAGCTCCTCAATCAGTGCTGCAATGGCATCTGCTCCCACCAGCGATGACTTCGTAACTATCAGAAGGTCTGCAAGTGCAACCTGCGCAGCAGCCTCACCGTACTCTGCGAGGTTGCGCAGCCCACGGGGACAGTCCACCAAGGCAACTACAGCTTCCAGATGGAACCGAGAGGAAAGCTGGGGGTCGGCAATTAGTGCCTTGGCGATGGAGGATGGGTCAGACACCCCCGAAGTCTCGATAACCACGCGTGAGAATCTGGGCTTGCCGGCCTGCTCTCTCCCCTGCTCTTCCCGAATCAGTGCGTTGGTGAGATCTCCGTGCAGGGTGCAACAGACACAACCATCACTGAGCTCAACGACTAAGTCATCCTTAGCTTCGATCATCAGAAGGTGATCCAGACCGACCTGACCGAACTCATTGATCACTACGAGCGTGTCGTTGAGAGCCCCCTCTGCACCAATCTGATTCAGGAGAGTCGTCTTACCCGCCCCCAAGAATCCGGTTATGACTGTGACAGGAATTGTCGTCTTGGTCATGCCGCCTCTCCCCATGCGACAAAGGCATAGGCATCATGAGGATGAAGACTCTCGAGGTGAGTGACCTCAACTGCCCCTTGGTCATAGGACTGCTGTAGCTCAGCGAGCAAACGACGCGCAGCATCCTCCACGAACATCAGGTTCTGGCCGTTTAGGCGAGCAAATTCCTGCTCGTCAGCCCGCTTCACCGGTCCCTGCGAGGCAGTCCCAAGCGCGGCCTCGACCAGGTCAAGGAGCCGTTCAATGCACCACGAAGACGCAGGGTCAACGCGCACACGAACACGTGCCACACTTCGCTGACTGTGCGGAGTGGCAGCCGTTCCATGCCGCGCGATCCAGTGCCGGACATCATCAACTGACACCTCGTTGCGGCCTTTATGGTCCGCATGGAAGCGGTCCGCGATCACCTGCCGTGCCAATGACGCCGAGCAGGGGCACGTCGACGAGTAGATGATCTGGGCCTCAAGCCATACTTCGGAAATGCCATCGCGCCGGCACGACTCAACCTTCACCTTGTAGGCCGACCAGCCGCTCAAGTCTTGGGTCACCAGCGCCTCGGACCTACGGAGTATCTCCGTACTCCAGACGACCTTTGATGCGTCGGTTCCACAGTCAGCGTGACTGACGATCGCCCTGTCCAAGAGCTCCACTACAGATGAGGGAGACAACGGCTTCATAGACGACGTGGAGAGTAGACCGTAGAGACGAGACATGTGGATGCCCTTCACCCCAGCGCTTGGCAGACTGACCATCACATCAATGCTGGCCAGCTGCGGGTGAGGAGTGAGGGGGTCATCAAGCCACACGGGCATACGGATGTCCCTCATCCCCACCCAGTCTAGCGACCGTGCAATGGGCGCGCACTCGGTGGAAGACACGTCTGGTAAGCCACGAACAGATTTACCAGCTACAGAGTCTGCGCTTGCCATGATGCTATTCAGCCCCCCACTCATCGGCGCCACACCGGGAAAGGATCTGCCAGCTGCAGCCAGGAACTTGGGCCGCGGACAAGCTCACTGTCACTCAGCAGCGCCGCATCCAGTGCCTTCCGGGCAACTCCTTCGTCTAGCCCAATTCCGATCACTGCCAGCTCTTGGCGCCGGTCTCCCCACTGGGGGTGCCACTGCCGCTGCATCGCCAGATACTCTTGCTGGTCATCAACCATGTCGGCCGGTGGCAGCGGAGCCGTCCACTCTTGCAGGATGGGATTGGAGTCCCAGCCACCTTTCAGCATGGCAATTGCCTCGGGAGGAACGCCGATCACATCGGCCTCGATTCGATGACGAGCGCCGAACCAGAAGCCCGCTGCCTCAGTCTGGGTGGATCCGCCGACGATTGAAACCTCACCAACCCAATCCATACGACTAGCCAGCCAGAAAAACCCCTTCGCACGGATCGCACCAGGGATTCCTTGCACTAGAAGCTTCGCGAATCGCTCAGGGTGGAACGGTCGCGACATCCGATAGACAAAGCTGCTGATTCCGTACTCTTCTGTCTCTGGAACGTGCTCACCGCGTAGCTCCTTCATCCAACCAGGGGCTAGCTGCGCCTTCTCATAGTCGAAGAGGCCTGTGTTGAGGATGCGATCAAGCGGCAAGTTGCCGCGGGATGCCTCGAGGATCTGCGCATCCTGGTTCAAGGATCGAATGACGGCCTTGATCTTGAACAGCTCTGTGTCAGGGATTAGGTCCCGCTTGCTGATCATCACAACATTGGCGAACTCAACCTGTTCGGACAGCAGGTTCACCAACCCTCGACTGTCCTCTGGCCCGGACTGCATTTCGCGGTCCGCCAATCGCTCCGAGGAACTGAAGTCCTTTAGGAAGTTCTGACCATCGACCACGGTCACCATCGTGTCCAGGCGCGCGATGTCGGAGAGCGAGAATCCGTCAGCATCACGCACTGCAAAGGTTGCCGCCACGGGCATCGGTTCACCGATGCCCGTCGACTCAATCAGGAGGTAGTCGAAGCGCTGCTCGTTGGCCAAGCGCTTGACCTCTTGCAAGAGGTCATCACGCAGTGTGCAGCAGATACAGCCATTACTGAACTCGACCAGCGCCTCTTCGGTTCGACTGAGTGAGGCTCCGCCGTCTCTGACGAGTTGTGCATCGACGTTGATATCGCTCATGTCGTTGACGATCACGGCAACCCGCATGCCCGACCGGTTGTTCAGGACGGCATTCAACAGGGTGGTTTTACCGGCACCAAGGAAGCCGGACAAGACGGTCACCGGAAGGCGACGATCGCTTTTCAAGGGGGGCATGGGTGTCTAGGGATTGAGCAGGGCTGTGAATGTTATACTATAACATTGCGACAGGTCAGTTCCCCAAGCATTCTCCCCGGAGGCCCCGGGAGGGGGGCGAATGGGCACACAAGTGCAGAACCCGCTAGAAGATGAGGTATCACAATGTCGATCGTCCCCAAGACCTATCAGGAGTGGCGCCACTGCATCGAGATCGAGTGCGGCATACCGATCTCCCAATCATTCCTACAAGAGCGCATTGCTGGGCTTGCTAACTGCTCAGATCACTACACACAGCAGTTCACCAGGCTATGGGGGGCGGCGCATTTGACCCAGGTCCGCAAATGGTTCAGTCAAGCGGCAGAGGAACTGAGCTGATCTGCAGGGACGTCAAGCATGCCTCAACTCAGTCGCAAACTCCGAGGTATCAATGCGGTTCGAGACCCTCTGCACAGCAAGGCAGTGATGGAAGCTGCTATCGCGCTGTGCCTCGGGCAGGGCTGCCGACTTACCGCCGCTAGGCTGAGGGTGCTTCGCCCTTGCGTCACGGCCGATGAGTGCATACGACGTGTTGGATGTAGTTCGTTTCGCACACCCGAGAACTGCACCGATGATGATCTACCGCGCAGTGAACTTCTGGCACGAAAAGTCATCGTCAGACTGGACTCCATCAGGCCTTCCTTCTCTCGGTCGAGCAAGAGAGTGAAGGGGTGACCTACTTGATCTGCAAGCACTGCAAGCACTGCAAGTACGTGGAGCAGGTGGAGTTCCCCTTAACTCATCAGCAACTTACCCAGCTGCCGGCGGCGGAGGGATTTGAGCCATCGAGCAGTCACCTCGAGATATTGGGCACTTGTGTGCAATGCCAGTCTCTTGATAAGGACCAAAGCCGGTAGCCTGGGCGCCAAATTCTAGTGTTGAACCTCCGCCAGCTTTGTCAACTTTTCCCTCTTCGATGATCAGGGCTCCATTGCGACACAGAGTTGAGGTGAAAGTACAGAAGACGAAAAGCGAATTGCTGCCCCTTTTAAGCACGAGCCGAACTCCTGACGCTGCTCGCTCCTAAGAGGCGCACCCACCAAATCAAATGTGAGCCAGCCTTTGAGTCGACTATCCTCACCCCAGCGGCTAATCAACTCTTTACAAGTGAGGTTCAGATGGAGCCGCTCCAACAGAACCTGAGTGTCGCGAAAGACGTCTTGATTGCTCGGGGGGCCAGGCCCGGAGCGGCGCGTGTCGGAGTTCTTTCGGTCCTCATCCAGTCACGCCGTCCCTTGAAAGCCTACGTTGTGCTTGACCACATTCGCCAGTGGATGCCAGGCGCCGGGCCGGCAATTGTCTACCGGGCACTCGACTTCCTTCAGGAAGAAGGGCTTGCGCTCAAGCTAAACTCGGTGACTGCATTTCTCTATCTACCTACTTATGCTGATAAGAAATGCGTGTATCTCGTATGCGAACGATGTAGCCGCGTGGAGTGGATTTCTGTCTCGACGCTGCCGACAAAGTGGATGCACTCATTCGACTCTAGCTTGTACCGTTCAGTCCATTTTTGGAGGTGCCGGGCGTCTGCGCTGCGTGCATCAACCCAGAGGCCGAGAATGCTGCCGACTAGCCCAAAATTCCATGCTGCCAACGCGTGTCCGCCCTAGACTGAAGATGGGCCAAATAGCCGTCACCAGGGGGTGCGTTCTGGTTCTAGCGTAGGCAGACTGCTTTTGAGCCAGACTATAATCGTCACGATGTGTCACAACTTCCATTTGATGAACACGAAGCCAGCCGAAGAGCGCTTCATGGTCCAAGGAAGCGCTGCAAGTGAATTGCTCCGTGGTTACCCGTGTGTCGATCTTGCTGACAGATAGGCTGATGTGTAGTTCACACCAGCTCCAATGCGGTGCAGTGATGAGTAATGCGTGCCCAACGCAAGAAGGCGGCGTCAGAGCTCCGTAGCGGCACGTAATGGCACGAGGCAACACCGTGGAGGTGCCCTATCCGCCTGGTACGACTCGGCTGCAAGCACATGCGTCGGAGGCCATTTGACTGTGATGAAAGCGTTAAGTGATTGACGCTATAGCGTTTCGCGATCTTGGAAATGTTCAAGTGATTAGGCCCCAACTTATTCTCGCCGCCCTCTATGGATTGCCGGGGTGCAGTCTCGTTGGCTTGCTAAGAGACTGCACCCATGGCTACAAGCCCCACCCGGTTCCTAGCGGATGAACTGCGAGTAGACGTGCTCAACCCAGCTTGGACAAGCGCCATGAAGGCCAAAGGCTATGACGGGACCTTGGAAGTCCTGAAGACCACTGACAACACGCGCGGATGGCAAGTTGCAGAACGGGCAGAGTGTGTGAGGATTAGTGGCAGGCGGTCCATGACACTTGCATTCGCGATTCGCGCAACCAAGGCGTCTCAATCTGGTTCGAGTAATCTACCCCGTCGACACCGCTGCAAGTCATCAAGCGTCTTCGATCGGCGATCGCAGGAAGCTACTGGAATCCGGCCGAGCAAACGCGAGACAAACTGCAGCGGCTTGTGGAGCATCTAGCGAGGTTTGAATGCACCGCTAAAGGGCAGGCGGCTACGCCTTCATCCCGTACATGACGCGGCAGCAAAGGTAGACACTGCAGGCAGCAAGCCGGCGCCTCAAGTAATGGCTACTACTCAAGCACCCGGCGTCAAGGGGCACGTCATTCGACAGATCATGCGAAAGCAGCAAGAAGGCGTCAGCCACACAAGCTAGACACCATCAAACCTAATGCCTCTCGCGCTTCTCGCGTGGTTACAGGCAAAGCAACCACCGCAACTGAACCAAGAAATGGCAATGGTCGTCAACTCAAGGGATTGACTAGATCCCGTTTTAAAGTATCCCTGGAACGGCCTGAGGTCTTTAACACGCCCCCTGCCCTCCACCTTTGCGCACCAGACCAATTTACGACCTCATCCCCTTAAACAATGCCGCCTCGCTTGACCGACGTTCCCAGCCATCTGCATGCTGTCAGTAGGAATGGATCGTGTGCGCATGATTCCTCTGAAACTCCGCCCTGCCTCTCAGACTTGGGCGAATCCATCCTCTGTCATGGTGTACACGTTGATTTCGAGGCTCTCAATCCAGCCGCGCTTGATTGCAAACTGGAGGCCCAAGCTGAAATCCGATGAATTGATGCCGAATTCATGCATCACCCCATTGAAGTTCTTCTGACGAAGAACTTGTCCAGGCTTGCGGTCGAAGCGCTTTACAAACATCTCCAGAATTAGCCGCGCGTTTTGCTCGGAAGTTGGAACAGAAGCCACTATATCTCTCCTCGTTGAAAGCGACCGTGAAGCGCACAATGCACATCTACTGTCAGCCCCATACGCTACATATCGTCCTCGGGGTCTGGCTCACTGGGCCCTTCTTCCCCCCCCTGCGAACTGGCCGTTTCATCAGCCGCCTCGATCTCGGTTTGTTTCCGACGTTTAGCTACTTTGGACTCATAGGAAGGGAAGACGCGCCCTGTGCAGCGGTCTCTACCACTTCCGTTGCGCAAGCCTGCAAATCCGTTGCCTCAGCCTCTGATTTCTCGAGTACTTCCAGCATGCCTCGTGCTGCGTTCTTGCGCCTGACGGTGGCAATCCGCTGAATGACACCAACGGCAATCGAGAAGGAGATGACGGTGTACCCCAGTAACTCGGTCGTCTCCTCAACGGCATTCTTGACTGATCTTGCGTATCCGTCGTTCAAGAGCTGAATCCAGATGCCCTGCATGCCTATGAGCCTAGAGTAGATCAGCAGCACCACCAAGCCCGGGATGACTAGTGCTCCGCCGTCGGTGCACAGAAAACGAAGTCCCCCCTGGGCTGTCTGGCGTGCGTCCTTGGCTGAGTAGCTCAGTGCCGAGGCGGAGAGGACGGTAACGATCCCCTGCCAGCAGTAGGGAACCATTTCATTAAGAAAGAAGTCGCATTCACGAACGAACATGCAACCGATGAACGCGGCCGCGAGCAACGCGAACCGCTTGTCAGCTGGGGACACCTTGGCCAGCACGCTCAGTGTGGCGATGCACACACCGAGCAGAAGAAGCTGCGTATTCTCAACAGCGCCGCTTTCGCCCACTCCGTTCCCAAAGAGCTGCACGTCCAGCCGCAGCATGGCAACAGGAAACGTCGCACATGTCCCAAGCATGGCAAACAGTACGAACTTCCAAATAACGCCCCGCCAAGGTGACCACGAATTCTCATTCATACACTGCTTCTTGACCAACACCATTTCACCTATCCAGCACACGTGCCCGCTCGGGACTCGCAACCATTGTATTGAACACCCATAAGAACTAATCCCTTGACGAGCGTTCATGCGGAACGTCTTTTCCGCTCTCCTTATTACTACTCACACACGCCACCAGCTCGGCGGCTTCCAAGTCTTTCCACGCCACTCCGTCGATCTCTCCACGATATATTTCATAGTGGTAATCGCTCTCAATGGGCTTCCTACTAAGGCCACGGCATCGGTAGCACATGCACAACACCTCCTCTAAATACTAATCAGGGATAGACTTGTATCTCACCGGCACGCAGCTGGAAGCCGATGTAGCGGGTACAACTGAAATCGAAGATGCGGCTGGAACCAATGAGCGACATGTACTCCGGTCGATCCCCATGCATTTCCCGCCTGAATGTCTCGATGCCCTCCACTACCTTCATATTGACCAAGGAGCGCCGGTCAGCTCTACTCGTGGTCCTGAGCTCTTCGCTGCGGACCCAGCAATCACCGCCGTACTTGATAGAGGCCCGCTCGCGCGGACCCAGCAGGTCTGCTGCAAGCTTGGACACGACATGCGGCGAATAGCCCTCTACCGGGCTTGCCAAGTACCAATCGAGTCGATGCTCGTCCTTGGTCGCGCCCAACAGGAGGTGTCCACTGGAGAGAATGACCTTCCTCCTGAAGGGCGCGAGACTTTCGTTCAATACATGCTCGGCCACGACTCGCAGCAACCTTACGTCGTCCTGGAACTGCCAATAGCGGCCCTTTGGCGCGAAGAAGGTGGGTCGGATGGATATCCACGCCCCCACCTCACACGTTTCCTTCAACGGACTACTTCTCGAAGCAAGCAACTGCTGCAACACGTCAATCTCCATGGCGGTCACGGATAGAGAAGGTGATCCCACTGCCCATCCCTTACGGCATGGGCGGCCAGGAAGAAGGCGGTGGTGGAATCGATGTGCTTCTTCAGATCCCCGTCAAGCCACGGCTTGATCTCCTTTCCTCCGGGCTCGCGATGGGGCCTCCCCCTGACTAGGCACATGAACTGCGACGCCGCCAAGTCCGGGCGGTCCACGCGCAGGTAACCTCGTTTCTTCGCATCGGCGATGGCCTCAGACACCGCTGCCTGATAGGGATCAAATACCTCGCGCCAGATCTTGAGCGGATCAACTGAAGTCTTACCCATCGGCATGGTAAGCAGTTTGTTCAGGGCATAGCATTCCGCTCGGCATTCAAGACGGGCCACTCTCCACGCAATGGCGCAGAACCGAAGATCGATGCGCCAAGACGAGCCCATTGTCACGGTCGACGGGGGCGGCAGCATGCTGGCCAAGCTGGAAATGACGCCGTAGAACAGCCCGAGCTTGTCCCCGAAGATCGTATACATCGTAGCCTTGGTACAGCCCGCGCGCTCAACAATCTCGCGGATGGAGCTTCCCTCGTATCCATGCATCTCGAACATCTCGCGCGCACTGTCCAAGATCGCTTTTCCTTTTTGGGAAAGGTTGGCCACGTCGCGCCGGCTCATAACTCCTTCGATGGCACGGATACGACGTTTGGGGGGATAGCGCTCGATACTCATCCTGAAGGCTCCGCTCTCTCGATCAACTGGCGCTAGTGCGAAAGGAACAATGGAAGCGGGACGCTCTCGAGGAAGGAGCGGGTCGTGCCCCCAAAGAGAATCTCGGACATCCTGGAGCGGCTGTAGGCACCGAGCACGATCAGGTCAAACTTGCCCTCCACTGCGCGATTCATGATCACGTCGACCACGGCCGAGCCGTCGGCACTGATCCGATTTACTTCAACGGCCGCCCCGTGCCTGCCCAGGTAGGTGGCTACATCCGCTCCTGGCTCTTCTTCCAACGAAAACTTGTTGGGCTTCGGGTCTACGATTAGCAGTTCCACCTGGTCGGCATGGGCCAGGATGGGCATCGCGTCCGCGATCGAGCGGCGCGCGGCGCGGCTTCCGTTCCATGCCACAAGTACTCTCGCCCCAAGGCTGACGCCTTCATAGTGGTCGGGCAGCAGCAGCAAGGGCGTTGAGTTCAGCGACACCACCCGATCAGAGTTCCAAGTCATCGGAGCGCCGAATGCCTTCGGATGGCCGACCACGACCAAGTCCGTGTACAAGGTATGGAGCGTGGCCTCTTCACGGGTCTCGCTGTAGGTGATGAACCGAAGCTCGGAAGTGACTTTGTTGGCCTCGGCCTGGGTAGCGACGGCGCGTCCGGCATGCAGTGAATAAGTTGCCTCGAAGGCGCTGCGGGCTAGGATTACATCAGCCATCGCCGCGCCCTTGCTATAGCCCTCTGCCGCATGTGCCTGGTCTCTCGGCGCACTGGTCACCCCGATCAGATGAGCGTCATGCTGCCCTGCCAACCGGGCGGCATGGCCAAGCACAGCAAGCCCTTTCTCACTTGAATCGAAGAAAACAGCTAGATCCCTGAACGTTGGTACCATCATTGGCTTACCTCTTTGTTAGCTCGCTACGACCTTCCATCGGTGACAGCGGGTTGTCCCGGCCACCTCCTAATACGCGGTACAGATCGATTGCATTCAGTCGTTGCTGCAGCCGGATCGTGATCAGCTCACTCTCGGCGGAGAACAGCGTGCGCTGCGCGTCCAACAGCTCGATCTGCGTGGCCACACCTGATGCGTAGCGATCGCCTATGGCATCCAGCGACGCATCGGCAGCGGCAACCTGACGCTCACGCGAAGCGACCCGGTCACCCAGGACGCTGCGATCAACTAATACGTCCGATACTTCCCGGAACGCTGACTGCACGGCGCCCTCGTAGCGCGCCAGGGCTGCATCTCGCTCTGTCGTAGTTGCCCGCAGCGAGGCCCGCAGCCGCCCGCCGGAAAAGATCGGAAGCGATATTTGCGGAACGAAGCTCCACGCTTTGGTTCCCGAGTCGAACAGCGATCTCAACTCGCTGCTTTGGCTGCCGTAGGCTCCGGTGAGGCTGATGGAGGGAAAGAAGGCGGCGCGGGCTGCGCCTATGTCGGCGTTGGACGCCAGCAATTCATGCTCGCTGGCTTTCACGTCGGGGCGGGAGGCGAGCACAACCGAGCTCAGGTGACCGATAGGCAACTCGTCAGCAAGTATCTGCTCGATTGGCTCTGCCTTGAGCTCTGGGTCCAGCCCGGTACCAACAAGTAGTTGCAGCCCGTTCCGGCTCTGCTGGACCGCCGCCCTCCACTTCAGCAGGTTGTCGGCGATCTCTTCCAGTTCCGCCGCAGCACGGTTGATCTCCAGGCTGGAGCTGATGCCGGCCGCTGCTAACTCCTGTTGCAACTCGTAGGCGGACCGGCGGCTGGTGTAGGTCTGGTCGGCCAGGGCGAGTTGCTGCTGGTCAGCCGCTAGCTGTAGGTAGCTAGTGGCAATCTGTGCAACAAGCGCCAACTCCACGGAGCGGCGGGCGGCACTGGAGGCAAGGTAGCGTTCGAGGGCCGCGTCCTTCAAGCTGCGCACGCGTCCGAATAGATCCAGCTCCCAGGAAGCCACCGACATGCCACCGCCATACGTGCGGCTCAATCCATTTGCATCCGCTCCATGCACGGGTGCGCGTGCAGAAGAGCCTTGCGTGAACAGGTCGACCTGGGGAAACAGTTCCGCGCCCTGAATCCGATACATCTCGCGGACCTTGACCATGTTAAGGCTGGCCACACGAAGATCACGGTTATTGAGGATGCCGGTGTGGATCAGCCTGCGCAGCTGATCGCTGCGAATTAGAGTGTCGATCGACAAGACGCTCTGAGCATCATCGGTACCTGCGGCAGACTCATCGAGCACCGAGGCCTCCGGCGCCTCAATGGAGGGCAGCGCGGGCGCAAGGCTAACGCAGGAGGCGGTAAGGCAGGCAAGGATGGCAACGGTAAGGTGCCTAGGAAGTGTATTCAACGTCTGAGACTCATAGGGGTTCGTGGTTTCCCACGTCGTCCCCGGCGCGGTGCCGCAGCGGGGCCTTGTTCGTATTCAAAGTGACTGGGGACGGATCCGGTCGCCCCCAGCCGCGGCCTCGCGGGCGCGAGGCGTGCCGCCTGTTGCAGACGACTATCGCGCGGAGGGGGCCGTCGCGACGTCTGCCGGCCAGGCTCAGTCGGCCGGCACCGGAACAGAACTAGTGGACGCTTATGTCGTCTCCTGCCGGCAGGGGGCCTTTGCCTTCTTCTTCTTGGCAAAGAATCCAGTGACGGTGACGTAGAACAGCGGAATGAAGAAGATCGCCACCACGGTGGAGGTCACCATGCCGCCGATAACGCCAGTTCCGATTGCGTGCTTACTGCCCGAGCTTGCACCCGACGAGATGGCCAGCGGGATCACACCCATGGTGAAGGCCAGCGACGTCATGATGATCGGACGGAGACGCAACCGGGAGGCTTCGACAGCTGCCTGGATCAGCGTCTTTCCGCCACGCTCATGGAGATCCTTGGCAAACTCCACGATCAAGATGGCGTTCTTGGCGCACAGGCCTACGGTGGTCAGCAAACCAATCTGGAAGAAGGCGTCATTATCCAGACCTCGCATCAGCGTGGCGATCACCGTGCCGATCACACCAATGGGAATTACCAGAATGACCGCGAGGGGAACGGTCCAGCTTTCATACAGTGCGGCCAGGCACAGAAACACTGCCAGAATCGACAGCGCATAGAGGGCCGGAGCCTGTGAACCAGACGCGCGCTCTTCGTACGATAGTGCTGTCCAAGCAATACCGAAGCCCGGCGGCAACTTGGCTGCGATCTCTTCCACGGCCTTCATGGCGTCGCCCGAGCTGTAGCCCGGCGCCGGCTCGCCCAGAACTTCAACGGCGGGGACGCCATTGTAGCGCTCCAGCTTGGGCGAACCCATTACCCAGCGGCCGCTGGCGAAGGCTGCGAACGAAACCATCTCACCCTCATGGTTGCGGACGAACCACTTGGCAAAGTCATCCGGGGTTACACGAGAGTTGGCCATACCCTGGACATAGACGCGCTTGACGCGGCCACGGTCGATAAAGTCGTTGATGTAGGACGAGCCCCATGCCGCAGTCATCGTTGCGTTGATGTCGGACAAGGAGACACCCATGACGCGCGCCTTCTCGTCATCGATATCGATCTGGTACTGCGGCTCGTCGACCTTGCCATTGGCACGGACCATGGCCAGCGCCGGCGACTCGGCAGCAGCCTTGAGCAGCTGGTCGCGAGCCTCCATCAGGCTGGCATGACCGGCCCCGCTAAGGTCCTGCAGGAAGAAGTCAAAGCCGGTGGCATTACCCAGCTCGACGATTGCCGGAGGCGCAAAGGCGATAACCTGGGCCCCGTTGATGGACGCGAAGCGTTCATTGGCGCGCTTTTGAAGCTCGAACACAGTGCCTTTGCGGTCTTTCCACGGATGCAGCTTGACGAACAGCAGACCCGAGTTCTGACCACGACCTGAGTAGCTGAAGCCGCTGGCACCGAACACTGCTTCGACGACATCCTTTTCGTCCTCGATGAGATAGCGGGTGACCTCGTCCAGAATCGCTTCGGTTCTTTCGGCAGAGGCATTAGCCGGGAGTTCCAGCTGAACTGTCAGCGAGCCCTGATCTTCATCGGGCAAGAACGAGCTAGGCATTAGTGGGAACAGCGCCACTAACCCCAACACGATTGCCAGGAAGACGACCCCAAACCGGCGGCGGCGGGTGGTGACATGCATCACGCCGCGCTCGTACGCCCCAGCACTCCGATCGAAGGTCCGGTTGAACCAGCCGAAGAAGCCTTTCTTCTCGTGGTGACCATGAATTGGCTTGAGTAGAGTCGCGCAAAGCGCTGGCGTGAACACCAGTGCCACGATGACCGACAGCACCATGGCCGTGACGATGGTAAGCGAGAACTGGCGGTAGATGACGCCAATGGAGCCGCCGAAGAAGGCCATCGGCACGAATACCGCCGAGAGCACCATGCCGATGCCAACCAAGGCACCGGAAATCTGGTCCATCGACTTCTTAGTGGCCTCAACGGGATCGAGCCCCTCATCCACCATGATGCGCTCGACGTTTTCGACCACCACGATGGCATCGTCAACCAGCAGGCCGATGGCCAGCACCAGACCGAACAGGGTAAGCGTATTGATGGTGAAGCCCAGCGCCGCCATAACCCCGAAGGTTCCCAACAGCACCACGGGAACGGCCAAGGTTGGGATCAGGGTCGCGCGGAAGTTCTGCAGGAACAGGTACATGATCAAGAAGACCAGCACGATGGCTTCTAGCAGGGTATGGACCACGCCACCGATGGACTCGGTAACCACCGGGGCTGCATCGTAGGGATAAACAATCTCTACACCCGCCGGCAGAGTGGGCTTGAGGTCTTCCAGCGTCTTGCGCACGGCTTTCACCGCGTCGATCGTGTTCCCGCCGCTCACCAATCGCAGCGCAATGCCCGCACTGGGCTTGCCATTGTGTTGGCCGGTAATGGCATAGCTCTCCGAACCCAGCTCTACCCCGCCGACGTCGCGGACGCGAACCTGCGAGCCATCGTCATTGACCTTCAGCAGGATGTTCTCAAACTGGCTCGGTTCCTGGAAAAGAGACTTGCCGAGCACTGTCGCGTTCAAGTCTACGCCGTTGCTGGTCGGGCGGCCGCCCAACTGGCCTGAGGAGACCTGGACGTTCTGCTCGCGCACGGCCTGCATGACGTCGCTAGGCATCAACTTGAAATTGTTGAGTTTGGCTGGGTCCAGCCAGATGCGCATAGAGTTCTGCGCCGCCATAACGAAGAAGTCACCTACGCCGGGAGTGCGGCTCAACGGATCCTGCAGTTGGGAGACCACAATGTCGCCCAAGGCGTTGGTGTCCAGGCTCCCGTCTTCGGACACCAGCGCTGCCACGGCCATGAAGTTGACCTGATACTTCACGACGCGCAGGCCCAGCTGCTGCACTACCTGCGGCAGCATAGGCGTGGCCAGGGACAGCTTGTTCTGGACTTGCACCTGGGCGATGTCAGGGTTAATGCCCTGGTCGAAGGTCACCAGAATGGTCACCGTGCCATCAGTGTTGCTTTCCGACTTGATGTAGCGCAGTCCATCCAAGCCGGACATCTGCTGCTCGATGACCTGCGTCACCGTGTCCTGAACTGTCTGTGCCGAAGCACCCGGATAAGCTGCGATGATGCCCACGGTTGGCGGGGCGATGGAGGGATACTGGTTGACCGGAAGGCCGATGATGGCCAGCGCTCCCACCAGCATGACAACAATTGCCAGCACCCACGCAAAGATGGGGCGGTCGATAAAATACCTGGACATGTGTTCTCTTAGTGGCGTGCCACGGTGATGCCGGAGGTCTTGCCACCGCTCTTGTCGCCCTTGGCGATTACCTGCTGGCCGATGGTGACTTTCTGGATGCCCTCCTCAATCAGGCGATCACCAGGCTTGATGCCACTGCTGATCAGCCAGCGATTGCCTACCGCGCGGTCCACTACAACGGACTGCTGGCGCACAATCTGCTCGTTGTCCACCGTCAGCACGTAGGGGCGGCCCTGATTGTCACGGCTGACCGTGCGCTGCGGGACCAGCAAAGCCTGCTCATTGGTGCCGGCAGGAACTTTGGCGCGCACGAACATGCCGGGCAGCAAGATCCCGTCCTTGTTCGGGAACACCGCGCGCAGGGTCACCGAGCCGGTGCCTTGGTCGACGCTCACCTCGGAGAACTTCAGTGTGCCCTTGTACGGGTATTCCGCGCCGTTCTCCAACGTCAGCGACACTTCCGCGCCATTGCCTTCTTTGACTTGGAGAACGCCGGCGGCCGCATCGGCCTTCAGCTTCAGCACGGCGGTTGAGGACTGGACAATATCGACGTAGATCGGATCCAGCTGCTGGATTGTCGCTAGCTCATTGGCTTGATTGGCCGACACCAGTGCCCCTTGGGTCACTGAAGAGCGCCCGATGCGGCCGGAGATCGGGGCCAGAATCCGGGTGTATCCCATGTCGATCCGGGCACTGAGCGCAGCGGCCTTTGCTTCCTGGAACTGCGAGGTTGCGTCATCGCGCGACTGACGGCTGATGGCTTGGTTCTCCACCAGCATGTCGTACCGCTCCGAACGCAGGCGCGCGGCAGACAGGGTGGCCTCGGTGCGGCTCAGCACCGCCTGATAAGGGGCCGGATCTACTTGGTAGAGAGGCTGGCCCTGCTCCACGTAAGAGCCCTCCTCGAAGAAGCGCTTTTGAAGAATGCCGCCGATCTGGGGGCGGACTTCGGCCACCAAGTAAGGTGCGGTGCGGCCTGGTAGCTCATCTGAGAGCGTCAAGGACTCGGAGTGGACGGTGTACACACCCACTTCGGGGGCTGCAGCGGTTTGCACTTCGGCACCGTCGGACCCGCAGCCGGCCAACGCACTGGAAAGGACAATCATCGCGGCGGCCGTGGCCACCACGCGTACTCGAGGAAAGGTCATTTTGCTGTCTGAACGGGGGAAAGAAGGAGACATCGTGAGTAGGTCGAGCGACCGACCCAATTTGACCCGGCGAGTCTATCTCACGGAAAGATAAACCGAGGCTGAACAGCAACAACGTCGGCGAACGGGCCTCGGTCATAATTTCGGGCTGCGCCGAGACAGACGCCTACTAGGGTGAAGTGATGTCAGAAAGTCCTGAAACTCCCACTGCAAAGCGACGCAAAGCTCAAGTGGTCAATGCGGCGGCGGACTGTTTCCGTCGCGATGGTTTCCATCGTTCGAGCATGTCGCGGATCTCCGCCGCGGCCGGGATGAGCTCGGGGCACATCTACCACTACTTCGCCCGCAAGGAAGACATCGTCGAGGCTCTGGTAGCACAAGAAGAAAGCGAGCTTGCCCTGCTCGTTCAGGACGTGGAGCGGGCCGCCGAGGGTTCCGACGTTGTCACTGCCATCTCTAACCTTTCAGAGCGCACCGCCGGACGCTACATGGAGCGCGAGCACGCCGGCTTGGCGATGGAGATCCTGGCCGAGTCCGTGCGCAACCCCGAGATCGCCAAACTGATTGAGGAAAGCGATGCGGATGTGCGCCGGTCGTTTGAGCGCCTGTTGGGCGAACGCACGCCTGAGATTGTGTCGCGCTGTGCGTTGGTTGCATCGTTGCTGGACGGCCTTTCGGTCAGATCGATCCGGCATCCGGGTGTAGCCGGCGAAATTGACAGGCTGATGCTCGCAAAGGTTATGCGGTTCATCCTGACGGCGTAATTGCTCACTTCCAGTCGTCGGAAAGAGGCACTGCCCGGCACCGGGGATAAGCCGCGCCACCCAAACGGTTGCTCGATATGCGGACTGTAGGACTTGGCGATCTGCAACGGCGTGCGGTGAACATACTTCTGTGCGCGCTCCCACGCCTCTGCGTCGAGGCCGCTCGGGGGAGGTACTCCTCCGCACTGGCAACTGGCGCTCCCTGAGTTGACCTTGGGCGGCAAGGCGGTCCAACGGGCTGCGTCGATCTCACGGGCCGTAGCCAATGTCTGCAACCCAGGGATTCCGGGCGAATCAGTTGATCCGATAAGCCAATGGCAACTTGGCAATCGGGGTCGCGCGGCGGAGTATCCGGACGAGCGAGCCCACCCTGCTTAGAGATTCATCACGTCAGCCACGGTGAGTATTCGGGTCAACAGATATGGCGAGAGGAGCTGAACGTTTTCTTAAAAAACTCGTTGCGACTGTGATGTGGAGGAGGTTGAACGCCAACTAGCCAGAGCTTCGGCCTAGGGCGGCTGTACGCGTGCACGCTGCAACGGTAGCGATAGCGGCGTCCGACCACTCGAAACCGTCATCGTCCGCTTCCATGCGAATTACTAGGTTGCGACGAGCAAAGGCTGCGAGCAGCTTGAACTACCCGCTTCGCGCCCGAGACAGGGCCTTATGACACAGGTTAAGCACGCGATCGAAGCACACGGTACTGACACCTTCGGCGCCCGATATCAACCGTACGCCGGTTCCTACTGGAGGGATCAGACGTTGGTATGGGCCCGTGAACTCCACTGACCGTACGCGTAGCCTAATGAAATACAGGGGGCACATGCCAAGCATGCTTACGCACAAACCTTCCTGACGAAGAGCCTCTTCAAGTAGCCCGACATCCAAACTCCACCAGCGGCTTGGTAGAACGTAATTGAATGTGAAGACGTCGGCGCGGGCGCACTTGAAGCCTTTATGTTAATTTATAACGTTCAGCTTGTAGGCGAATGAAATTAGAGGCCCCAATCGTCATGATCGTCCGTTCATCACTGTTCGCAGCTCTTGCGTTGTTGTCGTTTGAGTCTATAGGTGCCACCGGAATATCTGTACCTCCGCCTGAAATAAGTTGGGGCGGGCATGAACGTCCGACTCAACAGTTCCACGATGGCTGGGAGACCCTTGCCGAAGAAAGCGGCTTCCAGAGCGCTCCCACCTATGACGAGGCAATGGAATACCTGCATCGCCTATCAAAATCGTCACAGATGATCTCGATTCATCAGCTCGGGCGGACTTCCCAAGGGCGGGATATTTTCTACGCCAAGGCGAGCAAGGGAGGGACAACCCGTCCGGTCGTTCTTATCCAAGCAGGCATACACTCTGGCGAGATCGATGGCTTGGATGCCGGCATGATGTTGCTCCGGGACATCGCAGTACGTGGGCAGGCAGATCTCCTGGAGCACGTCGATGTTGTCTTCATCCCCGTGCTCAATGTGGACGGTCACTCCGAGGCCGAGAAGTCTGGAAGGCCAAGTCAGCGCGGACCTGACCGAAAGGGGACGAGGACCAACGCCCAGGGGCTGGATCTCAATCGAGACTTCGCTCGACTGGAGTCGCCGGAAGTTAGAGCGGTGGTGAAGCTCCTGCATCAGATTGACCCCGCCCTATACATCGACGTGCATGCGAGCGATGGAACTGACTATCAGTACGATGTTACCTGGACGTTTGCCGGCTGGGGAAAGTACGCACGCTCTCGCTCGACTGCAGACTGGCTGATGGGCCAGTACAGTCAGGACGTCGAGGCAGCGCTCATTGCAGCAGGTCACTCCCCAGCGATCTATCCTAGCTGGGTCAATGAGGATGCCCCCTCGCAGGGACTCCGCATAAGCATCGAGAGCCCTCGCTACTCCACTGGCTATGGAGACTTCATCAGCGTCCCAACGGTTCTAGTTGAAAACCATCGATTCAAGAGTTATCGACAGCGCGTCCTCGGCACTTATGCCCTCCTGAAACAGTCACTGCACACAGTTGCCCGAGATGCCGCAATCATCGAGCGAGCGAAAGAGGCCGACCGCTCTGCTCGTTCGATGAGCATCGCCGTTCGATGGGAACGGGATCCGACTCCCATCGAATATCGAGATTTCAAGAGCTATGACTATGGCAGCTATCTATCAGCTGCTTCTGGCGCACGTGAGCTACGCTGGACGGGTATGCCTCAGACGCAAAGACTGCCTGTCTACGGCACAAGGACTACTGAGGTCGCCAAGCTTCCGGTTGCTTGGCTGATCCCCCCGGGAAATCAGAACATCATCGACTTGCTGCACGCCCACGGTATCGTCACTGAAACGATAAGCGGTGAGCGGACCTCTCTTGTTGAGCGAACACGAATGACAAACGGCCTCCAGCGAGGAGGATTCAACCGGTCTCGAGCCAAGGTCCGGCTCCTGGCCGGCACAGTGCGCGTGCCTGCGGACCAGCCACTTCAGCTCTTGGCTGCCGCGCTACTTGAACCCAGCAGCCAGGACTCAATTTTGGCATTGGGCTGGTATGACCGAGCCCTGTCCCCGGAAGCTGCACTGCCACGGCACCTCTTGGCGCCACTGGCTGACAGGATGATGGGAAGTGACAGCGGGTTGCGCGCTGAATTTCAAAAAGCGCTGGCAGAAAATTCCGCATTCGCCGCCGATCCTCTAGCGCGACTGCGTTGGTGGGAAGCTCAATCGAGTTATGGCGAGCGCACCCTCTGGACTTATCCTGTCTTTCATGAGGGAAATTGAAAAAACTAATGACCCTTTATGGCCGTAACTTGCGCAGAGTCGCAAGTTACGGCCGCCTGAGTGCAACTCGGCTGCGCGCACTTGGTTCTTGCTGATGAAGCTGCGCCAGCGCAAGTGTCCTATCCTCTGCCCTCACAGTTTGCGAAAGCTAGGAAAGCGCCGGCGCGTCGAATTATTGTACAGCGCCGTTTCAAAGGCGCGTGGCTCTGCGAGAACGGCTAGCCAAATGAGATACAGGTATGTCGATTGACCGCTCCAGAGCTCATTTAGTCAATAACATAACCGTTATCCTCAAGTCAGGCATGCGCCTGATGGAATCGCGCAGTAAGCAACGTCAAGCTTGGTGAGGTCGTGACCCGCATGCGAGCTAATCATGTCACACAATATGGGCCGTTCGAAGCTTCAGCTTCTGCACCAGTGCATGCCATCGCTTCACGTGAAGCTCGTCGATCTCCCTCGCGCAGTGATGGTCACTTGCCACCAGGCATCATCAACCTTGCGAGGTTGACACTGTGCGTTGAGCTTCACCTTGCTCTAGTTGATACTGAGCGCCATACCTTTGCTCGGCTAACATCAAGAAGTAGACTGCGCCCTTCAATTTTTACATTGAGCAAATCCGGTCATGAACTTCGGTGCGCTTGGCAACAGTGAACAAGTACACGGCCGAATGCTCTATGTAGTAAGCTGCCAGGCCGGCAGAGCAGAATGATGCAGTTTCAGAAAAAGAGTAGTAGCTCAGACCATCCGGTAGCTGGTAAAAGTGGAGCAATCAGAAGTTGCAGTTGTTAGCTTGACTTGCTCAATCCATGCTCGAGCCACTCTTCTGCGCCAGCCAGACGTGCTCCGACGCCGGTCACATGACCTGAGACTGAGGATCCTGAATCACCGCCTGTTGGCGCGACCTGATGATTTTGGCTATGCCGGCCAAGTCAGACAGATCAGGCAGCTATGCGGCGCCAACCCAAGAAGCTCAATACCACGATCGACCGGCCCGAAGTTAGTATCGCATTCGACAGGACCGAGTTCGGGCAGGCCTCCTGATCATGGCAAGAGGCTATCTACAGCTCGGTGTTGACGGTCGCATTGTCGGTGCGCCGATGGCCTATGCGTGCAATGTACTCATGTCGATGACATAGCGGTACCTGACATCCTTGTTAAGTACTCGTATATAGGCCTCGTTCACTTGCTGAATAGGAATAACTTCAACTTCAGCACCGATGTTTCTCGAGACGCAATAATCGATAACCTCCTGCGTTTCGGAAATGCTGCCGATCGCAGAGCCAGTGATTGATTTCCGGCGTCCAATCAAATCCAGCTTCGCCTGCAGTGGCCGCACAACACCCACGTTTGTAAATACCCCATCCAGATCCAGAAGATCCATGAATGGATCGACATCGAACGGATAAGGTACTGTGGACAGCAGGTAATTGAATTGATCTTTCAGACGACTGAAGGCTTCCTTGTCACTCCAGAGCACCGCCTCGCTTGCGCCCATCTTTATCGCATCGGGGATTTTCGCCGCGGTTGTCGTAAACACGGTCACCTCGGCCCCGCGCGCTTTGAAAAGCTTCAGTGCGACGTGTCCGAGCCCTCCAAGCCCAACGATTGCGACTTTCTTGCCCTTTCCGATATTCCAGTGTTGCATGGGCGAGAAGGTTGTCACACCAGCACATAGCAGAGGCGCCGTCGCAGCCAAATTTGCCCCTGGCGGAATCTTGATGACAAATGCTTCACGCACAACGATCCTGTTTGAGTATCCACCTTGCGTGTCGTCGCTAAATCGATCCTTCGAAGCATACGTATAGGTAGCACCATTGTCGCAATACTGTTCGAGCCCACGCTTGCACTTTGCACAAATTCCGCATGAGTCCACCATACACCCGACGCCGGCCAAGTCGCCAACCTTGAACTTTGTTACCGCGCTACCGACCGCAGCAACGCAGCCAACGATCTCGTGGCCCGGCACCATCTGATAGCCCAGCGGACCGAAGTCCCCTTTCATGAAATGAATGTCCGTATGGCAGATTCCGGCATACTGGATATCGATGAGGACATCATCCGGCTGCAGATTGCGACGCATGAAGCTGAACGGCTTCAAAGCCACACCGGCGGCCAGTGCAGCGTAACCGAGCGCGGGAATGCCTTTCCCCGGTTTTGGGCTGTCATCGGTAGCTGCAAATGCATCCCCGCCCAGCCACATCTGGGCAATCAGTCCTGCGCTAGCGGTGACAAACAAACGTCGATTTAAACCCAGCGCAAGACCCTGATCGTCCGCTTGTGTCGCATCGGCTGGCGTTGGCAGTTCGCATCGATTGCACATTGCAAATTCTCCGTTCAGCCACCCGATACGGCGACCATGGCTCAATAGCGTGCTGTCACGCTATGTTGTACCGGAAGCATCAGAACCATTTCGGCACGCTGCCCTCGCCATACCGCGCACCGAAGCCGCCGTTGGGAATGATCGCTTCGATCTCGGCAAGATCTTGCAGGGTCAGGACGAGATCAGCGGCGGCGACATTCTCCGCAATGCGCTTCTCGTGCCGGGTACCTGGAATCGGGATGATGTTCTCGCCCTTGGCCAGCAGCCATGCCAATGCGAGCTGAGTGACGGTCGCGTCCTTGGACCGGGCATAGGCCGTCAGGCGACGAACTGAATCGACATTTCTCTCGAAGTTGCCGGGTTGCCAGCGCGGGTCGCTGCGTCGCATGTCCGATTCTTCGTATTCGGCAGCAGGCTTGACCACATCCGTCAGAAAACCACGCCCCAAGGGCGAGTAAGCGACGAAGCCGATGCCGAGTTCATGCAGTGTCGGGAACAGCACTTCGACATCGCGTTCGAAAAGTGAGTACTCGGTCTGCAGGGCTGTTACGGGTTGCACCGCATGCGCACGCCGGATCGTCTCAGGCCCGGCTTCGCTCAGGCCAAAGAACTTCACCTTACCCTGCTGAATCAGTTCGCGGACCGTGCCTGCCACGTCCTCGATCGGAACCTGGGGATCGACACGGTGCTGGTATAGCAGGTCGATGGTCTCGACCCCGAGATTGCGCAGGCTGTTATCCACTACCTCGCGAATATGCGCCGGGCGGCTGTCAAGGCCATAGCTTGGCGTAAAGCCAAACTTTGTGGCGATGATGACTTCGTCGCGCACCGGCTTGAGTGCCCGTCCCACAATCCGTTCGTTCTCGCCCCAGCCATAGAGTTCGGCTGTGTCGAACAAGGTGACCCCAAGGGCGTGGGCATGCCTGATCGTGTCGATCGAAGCGGCCTCATCACTGCTACCGTAGGCCATGGATATGCCCATGGCACCGTATCCGATGGCAGAAACCGCGGGGCCTGTTGCGCCAAGTTTACGAGTGTTCATTTAAAAACGTCCTTTTGATTCCTTGAGACCAAGAGTACCGGCATCGTCTGGGGTGTGTCATGCCAAAAGCTGCCTTTTCCTTGCCTAATTCTGCCCAAGCAGCAACAATTTATCTCCGCTGCCGGATGCTCCCAAAATGACCAACCCCGAACTCCGCCATCTCCGCCGGCTGGCCGAACGGCTGTCGGCACAGTGCTGCCCCCCTGCCATTCCGGGCTTTGAGGTCGGGAGAATGCTGGCCTGCGCCGAACTGGTCCCCATGATTTACGCGCCCATGGTCTGTCTGGTGGTGAGCGGTGCGAAACGGATACAAGCCGGCAGACGGATCATTGACTACGGCGAAGGGCAGCATTTCATCTCCGCGGTCGATATGCCAGTGATGGCTCGCGTCACGGTCAACCGCAACAATGGGGCTTACCTTGCTCTGGTGCTGTCGCTCGATGCGGATATGCTATCGGACCTGGCTCTGCATCTGACGGAGGCCAACGATCTCGCCGGTAACGACAGCTTTTCGGTTTCGGATGCCGATCCGCTGCTTCTCGATGCGTGGAGACGCTTGTGCGAATTGCGAGATCGACCTGACGAAATTGCTTACATGGGACGGCTGATCAAGCAGGAGATCCTGTATCGATTGATGCGCAGTCCCATGGCGGCGGCCTTACGCAGCGTCGTGTCCGCCAACCCCAAGCTAGACAGAATCAGGATTTCGGCGAGTTGGATACGCGAACACTACGCGCGATCAATCAGCATTGAAGAAATGGCCGCGCAAGCCGGCATGAGCGTCTCCGTGTATCACCGAAGCTTCAAAGCTGTGATGGAGATGTCGCCGTTGCAATACCAGAAGACCGTTCGGCTTTATGAGGCCCGAAGCCGTCTTTCCGCTCCGCTCCGTGACACTGCGGGGGTCGCTTACGCCGTGGGCTATGAAAGCGCGTCGCAGTTCAGCAGGGAGTACAAGCGTCTGTTTGGAAGCCCTCCCTCTGTTCATGCGAATCGATTGTCTCATTTCGGCAAATGAGCCAGAGGATTTTTCGGCTTGCCCTCTGGCACAATCCGATCTGGACTACGGCCACCAAGGATCTCACCGCCCCACGCCTTTAGCGCTGTGCGGGTGGCAACAAACCTTGCCGCATCTATTAATGCGGCACCCGACCTGAGCTTGTACCCGGGTGAGGGCCGGTGGATTAATTCATCGCCCAAGCAGCCGCCCAGTAGACGGGCAACCATAGCTTTGCGTTTTTGCTGAACCTATGGGTGCAGTGGCCTAGTGTCAATTACAGCAAACGTAGCCACGTTGCAGTTGACGACGTTAGTCGAGTAGCGTTGCGAGCCAGCGTTCATCTGAACTGACTTGATCATTGGATGGAACTCCATTGGCCTTCGAGTTCTCTCTCGGGGCAAATAACTCAATGCCAGACGAATCGCGCTCGCGCAGGCTCATCAGGAAGCTCGCAGCGAACAGCTGGCTGCCAGGCACAAAGAAATCCACACGAGACTCGGTGAGCTGGGAGCGGATGTAGCCCCCCAAGACCACGAGAATGACCTTCAAGTCCTCCTTTTCAGCCAGTCGATGCACCTATCCGCTCAGCCGAGACGATGGCATCGGCTCCGCTTACGTTGGGACGCTGGCCGGCAGCACGCGAAGGCCGAGCAGATCAATCTTGGCCGGGTCGAACAGGCTGGCTATGAAGCGGGGCCGGATGCGCGCCGTGGGACTGGCCAGTGTTCGAGCTCACCGACCACGTAGTCTGCGCGCTACCACCCGCTGGCGTGCGCAGCACACGCCCACCGCGATGGTTGTAGCCATAGCTCTCCAGCACCGAGTTGCCCTGCTTCATCGCGTTCATGCGCTTGGCATCACTATACGTGAATGCTTTGCTGCCGATGCTGGTGGTATTGCCCCCCGTGTCATGACAGCGTGCTTCGCCATCCACGGCGGTCAGTCGGTGGCTGGTAGCCGGATAGGTGTAATTGGCGGTTCCTGCTGAATTGGTCAGCGAGATTCGGTTACCGGTAGCGTCGTAGCCGTAGGTTTCGATCGGCGTGCCGGTCGCGCTGTCTTGGGTCGGGGTCAGGCGGCCGAGCGCGTAATAAGCGCACTTGGCCAACACTTCAGAGCCTGCGCCGTTCTTCAGCTCGGTGATCGAATACACCGGATCATAGCCATTGCTCAGGGACAGGCCGCCTGCGGCCGGGCCATGCACGGCCTGCGGGCGGTAGTCCAGGTCCAACGCGCACTGCAACTGGCGGCCATCGCCGTAGGTCCAATCGGTAGCCGGGCCTAGGGCTGCATAGGTCACGTTGTTCATAACGATCTGGCGCGGTTGGCCGGTACGCGTCAGCCCAATCTGGCTGATGCGGTCCCGGGTATCGCGTACGTAGTCGGCCACGCTGCCGTCGGGCTAGGTCAATGCGGTCAGGCGCCCGGACTTGCTGTAGGCATAACGCAGCGTGCTGGCCACAACGTTGATGATCTGCACTTTGTGGGTGATCTGACCAAACCGGTCATGGTAGTACTTGGTGCTGCCATTGGCATGCAGCACCTGCCCCAAGCGCCCCTTGGCAAAGCGCTCGTCGGCAGTGCAGATCGCTGGTGCCACGTCATAGCTGTAGCCTACGTCCAGATTGGGGTCCGGATAGGCGATGCCGGTCAGGCGGTTGAGCACATCGTAGAAATAGGTGGCGGTAACGCCACGCGCGTCGGTGGAGGTCTTGCGGTTGCCAACCACATCAACGGTAAAGCTGCTGGCGCCACTGTCAGGACTGATCTGTCCAGTCAGATCACCGAAACCGTTATAGGCATAGGTGGAGTGGAGTCCCTTCGGGTCGGTCACCTGGGTGACTTGGTCCAGCGCGTTGTACTGGCTTCGGATCTCTGCTTCCACCCCGGCCACATCCTGCAGGGTCTGGGCCAAGCGGTTCAACGGGTCGTACTGCTGACTGGTGACGCGCTGGCGCGTGCCCCGCACGCAGCGGTGCGGGCTTGACGCTACCGTTGACCAGCACCGCTCGTAAGAAACGGTGCGCCGGCAGAAGCACTGGCCGGATGACCGGCGAGTCAGTATCACGCGCTACGCAGGATCGCCACCGGCGCTTCTTTGGCTGCTCGTCGGGCCGGAACATAGGCTGCGGCCTAGCCCAACAGAAGTACGGTTAGCACGCCAATCGCGAGAAATGGCGCCTCGATTCTGGCTGCCTCGTAGTACCGGGCCACGGCCATGTTCAGGCCGATGGCCAGTGCGGTGCCGACAACAGAGCCGGTAGCGGTGAGAATCAGGTTCTCCACCAAGAAGTACCGCAGGATGTCGGACTTGCGGGCGCCGAGTGCGCGCCGGATACCGATCTGCCGATACCGCTTGCGGACCCAAAAGCTGGCTAGTCCATAGACGCCCGTTGCGGTTACCACCAACAGCGCCAACCCGGAGCTCAGGAACATGATCGCCATGGTCTGATAGTGGCGGAAGTAGTCGGCGCGCAGCTCGCGGAACGAGGTGCTGCGGGCGATGATGCGGTTCGCATCGCGTTGCGACAGCGCGACCTCACTGGACGCAATCACATCCGCCACTCGCCCATCTGCGGCACGGATGGCAAACATCACGCGAGGTCCGTCCGGAATCAGCGGCAGAATGAGTGACATGTCATTGTCTGCATCGGTCTTCAGGACAGGCCGGGAAAGCGTCTTGACCACCGACCACCTGGATGGGATGCTGCGCGTAGGCATACAGGAACTTGCCGACGGCGCCACCCTCCGGGAATAGCTTGTCCGGCAGTGCCTGCGACACAACGGCCTCACTCGCCTTGTAGAGCCCGGCATAGTCGGCGTTAGCCTCCATCGGCACGAATGCTCCGGCAGACAGGTCACGGCCGGCAACAAGGGTCAGGCCCAGCACCTTGGCTGCAGGCGAGGATGCCGTATAGACGGTCGGTTCGGCCTCTACGATGCCGGAAATATCATTGCCTTTAAGCGGCTTGTTGGTGAACCCGGCGGACCAATTTTGCTGGTCAAGCGGAAGCGACTCTGCTGCGATTACCTGTTCGACGCCTGGTTGCTGGCGGATGGCCTGCAAGTCGGTCCTGATCGAGGCTGCAGGGTTGGCTGCTGCAGGCCCTAGGTATTCGGTCTCGATGACGCCTAAGTTCGCTTCTTTTAGGCCCGTCTTGTAAGTGAGGGTTCCCAGCCGCTCGGACAGCAGAAACGCAAGGTTCGTCACGCACGCCGTGGCAACCAGCACCTGCACCAGGAGGATGGACGCGATGAAGCGGTTGCGGGTGAGCGCGCGGACGATAAGGGTGACTTCTGCAATGTTCATTCTGACGCCTTGATCTGCATGGCCAGGCGGCCTGAGGTAGCGCGCAGCGCAGGAAGAACGCAGCGATGACACTGGAGGCGCACGCCAAACCCAGGGTGAGAGCGGCCATGCTCAGATCCATGTTCGCAAGCGAGGCGTAGTCTTCCGGCTGCATCCGTACAAGGTAGAGGCCGGTTTCGGCAACGATCAGCCCTACCTCCCCGCCCAGGCCGCCGATGATCAGTGCTTCGGTGCAGAGCTGATAGATGACGTCCTGCCGACGCGCACCCAGCGCCCGACGGACCGATATCTCATGGGAACGGCGGATGAAGCGGGCGAAGATCAGGGCACTCATGTTCAGCAGGCAAACGATCAGGAAGCCCAGGCACAGCGCCAGCTGCAGCTTCACCTCGTTGGGGATGATGCGATGCTCGACCAGGAAGTCCCTCAAGGACACCATCCGCGGCGCGGTTGTCCTGTCAAACCTTCCGGCCTGCTGCTGTGTACGTGCGTAGTTGCCCAGGAAGCGCTCGTACTGCTCGACACTGGCCGCGTCAGGCAACTCGACCAGAACTGGACCCATGATGTGCGGGCGTCCTGCAGACGATTGAGGGGCTTGTCACTGCTCCATGAGAAGACGCTGCTGGACACCGCCATCTGCAATTCCGCTTCAACACTAATCGGGATGAAGAAGTCTTCGCGCCCCTTGAATACATCCTGCTGAAGGTCCGTATAGAACCGGGGGCGCGGGCTCCACGGACCGGCGACACCGACCACCCTAAATGCTTGGCCGCCAAGCCGGACGGTGGCTCCCACCAGGCCTTCACTGCCCAGGCGAGCAGCGAGATCCTGGCCCAGCACGACAACCCGGGCGTGCGCAGCATCATCTTCACGCGCCCAGGCCCTGCCCTGCGCCATGGGAATGCCAAACATGGCGAACGCATCTCCTGTGACATACTGACCCTGCGTGAAGAATGGAATCTGCACGCTGCGCTGCGCGTCCACCAGCAGACGGGCAGACGCCAGCGCGGTCTGGAGGGAGGCGGGTGCCTGCCGAAGGAGGTTCTGCGAATCCATCCAGGTGAGAGTCACGCGCGGGTCCTTGCCCGGCCTGACGTCGCAAGACGCGGGAAGCGCGTCAATGAAGGGGTGATAGAGATGCTCGCTCCGTCCCGGGAATGGATCCCACGTCATTGTCCGCACGACAGTCAGCATCGTCATGCGATGCCCGATCCCAGCGCCAGGATCAGCGCTGCGCTCATTCCCTTGGTTTCCATAAGCCTGGTGCGGGCCAGAGCAAAGTAATAGCCGAACATATACATCTCTCTAATGCAGGAAGGTGGCCGCTGTCGGAATCACGTCCACCGGTTCAATCGAGATCCACGCCGTGCTGTTCTGCGCTCTATCGCAGGCTTCCAGCAGATGCATCAGCCGGAAGCGCGAGCATTGGACCATACGCAGCAGCGCGTCAATGTCCTGCTCGCTACGATTCTTGTTGAACGTCCTGGGTATCTTATTTTGATTCAGAGCGTCCACAACGGCCTCATGGGTCAGGTAGCTGAGCCGTTGGGTGGAGGCGCTGTCGATGAAGATCGAAGCGCTTTCCTCCATGCGCGGCAGAAACGCCGCCAGCAAAGCCTGGATGCTGTCCTGGGAGTGATTGAAGTCGGAGAAGACCATGTCTATTCCGCCGTCAAAGGCCGGGGCCTGCGCAATCTCGGCAAAGCCGATCTCCTGCCAGCTGGCGACAACGTGATTCTCGCCCCCGGCCCACTGGAATACGTGCTGCAGGAAGGCGGGATAGTTCTGCCCCATCTCCCGCAGTGAATCGGCAAGCGGTCCCTTCAGGCCCTCGACAAACCTAATGCCTGGCTCACTGGAGAAGTGCGAGCCATTATCGTAGGTGTGAATGACACCGCTGCTGTTCTCCAGCAATGCACCGGCCATCCGGGCCGCGGTGACGCCAAAGCCGGTGCCCAGTTCGACCACGATGCGCGGGCGGGTTCGCTTGACCAAGCTGTACAACAGTAAGCACAGGTCCTCGCTTCCGTAGACCCACAGCCCATGGACTCGCGCAGCGAGCTCAGCTTCTCAAGCAGCATTCCCGCCTCCGGCGCCGCCGGCAAGCAACCACTCGTCCAGTGCATCCTGCACAGCGGTGTCGACGGCGACGGAACGAAGGTAGGGCGAAAATGCGTGGAAGGTGACTGCCTCGTCCGTCACGTACAGGAGCATCTCTCCTGCTGCGGAACGGAAGGCCTGTGCAGCTGCTCGCGTCAGCTGCCCGCACACAGCATCATCGACCTCAACGCTTCCACGGGGAAAGTGGATTCCGTTGTAGTCCCGACCAAGGTACCAGGCGATCACGGGGCCGCCCTTCGGCCTGGACACATGGAACTGATGCCTGCGGCGCTCTTCGTCATCAAGCTGCCGTTCCTGTCGCCAGTCAAAAAGCGACCAGACTGACTTCTGCATAGGGTCCTCGATCCGGGTCAGGTCTGGTTCTTCGTAGCCAAAGCTATAGGCGAAGTCAGGCGTATTTGCCTCGGGAAGAGCACGTTCGAGTTCAAACCACTGCACATCCAGCGGGCCAGACACCGGGATACGCCGCGCGTGCCGGTGTCGTGACAGAGGGCACAGCGGTCTCTGTTCACGTCAGTTTTCTCGACCGGTTTGCTCGTTGGCATTTTGATATTACTGATGGCGTTCCTTCGGTAGTCTCCTAATCCCGTCGGTAACCTTCCATTCGAGTCTCGGGAGGAGATTAAGCCTGCGGTGAGACCGATTCAGTTGGAGCTCCAGGTTTCCTGGCGGGATGACGCGCTAGTCCCAATGCCAAGACAATACGCGTAGCGAAACCTAGCGATGCGTGATTTTGCTTGGACATATTGTGATGTCGATGACGTTGTCGACATTGGTCGCCACGCTCCGCCGATGTGTGATGGCCAAAACAAGTACGTCGTCTGCGAGTTCGCGCATGTGCGATATGATCTCGCGTTCCGTAGTCTCATCCAGCGCCGAACTGGCCTCATCCAGGAGCAGGATTGCGGGTTCTCCATAGAGCGCGCGCGCGATGGCGATGCGCTGCCTTTCTCCTCCAGAGAGCTTCAGGCCGCGCTCGCCAACCTTCGTTTCGAATCCCTGAGGCAGTGAGTCTATGAATGCCAGTATCGACGCCTTGCCGGTTGCGTGACGCAAGCGACTATCGTGGCGGGGGCGCCCCAGCAGGATGTTGTCCGCCAAGCTTTCGTTTAGCAAGACAACATCCTGGGGAACGACCGCAACCGCCGCGTTCCACGCGGCCCGGTCGATGTGGGCCAGGTCGGTGCTGTCCACAATGATCCGACCGTGCTGGGGCTCGATCGACTTCAGTACCAATTTGAACAGCGTCGACTTCCCTGCCCCGGTCTCCCCAATCAGGAAATTGATGCCACCGCGCCGCGTATGGAAGGAGGCATTGGAGATGCCGCGGCCATTGCCGTATAAATGGCTAACATGCTGAAACTCGATCCGGTCGCATTGTCCTTGGAATCCGACGGTACTCGCTGGCTGACGTTCTTCGGGCGCTGCCCACAGCGCCGACAGCGGCGTCAGTAGTGCCCACGAACGAGCAACGTCATCGATCGAGCGCGCGATCATTTCAAAAGGCATGTTTAGCTGCAGTAATAGCAGGTTGAATAGCACGATGTCGCCGACGCTCAGGTCGCCGCTCTGGTAACGCGGGAGCAACAATGCGAAAGTGACGATAAACTCGACCATCAGGCAGGTGCCCAGCAGCACGATGAAGCCGATCCGCTGCAGCACGTAGGAGCGCCAACTGTCGCGGATCACCTGTGCCTTGTCCTCGAAGCGCTGGACCATCCACGCGGTGCCGCCGAACAGGCGCAACGTCTCCATCGCGTTCATTGCATTGCCGACGAAGCGCGCATTCTGCTGGCCTGCCTCAATCGCAGCGTCACGATGGATCCGCGCACGGCGGGTGGCGATGGCCGAGAGCGTGACCGCAACAGAACCATAGCCAAGCACGATCGCCACCACCTGCTGGTTGATAAGTGCGCCCAGTGTCGCCAAGGTCAGCAGGATCTGTAGTGCACTGGGAATGAACACCACCAGGCCGAGCTGCACCACGATCTTCAGGGCGTTGCGGCCCTTCTCCCCGGCCACCTGCAGTTCGGCTGCGTTGTAATCCAGGAAGAAGCTGTGGGTCTTCTTCAACAGCCGCGCGAAGTAGCGGGTGCTGGTGATGAAACCCAAGTTCTCGCCACTGAGGAACGACAGGTACTGCACCGTGTTCTGCAGGATGCTTGCGGCGCCGAGCATTAACGCGTAGAGCAGGAACCCTCCCGCCAGTTGACGGATGCCTTCCGTGCTGATGCGGTCGATCAGGCGCGAGAACAGGTACGGTGCTGCCACCGTGGCCAGGCTGGAAAGCACGACGATGGCGGCGATCAACAGCAGCAGCCTGCGGTCCGCCTTCCAGTACTCGGTGAGGATCTCGGTGACCGGTGGCGGCAGCGCAAACATTTTCATCAGGGTCGGTCCGGCATCTGTCCAGTGGCTCCTGTGTGGCGGCGGCGCGCCCGCCCCCGCCTCTCGGCACAGCGGGATGTCGTTACGCACCCTGAATGATATGATATAACATCGCCATTGAAGGCGCGATGTCTCGTGCCGCAGATCAACATCCGATGAGATCGATGGACCGGCGCATGAACAACGCATCCACCGCCACGCCGGCGGCACTCGTGGCCGCCAGTCTGGCCGCCGCACTGCAGCTCAACGCTCTGGCAATGGCACAGGACGCCAGCACTCCCGGCCATCCTGCCGAGAGCGATCAGCGATCCGATACCACCACGCTGGACAAGGTGATGGTTGTTGGCAGCAACATCCGCGATGCCATCGGGGGTGGCGCCTCCCCGGTCATCGTGATCGACCGGGAGGCCATCGATCGAACCGGGATGGCCTCGTTGCAGCAGCTCTTCGAGAAGCTGCCGCAGAACTTCGGTGGCGGAGCCAACGGCGCCAATGTCGGCAACCTCGGTGTCGACCGTGATACCGGCAACAACTTCGGCCAAGGCACGGCCATCAACCTGCGTGGCCTCGGCACGGGCACCACGCTGACGCTGATCAACGGCCATCGTGTGACCTCCTCGAACCGCTACCAATACGTCGACATCTCGTTGATCCCGCTGAGTGCCATTGAGCGCATGGAGATCCTCACCGATGGCGCTTCTGCCATCTACGGCACCGACGCCGTCGGCGGCGTGGTCAACATCGTCCTGCGCCGCGATTTCACCGGCTATGAGACATCGCTGCGCTATGGCAGCGTCACCCGAGGCAACATGGACGAGTACCAGGCATCGCAGTCGGCCGGCTGGTCCTGGGAGGGTGGCCACCTGATGGCCAGCTACGAATTCCTGAAGCAGGGCAACCTCGCTGCGGTCGACAAGGAATTTTCCCGGAACGTAACGGTCAGGCCGTACGACATCTATCCCGGCTCGAAGCGGCACAGCCTGTATCTGGACGGCGTGCAGGAGCTCAGTGATGTGCTGACGCTAAACCTGACCGGCTCCTTTGCCCAGCGCGAGATGGACACAACAATTTCCGGGACTGCTGACGAGACCCGACTGTTCCCGCACACGCGGCAGTTCGATGTGTTCGCCGGGCTCACCCTCGAGCTTCCGCGCCAGTGGCAGGCCCGTCTGAATTCCGGATTCGGCAGGAGCGACGTCTCCTACGAGAGAACCACCATCACCGGCAGCTCGGCCAGCACCGCACCGCCGACGGATACGAACTCCGAATCGCGTTATCTGGAAGTTATCGCCGACGGCGAGCTGTTCAATCTGCCGGGCGGCGGCGTGCGTGCGGCATTCGGTGCGGGCTACCGCCGCGATGGCTATGAACTGCTCGACCACCGTGGGCTTGAGAAGCCGCTGGACCTGCAGCGCACGATCCGTTCCGCGTTCGCTGAGCTCAACATTCCGCTGATGGCAGACATGCCTGGCGTTCGCCGGCTGTCGCTGACTGCGGCCGCGCGCTACGACGACTACAGCGATTTCGGTTCCACCCTCAATCCCAAGCTCGGCCTGCTGTGGGAAGCAACGGAAGGACTTTCATTCCGCACCAGCTACGGCCGCTCCTACCGGGCGCCGGTCTACCAAGACATGCAGCTGAACAACACGGTGGTGGTGGCCAAGGTACCCAACCCGAGCGCGGCCAACGGAAGCACGGTGCTGATGATGCTCTCCAACGGCAACCCGGATCTGGGGCCCGAACGTGCCAAGACCTGGACCGGTGGCTTCTCGTTAGCGCCCCCGTCGCTGCCGGGCCTTAAGATCGACGCAAACTACTACCACATCGAGTATGCCGACCGGATCGGAAGCGGTTTCGGCGGCAGTTTCCCGTCGCTGTTCCTGCAGTCCACCGCGCCCTACGCGGACCTGCTGACCGTCAACCCGACGCCGCAGCAGATCCAACAGGCGCGCCAGCTGGGCGCCTCCGGCCTGGGCCTGTTCGTATCGCGGGTGGGCCCTTACGCGCTGACGCCAGGAACCGATGAGACCAGCAGCGAAGTCATCCTCGACAACCGCTTCCGCAACAACGCGTTCACTTCGCAGCGCGGCGTCGATTTCAATGCCTCCTACGATTTCGACGCCGGCCAGACCCGTATTGCGTTGAACCTTGCCGGACAATACATCATCGATTCCATGCGCCGCGTGACCGCCACCTCGCCCGAGGTCGACGCGGTGAACATGGTGTACTTCCCGGTCGACCTGAAGGTACGCGGTGGCCTCGCCATGAGCCACCGGCAGGTTGCCGGCGGGCTATTCGTGAACTACGTGGACAGCTATCGCGATCCCGCCAACCGGGCCGACTCCCATGTCAACTCGTGGACGACAGTCGACCTCAATCTCAGTTATGACTTCAGCGGTTCTGCCGGCGCCGGTCAGGGTACCTCGCTGGCTTTCAACGTGCAGAACCTGTTCGACAGGAATCCGCCCTTCATCGTCAACAGCATCAACACAGGTTTCGACCCGACCAATGCAACGGCGCTCGGCCGGTTCCTGTCCGTGACCTTGACCCATCGCTGGTAGGGCGCCCGCCATGAGCAATGGCTTTCCCGCCCTCTCCAGGCCCGCATCGGCCCTGCGCCAGACGCTGGCCGTTGCCGCGACCCAGCTGAAGCTGATGTGGCGCGAGCGGCGCCTGTTGTGGCTAGCGCTGACCCTGCTGCTGCTTGCGGGAGCGTCGATTGGCACGGGCGCAGCACGGTTGGCCCAGCAGACCCTCGAGCGCCAGATCGTAGCGGAGCAGGAGGCGGAGCTGTGGGACAGCTTGGGCACGATCGATCCGCATGCCGCCGCGCATGTCGGCCGCGCCATTCCCGCGCCGGTGCGGCCGCTGGCGGCACTCGATCCGGGCATCACGGATTTCGTCGGCACGTCGGTGTTCATTGAAGGCCACGCGCAGAACCCGGCCAGGCACCGACCCGTCGACGCCGGCGCCGCGCTCAGCCGGTTCGATGGCTTCTCTGCAGCATGGGCACTGCAGGTCGTGGCGCCCCTGCTGATCATCCTTGCCGGATTCGCCAGCCTTTCCGGCGATGTCGCCCGCGAGACTCTCCGCCAGGAACTCGGCAGTGGTGCATCGGCCCACGTGCTGATCGGTGGCCGCCTGATCGCGCTGGCAACGGCATCGCTGCTGCTGGTTTTCGCCCTGCTGGCGGTCAGTCTTCCGGGTATGACCGGCCGCACCCTCGGCACGGCCGACATCATGGCGCTCGTTACGATGGTCGCGGCTTATGCGCTCTATCTCCTAGTGTTCTGCGCCATCACCATCGGTGTCTCGGCGCGCTTCGGCGCAGCACGCACCTCACTGGTGATGCTGCTCGGCTTCTGGGTGGTAGCCACCCTGCTCGCGCCACGGGTGGCCCCCGCATTGGCCGAATCGCTGGACCCCACGCCTACCGCACCCGCGTTCCGGGCGGCGGTCACCGAGGACGCGGAGCACGGCGCCGATGGTCACGACCCGGCGGACAAGCGGCTGGATGCACTGAAAGCAGAGATGCTGGCACGCTACCAGGTGAAAACCGTAGACGATCTTCCGGTCAACTTCCGTGGTGTCGCGCTGGAGTTCGCCGAAGCCAATTCCACCGAGACCTACAACCGCCACTTCGAACGCATCTATACCACCTACCAGCGGCAGGCCGTCACGCAACGCGCCTTCGCAACGTTGTCCCCCACCCTTGCGCTGCAGGCCGCGTCACGGGCACTGGCGCGCACCGACTTCCCTGCACACCTGGCCTTCCTGCGCGGGGTTGAAGACTATCGCTACCGGTTGATCCAGGCACTCAACCTGGAAGTGAAACAGCACAAGGCCGCGAACGGCAGCAAGCATCTGGCCGATATCGCGACCCTTACCCGCTCCGTGGCATACAGCCCGCAACAGCCGCCGCTGGGCCACATCGCTGCGTCACAGTCGGTAAACTTCGCCATCCTGCTGGCCTGGGTGCTGCTGGCCCTGGGGCTGGTTTTTACTTCGACGCGGCATCTCGGGAGTGCCGTATGAGCAGCCTGTCGATCGCAGGGCATGAGATCCGTCGCCTGCTGCGTGACCGGGCATTGCCGGTGTTGCTTGGCCTGCTGGTGGTGCTGACGGCCTACGCCGCATGGAATGGCAGCGCGTGGGTCGGGCAGCGCGAGGCAGCCATCAGCCTGATCAACGCGGAAGAACAGGGTGCGATGCACCGAAGCAGGGGATTCGTTGGCAAGGCACCGTCGGTACTGCCCCGCATCCAACCGGTGCTTCGTCCCGGCCCGATGGCGGCGCTGTCGATCGGGCAGGCGGAAGCCTACCCCTACACCGCCGACGTGGTTGCGCTGGGTGACCGTACCCAGCTGCTCAGGCATGTGTGGTCCGACATCGGCAATCCTGCCGTGCAGGCCGCTGGCCGATTCGACCTGGCTTTCGTCATTGTGTTTCTGCTGCCCTTGGTCATCTTGGCGACCACCTTCGACCTCTGGTCGCGCGAACGCGAGCGCGGCATCACAGCGTTGGTGTTGTCACAGCCCATCCCGGCAGGACGGCTGATCGTGGTGAAGGCATCGGCCCGCAGCGCCGTCGTACTGCTGCCTGCACTGGTCATCATCCTTGCCGTTGCCGCTGGCTCGGGGGCAACGAGTCCTTCCGGCCTAGCTGTGCTCGCCCTGATCGTGCTCGCCTACGGTAGCTTCTGGCTGGCGCTGGCGGTGCTTATCGGCTGCTTCGCCCGGCGCACCACTGAGGCCGCGATCGCCGCTGGCGCACTGTGGTTGCTGATCGTTGTCATGGCCCCATCGCTGGCCCTGGCGGCATTGAACATGAGGGTTCCACCGCCCTCGCAGATGCAGCTGGCGACCGCATTGAAGGCACAGCTGGCCGACACTGCCCGCCAGCAACAGCTGCGCCACGCGGCAGAACCACCCGCCACGCGTTCGCCCACGCCGCGCATTGCAGACGCCGTTCGCGTGGCCTACGTCGATCTTGTCCAGGCCGATCAGGCCATCGCGCCCTTAATCGCCGCGCATACGAAGGCTGAGGACGTGCGGCGCCAGGCACTCGACCGGGCGCGCCTGCTGCTGCCGTCGGTCGCGGTGCAAGATGCACTGGACCGCCTCGCCGGATCCGACGCCGACCGGGCGCTGGCGTTCCAGCGGCAGGTCCTCGCGTATTGGCAGGCACGTCGGCAGCTGCACAAGGACTATCTGGACCGTGACGTGCCACAGACGCTGGACGAGTACGACGCCCTGCCCCGTTTCGAATTCCAGGACACGGCAAGCGCCCTGCAACGCGGTGTACTGATAGACCTGGCCGCGTTGGCCGTCGCCACCCTGCTTCTGCTGATCTCGGCTTGGTCGATGCGGCGTCGGCTGGCCACTCCCTGAGGTACATCACACATGCTGACTGCAACGCATCTGGTCAAGGAACACGGCACGCATCGGGCGCTGGATGATGTGAGCTTCATCGTGCGCCCCGGCGAGATCTTCTGCCTGCTGGGAGCCAACGGTGCCGGCAAATCGACCACGATCAAGCTGTTCCTGGGCTTCCTCGAACCCACCTCCGGATCCGCCGAGGTTGACGGGCTCAGTGCCTGGCAGCGGCCGCAGGAGGCGCGCCGGCGCCTGTTGTACATCCCGGAGAACGTAGCGCTGTATGACGAACTGACCGGCTATGAAAACCTGGATTACTTCGCGCGCCTGGCTGCGGTGGAGCAACGCTCGCCCGCACGGCTGAAGGAAGCGCTCAGGTCCGCCGGGCTGGCGCCCGAGGCGTTCGGGCGACGCGTCGGGCTTTACTCCAAGGGGATGCGCCAGAAGGTGGGCATCGCGCTGGCCATCATCAAGGAAGCCAAGGCGCTGCTCCTTGATGAGCCAACGTCCGGCTTGGACCCGACCGCTTCGGCCGAATTCCACGAGCTGATCGTGCGCCAGCGCGACCGCGGCGCGGCGATCCTGATGGCCACCCACGATCTGTTCCGTGCCCGCGAAGTGGCAACGACCATCGGACTGATGCAGGCCGGCAGGCTGCGCAGGACACTGGATGCCAGCACGATCACCGCCAATGACCTGGAGAGCCTCTACCTTGAGGAAATGAGCGGGAGCATCTAGGCGACGCCGGCCGCGGGCATGCTTGGTGCGCCCATCCACCGCCTGAGCCAGGCTTCGATGTTGACTTGCGGACCGAAGATGCCCAGCACCTGGGATGAGTGGTCGGGGCTGACCCTGCGGATGCCCGCGTCGGCCGATTCGCTGTCGATGTAGCCCCGCCGTGCCAGCAGGCCATCCACCAGTAGGCCCCTGATGAACTGCTGATGCCGCTGGGTGACGGCCACCGAGTGATCGTCTAGGTAGGACTTTACCTTGCGCGAGAGCAGCGACTGCGGAAGCAGGCCCTGCATTGCACGACGCGCAATCGTCCGGTCTTCCGCGCCGGCCATCAGCAGGTGCAGCGGCAGGCGGGCGAACAGTTCCACCACGGGCTGTGCGCTGATGGGTGATACGCCGTGCCAGCGTCCGGCACCCTCAAACGGATCCAGCACGCTGGTCGGGAAGATCATCCGGCCGATGTGCGCCAGCTTGTGCGGAGAGAGCCTGTGCCCTTGTGCGCGTGCGTGCTGCAGCCAAGCCGGCGGCGTGCCATCCTGTTCGGAAGCATTCACCTTCACCCATTCGCACGGGTTGCCCCAGCGGCCGTTGATGCTGGCAGGCTTCTTGAACACGCCATGAGCGAAGGCATCCTTGAATACCCCGTAAAGCGAATCGCCCGACTGCGCAGTTTCGAAAGCGACACGGAAAAAGTCGCGGTCGATCCCTCGCCGCCACGCATAGTCGATGGCAGCGGCATTGCCCTTGAAGCGCAGGAAGACCGCATCACCGCCGACACCGGTGAACTGCACCGTATCTGCGTCGAAATCAACGTCGCGCCGATGCAGCAGGTAGCCCGAGCAATGCGCGGGACGGGCGGTTCGCGGGAAGTCCATGATCTCTTCCAGCGCGCAATGCGGCTGCCGCTGGTACTCGACGAACTCGCAGCTTCTTCCGGAGGATTCACGGGCACCGGCAACGGCCATGCGCGCGAACATGCGCTCATCGGCACCAATGCCAGCATCGTAGTGATGGACGCACTTCACCTCCGGTGCGGACGGCGCATGCAGCAGGCCGGCGAGGACAATGGAGGAGTCCAGCCCGCCGGACAACTGAAGCTGGATGCATCGATGCTGGCTCGCCAGCGCACCGATACAGCCCAGCAGCGTTGCACGCGCCAGCTGCACGGCTTCCTCCAGATCTTCGATGGGCGCTTCACTGGCCTGTCGCACCACGTCCCATTGGAAGCGCCGGCCAACCGGCCGGCCAGCACGGATCGTCACCGCTTCGCCCGCCTCGAGCGCGGTGACCTGCTCGAAGCCTGTCTGCAGGCCGTCCCGGAACGGGAACAACAGCGAGTAGGACAGGAACGACCAGTCGACGCTAAACTCACGCAAACCCAGCATAAGGCAGTCTTCCATGCTCGAAAAGACCACCGTGAACTGATCGACCGTGGTCATGTAACACGGAATCTCCGCCGTCGGGTCGCGCAGCACGAACCAGCTGGCGGTATCCGGCTGGTAGCCCAGCGCAACGTAGCGGCCCCAGTATTGCTCCACCAAGCTCCTGCCCTGCGTACTGCAGACAGTTTCTGCCGAGGCGGCATCGGGAAATGCCTGTGAAGGAATGGTATCGGCACCGAAGGTTTTGTTGAACAGCTTGCCAAGTATCACCAGCGAGCCGGACCGGCTGTATTCCAAGTAGCCAGGGTTGTCACTCTGGGCATAGACCGCGGCCCCGCTGCCCCTCATCACGCAGTCGATTCCCGGGCGGTTTGCCGTGATCCGTTCCATGACGTGCAGAGCCTGCGCGTGGGCGGATTCGGAATGTTCGTTCCAGAACAGAGCGATGTATCGGTACATGCCTCAGGCCGGTTACAGCACCAGGATGGGCGTCATCCGGCGCAGGTTGAAAGGGATGTCGGTCAGGACCTGGTCGCCATGCTGCAACCAGCAGTGCGCTGCGAACGGCTGGGTCCGCACCGCGAACACCCACGCAGGAACGATGCCGTAACGCGACAGGAACTCGCGCATGGCCAGGCAGTATATGAAGCACTCATCGGTCTTCCTGAATGCGATTGGTCGCAGCCAATCGAACACGCGAACCAGCAGAGCAAGCTGCTGCAAGTCCACCTTGTCCGGCGTGGATGCTTGGCCGCGCCTGCCCGCTGCGGAAACCGTGTACCTGAAAGGCAGGAACGTCCTGCTGCAGGCCGCACGCGTGACTGAGGCCAGGAAGCGGCGCAGATCGCGGGCTGTGATCGGTGGACATCCGCGCGCCTCGCCCTCGCGCACCCAGTGCCGTGGCAACGCGGACGCGGCGCATGCTGCGGATTTGCCACGCAGCGGATCTTGGGTGATCAGGCGCCTATCAAGCAGCGACTGAAGCATCCTCGGCCTTGGCGCTCCGTCGGAGGTCAGGGGCCAGTCATGCACCAGACCGCCAAGCCCAGCCGCCCCGCGCCGATCAATCGAGAGATAGCTGCCGGAGGCCTGGTCAAGAATGACCATTGCGTCACCGGTCAAACAGACATGTGCGTGCTTCGAAAGGAAGTATCGGGCTTCAGGCTGGTCCATTGCGCGCGTCATCTCGTGCTGCTGCAGGCATCAGAGCGGTGCATGCAGGGGGCATGCACCGCAGGTCATGCATGGAGCAATGGATCAGGGCGAGGTGGTCGGGAAGACGCCATCCCACAACGTGCCGTGGTTGTGCGCCTTGGTTTCGGAAACCACCGAGCCCAGCTCGATCAGTTCATCCTGGCCTTCATGATTCTGCTCTCCAGCCACTACGCCCAGTTCAATCAGTTCGTTCATGAACATCTCCTCTAGTCAGTGGATGCACCCGCGCGATGCAGTGGATGCATGGCAGCCGAGCCAGCGTCGCCCTGCATGTTTCAGGACGATTGCCGGCAAGGCACCCAAATGTTACGATATAACATCTTATTTTGGCGTGACGGTCGATCGTGATCGGGCGTCTCTGAAGCGACTCCTAAGAGAGTGAGATGGATGCCCATTGAGATCAATGACGATGGCCTTGATCCCACCCTTCTGCTGAAGGGCCTGTTTCCGTTGCCCAAGTTCGTCCGCTTCGTTAGAGAGCGTTGCCCACCAAACAGCCTTGATGAGGCCATGCTGGTGGAGGAGTGGCGAAACGCTCGAGCCTTGGTGCATCGCCTTAATCAGGGCGAAGCAGATGATGCCGATACCGTGAACGCCCTCGCCCTACCGGATGAGATGTCGCCACTGGCTGAACAGGCGCTCCGTCAGCCCTCGATGCACCGCATGACGAGCGTGGTTCCCCGCAGCTGGAAGATGGTGGAAATCGATAGGCTGGTGGTCTTCCAGGAATGCATCAACCTGCGCCACATCGATCAGCTTGCTGCGGCGACGGCTGCTGAACCCGATGCACGCGAAATCATGGAGCTAGCAACGAGAAGTGGACGCCACGCACATCCGGATGTGCGTTTTACTCAGTCCGATGGCAGCTACACCTTTGCATCTGCGTCCAACGACCTCAGGTTTTTGGACGTAGCGACGGTCGACCCTCGCGCCATCGCCGACTATGAGCCCTTCGGCGCGGCCAGCCATGCACTTGTTATCTACTTGGGTTTCAGCGACAACCTTATTAGCGCCACTCGTGTTGGCCGCCGGATCATCTTGACCAATGGCTCGCATCGGCTGTACCTGCTGCGCAGGCTTGGCTTCCTCCATGCGCCCTGTCTAGTTACCGATGCGTCCGACAGCGATCTGTCCGACGTCTTGTTGCCTGCGGTAGTCAAGCAAGACCGTCAGCTGTATCTGGGCAGAACCCGGCCGCCACTGTTCAAGGACTACCTAGATCCGCGCTTGACCACCACCGTTGATGTGACCCGAAAGCACTATGCTCTTAGAGCAAAGCTTGATCTTCAAAGAATTACTGTGCCGTCCCTGTAGCGGGAGTCCTTGCTGCTGCTCAATTATGTAACGACCAACCAGAGAGTTCGCTTTTATCGAAAATATCTTGATCCGGAAATAGCTCACCCATGGTTTTGACATACAGAGTGGACGCGGTGCCTGTGCGAGCGTCCACTCCCTACTGCTGCCCAGCTGCAGTGCCGCGCTGATAGCGGCAGTGAGATTCGAGGGTTCTTCGGCCGGTCATCAGGATATCTCCTTCGGAGTCGCGTGGTCTGAACCGGCACATTCCATAGCTGGATGCCTGCCTGCTTACCGAGGCCGAGCTCGCGGCAGGCCCTTCCGCATGGCAGCGCTTGCCCGATCCGTTCCCGGAGTGGGTGCGATGACAGTGGGGACGGTGCCCAAGGTGCTGCCCGATGTCTCCGCCCAAGGGCGGGCACCGGCCGCGCACGCGCTGAACTGGGTGGGCATGCGGGATATCCGCATGCCGGTGCGCCTGGGCGATCCGCTGATGCGTATGGCTGCCCCAGGCAGCTTCGACGTACTGGTCAATCTGCCGGAAGCGGGCGTCAAGGGCATCCACATGTCCCGCCTGTACACGCTGCTGTTCGCGGCCACGAAAACACCTGTTGAGCCGGCGGATCTGTGTCACCTGCTGATGGATGCGGTGGCCAGTCACCGGGAGTGCGGTACGGATGCGGCCAGGCTGGTGCTGCGAACCGAGCTCGTGAGACCTGCGTTTGCCTTGATCACCGAGGGGCTGAAGGGTTGGGCGAGCCACGCCATCGAGGTCGAGGCCACCCTCCAGGACGCCCAGCCTGTCATCTGGCTGACCGTGGACGTCACCTATTCCTCCACCTGCCCCTGCTCGGCGTCGCTGGCAAGGCACTCATGGAGGAGGCATTCCGGAAGCACCATGACGGCCGGGGCGAAATCTCCGTGGCAGACGCAGCCGCGTGGATCGGGGCGAACGGCACACTGGCCACCCCGCACAGCCAGAGGAACGTTGCCAGGATCAAGGTCTCGGTCAGCCCAATGGAGCGCTGGAACCTTGCGTCGCTCATTGAGGATGCGGAGTGTGCTTTGAGTACGCCTGCACAGGGTCCAGTGAAACGCGCCGATGAGCAGGAGTTTGCCCTGCGCAACGGCCAGAACCTGATGTTCGTGGAGGATGCCGCCCGCCTGCTTCTGTCGGCCTTTAGCCTAAAGCATACGGCCGGTTCCATCGAGGTCAGGCATCTGGAAAGCCTGCATCCGCACGACGCTGTCGCCTTCGTTGCCTGGGGAGCCGCGTCATGAGGACGGCCACCATTCCGGTGACATTAGTGACGGGCTTCCTGGGTGCAGGCAAGACAACGCTGATGAATCACCTCGGCGCCACCGGAGGGCTGACGGACACGCTTGTTGTCATCAACGAGTTCGGCCAGGTCGGCCTGGACCACCTGCTGATGATCGAAGCCAAGGATGAGCTCGTGGTCGAACTCAGCGATGGCTGCGTCTGCTGCACGCTGCATGGCGACCTGACGCGCGCCCTGCTCGATGCGCTGGAGCAGCGGCGTCTGGCGGATCGCCGTCCGTTCGAGCGGGTGGTTATTGAAACATCCGGTGTCTCTGATCCGTCCTCCATTGCCAAGGCGCTGGCGGTGGACCCGGCCCTGCACGATGTTTTCCATCTGGAAGCCGTCGTCGCCCTGGTGGATGCGGCGTCGGGCCGTGAGAACCTTGAAAAGTTCCATGAGGCCGCTGCACAAGTGGCCGTGGCAGACCTGATCCTGGTCACCAAATGTGACGCCGCCGAGAGCAACGTCACCTCTGCCCTGCATGCGGATCTGGGCATTCGAAATCCCTTCGCCCGGATCCAGGAGATCGAACACGGGCGGATCGCATCTACGGCGATCTTCGACCCGGAGCTGAAGCTGCGCAGACCGCTGCTGCAGTTGCCCGCGTTGGCGCTGGAGGTGCCCCAGCCGGTATCGCCCTTCCTGGGAATGCTGGGGGGTATCGGTGTTCCCGGCGCACCCCAACCCGCCCATGGCGGTCGCTACCAGGTCATGGGATTTGAATCCAACGCCCCGGTGTCCAGAAGTGCGCTTCAGGCCTGGCTCTCCACCGTGGCCGCCCTGCTGGGATCACAGATTCTCCGCTACAAGGCCATTCTGAATGTTGAGGCCGAAACCGCTCCGCTGGTGCTCCACGGTGTGCAGGGGGTGATCAGTCCGGAGGCCTGGCTGGAAGAATGGCCCGAAGGACACAGGGCCAGTCGCATGGTGCTGATCACGGAGAAGATTGCACAACCCATCATTCAGGCAGGGCTGGACGCCTTCTTCCCGAATGCATTCAAGCCTGCACTGTCGAGTTCGGAGCGTCCACAATGATCAGAAGCAACCCGCGTGGCGACCTGCCGGTGGTTCACGAAAGCAGCTTTGTCGATCCCACAGCCATTGTCTGCGGCCGGGTGGAGATCGGGGAACATGTCTTTGTCGGGCCTTACGCGGTGATTCGCGCCGACGAGATGGATGCCAACGGCCATATCGAGCCGATCAGCATCGGGGCGCACTCCAACATCCAAGACGGAGTGGTTGTCCATTCCAAGGACGGTGCTTCGGTGGTGATCGGCGAACGCACCTCCATTGCCCACCGGGCGATCGTCCATGGACCCTGCAAGGTGGAAGAGCGGGTCTTCATCGGCTTCAACAGTGTGCTCTTCAACTGCGTGGTGGGGGCTGGCAGCGTAGTCCGGCACAACGCGGTCGTGGAGGGGGTCCACCTTCCGGCCAACTTCTATGTGCCTTCCACGGAACGAATTGGCCCCGGAACCGACCTTTCGTCCATTCCGAAGCTGACCGCATCGGCGTCTGAGTTTTCAGAGAGCGTCGCCGATACAAACAATGAGCTCGTCTCCGGATATCGCCGGAAACGGAACGAGTTCTGAGGGTGATCCCTTGAACACGTCGATACGCGTTGACCGCTACCACACGGTACGGTGCAGACGCTAATGCTCGCCCTGCTCCTCGTCTCATCATCATCAGGTGCAAGTGAACGTGTACGAACGCTGGCGTGGAGTGACCTCCAGCCTGCCGGTGAGGCTGAACATAACGCCAAGGTATCAGCCACACTGACGGCCGGCTTGTACGAGGCGATTCGACACAGACGCGTACGAGAGTACGAGGCGCAGGCCGCTGCGCTTCGGAAGACACTGAAGTCGGGCACGGATGCCACGCTGGATGGTCAACGGGTGAGACTCCCCGGGTATGTGGTGCCGCTGGACTTCGACGACAGCGGCAACGTTAAAGAGTTGCTCCTCGTCCCGTTCTACGGTGCCTGTCTTCACGTCCCTGCCCCACCCTCCAATCAAGTCGTCCATGTGCTGCTGCAGCGGCCGCGAGAGATCGGTGCACTGGAGGTGCCGGTGTGGATAGAAGGCACGATGGCGGTGAAATTGTCGGCATCTTCGATGGCGATGTCGTCCTACCAGCTGACGGCCACCTCCATCAAGAGGTACTCCGGCACCGTGGTGCCGTACGAAGGTCCGCGGCCTCATTCCGACGGACGCTGATCACGGGGCTGCGGACTCCGGCGCGCCGCCCTCTGGTACGTACACCATTCGGCCGTCCGGCAGCCGGTAGGTCACGCCGGCCTTGATACCTCCCCCCTCTCCAATCTCGCCTGTCGACTCGTATTTGGTCAGCTCTTCGCCCTTCTTGATCGTGATCCGCATATCGGCCTGACCTGGGTTCTCGATCACGGTGACATCGGCTGAAGAGAACGGGTTCACCGGATTCTTCACGATGACGATCATCAGGATGCCGGTCACCACCAGGAACAGGTCGACCAGGTTGACGACAGACAGAATGGGGTCGTCGGCTTCGTCGTCTTCGAGAAAGCGCATCAGCCCATCTCCTGCTGTCGTTCAAAGTGACGCAGCTCCTCAAGCAGCCAGCGCCTGCGAATGGTCATGACGAAGAACGTCAGACTGGCGGCAACCAGCGCCAGAATCACCGACGAGAATGCGACGACCATGTTCTCACCGACGCTCTGCGCGTCGCTCCTGGTCAAGGCCAGCAGTGCCGGCCCCATCGGGATCATGGTGGCCACCAGGCCCAGCATGGGTGCCGTGCGCGAAACAATGCGCAGCAGCTCCAGTCGCTTGAGTATCCAAAGTTCTGCGTCATCCGTGGTTCCGCCGGCACCGGCGTGCCAGCGCATCAGCGCCGAGCTGTACTGGCCGCGCCAGCGCTTGAAGGCCTCCCACAGGAATCCTCCCAGCGCGATGAAGGCGTAGGCCAGTGCTGCCAGGATGAGCAGAAGAACGGGCGCGAGGAAGATATGGGAGAGCTCGTAGAGCGTTCTTTCAATGGCATTCATGGTTCATCGTTCTTGCATGGAGGGGGATACATGGGATCGGGACTGCAGCCACGCACCGGTTGCGATGAGCATCAGGATCGTGAGCAATGCCAGCCAGGTGCTGTTGCTGGACTCGGCAGGCGGTGCAGGAGCGGTCTGGCGCATGACCTGTCCCCGAACACTCGGTACCGGCGCAGGAGAGCTTGCTGAGGGTGTAGCAGATGCGGGATTTGCGGCCGCGGGCATGGGGGTTCCTGGTCCCTGCAAGGTTCCGTAGCCTGCCCTGCCGAGCTGGGAGTGTTGCTGGGCCGTGGCATTGCTATCTGGCCGGATCAGTGCCAACAGCTGGTCGAGGCGGCCCTGAAGCTCCCTACGCGTCAGATCGTCCGGGGCCCAGTAACCTCTGGCAATGGCTTCCTGAAGCCGACCAATGAGCTGAGCCTGGGCAGTTGGATTGTCCTGCTCGAACCAGCTCGATATGCCTTGTCCCCTTGCATCGCGGACATAGGTGTCGTGCACAGCCTGCCATTGCGCCTCGCGTACGGTACCCGGTGCCGTGACCTGCCAGCCCAGCAGATTGTCAGTTGTCTTCAGCACTTCCAGCGTTCCCGCGTAGCCTTCGGCCTTCATGGCCGCCGTCCACGCCGGATTGAGCAGACCAGCACGGAGCTCGTCTGCCAGGAAGCGGGTTGCCGTCGTGGTCTTTGGGGTCGCTTCGCGCAGGTCGGAAATGAACAGCGAGGGCGTCTCCCCGTCCAGGTGTCTCACGGCCAAGGCCAGCCCGCCCAGGTACTCGAAGGGGTGATCCGTGCTCAGCAGCCCATTGACGTTGGATGAGCGCGACAACACTGCTGCCTGAACGCCACGAAGCTGCTCCGCGAAGAGGTTGCCGCCTGGTAGCGTAACGGCACGGCCCTTGGCGTCGTACCCATACTGCAGGTTTTCCAGAAATCCGTTGGCCAGCGTGGCGTCGTCCTTTGAGGCTCCCTCGGCGCGATCAAGCACTGCGCGGCCCAAACCACTCCCGAACTCACCAGGCGCATTACTGAACACCCTCAGTTTCGAGAGTGCCTTTGCTTGCTCTTCAGACATCCCACGCTGACGCAGGGCACGCTCGACCGCAGCGGAGTTGCGCGCGATGGGATTGGACGCAGCGGCCGGCATGCAGCTCAGGCGCTCCACCGCATCCGCGAGCATGCGCAGGAAGGGGTCAAACTGGTCCCGGTACACACTGGTGGCCTGCACCACGACATCGATGCGGGGATGCTTCATCTCCACGTCCGGCACGATGTCCAGTGCGATGACCTTGCCGGCCTCGTTCCATTTCGGCCGCAACCCCATCGCATGAAGGACCTGCGCCTCCAGCACCCCTAGGTGTCGAATGGCTTCGCTGGACCACAAGCTGATGGCCAGCTTCTCCGGGAAAGCGGTGCCGTGCTCCTGGCGGTAGGCTTCAATGAGCTGATCCAGTGCCACGCGCCCGCTTTCAAATGCGGCCCGCGTTGGCAGCCGGTCAGCCTCGAACGCGTACAGGTTCCGACCACTGCGCACCTCGGGCGAACGAATGGGATCGCCCCCCGCGCCCGGCGGAACGAAGCCACCAGCAAGGCCCCTCAACAGGGACTCGACCTCCTGCGTGTCCGCCAGGGCGACATCCAACTGCCGGGCACGCTCCAGCTGCGTTCGCACTGCTTCTGACAGGTGCCCGATGGACGCCCCGTCCCCGCGAAGGTACGTCTGCAGTATCTGGTAAGGACGTCCATTGCGGATCTGCTCCGCGTCGCCGGTGTTGGCTTCTTCTGCATCCAGCCCGAGTGCCTGCAGGTAGGCCGGGCCAAGCTGCTGCATCACTGTCATGAACCGCAGTTCTTCAGGGGCGGACTCACCGAACGTATGTAGGCCCAGCGGCAGCTGGCGGCGGGCCAGTTCGTGCAGGTGATCATGCAACGCCTGCAGGAAGGCCGGAAAGCGGGACTGCATGTCCACAGCACTCCACCCCATGTCGTCGGCGATACCCGAGCTGAGCGCTGCCTCCTGGAGCTGCGCGGCAGTCGTGTCGCGAACCTGCCCATCATCCAGCTGCTGGTATTCGTGCACCAGCTGATGCAGGTCCCGAAGCTCGTCGTAAAGCCCCGACGGCCCAAATGCAGGCGTCTGGTGACTCACGACCACGGCGCGACCGCGGCGCTTGGCCTGCATGGCCTCGCCGATGTTGTCCTGGATGTAGGGGTAAAAGACGGGAACGTCGCCCACCGTCAGCCATGGATAGTCGCCGGTCCATAGTCCGCGGTCTTTGCCGGGTGTCCACTCCTGGGTGCCATGGGTGCCGAAATGAACGATGGCATCTGTCTGCCACTCATCCCGAAGATAGAGATAGGCCGCCAGGTAGTAATGGCTGGGTACCGCGCCCAGGTCATGGGTGGCCTTGCCCACCTGCCCTGCCCTGGGCGGTTGCGGCATCACCAGCAGGTTACCCAGGCGCAGCCGCGGCAACACGAAGCTCTTCTTTCCCTTGACGGTGCGGACAAACGGGCTGCGCGCAGGATCTCCCCACCGGCTGTTCAACTCGGCTAGACGTATTGGTGGAAGCGTAGCCAGCCAGCGCTGATAACGCTCCAAGGGAAGCGCCACCGCCAGGTCGCGTGCAAGAAGATTCTCCAGCGTCTCTGGACGGTAGTACCCGCCAAGCAGTGCCTGCGCGCCTTCGACGATCGCCTTCTCACCGGCGGGTTCCACTGTGTAGCCGGCGGCCTGAAGCTTGGGCAGCAGTGAGGCGACACTGCGCGCCACATTCAGATGCGAAGCCGACAGGTTCTTTTCTCCATCTGGCGAGTTCCAGAACAGGAGGGCCAGATGTTTGCTGGCGGCAGGCACGGTGCGCAGCTTTCCGATCCGGACAAGCTTGTCGACCAGGGCTTGCACCTGTTCTGGAATAGGCTGCAGGCTGCCATTGTCAGTTGCTGAGACCACCGTCGGGTCCGACGTGCCCCAAGTCTCCGGCAGTGCGACGAATGTCGCCATCTGGGACATCGGGACGCCGCTGGTCGCTTTGCGCCACTGCTCGCTGTTGCCTTGGCGGTAGTTCAACCCCTGTATTACCGGAACATCCAGGCCAGCGAACTCCTGCGGAAGCGCCGCTCCGTTCTGCAGATGGGTGAGATTGACGACCGCGGAAACGTTGATCGAGGCAACCGCGTTACGAAGTCCATCATCCAGCGCCTGGTCGTACCAGACTCCAAAAAGGGAAACCTTCTTCCGTCGCCCTTCCGTGATGAGCGCGTCGACCACCTGGGTCTGCATTGAACTGACGCTGTTGGCGGCGATGAGCACCGCTACGCGGGGCCAGGCGGCTTGCCCGGCCTGCTCCCAGGCATTTTCCAGCTCAAGTCGACTGCCATACGCTGGCTGGCCAGGCCCCGCGTAGTACCCGACTGCGGGGAGCACGCGTGGCGTGGGAGCAGTATCGAACGCGGGATCCTGTGCAGACCATCGGCGGAGCCATTCGGCCAGCGCCCTGAAGTTGTACGCGCCTCCATTGGCGTAATAGCTGGCCACGCGGCGTGCGTGGCCGGTGTCCAGGCCCGCCGATGCGGACGGTCCGGCACCGACCTTCACCCAGGGCGTCTGCCCGCGCAGCAGGGCGGGTTTGATCGCCGCCATGACCTGCTCGGCATCTGAGGGTCTGGGGCTGTCGACGATCACCAGGTCGACGCCTGCCGGCCATCCGTCGGGCAACGCACGCCCACCGCCCACCAGCCGGTGCTCGACGCGCACGCCCTCAGGTGCCATCAGGGCATCAACCGCCACAATCTTCGCAGGCATGACGAAATCATTTGTCACCACCTCCACCCGCAGTCCCCCTGCCCATGCAGGCAGGGAGGCAGTCAGGCCGAGCAGCAGCAGCCAGGCTAGTGCGCGCACTTAGAAGGCCAGATCAAAGCCAGCGTGCACGTAACGACCGGTTTCTGGATACGCGTACAGTGCACCGGTCTCGTCAAGCCGCTTGTCCGCAATGTTGTCGATGCCGACCACCATGCTGAGCTTGGGAGTGATGGCCCAGCGGGTATCCAGCGAGACGAGCGCATAGTCGGGCAACGTCACCTGGGTAGTGCCGGACGCCTGCTTTTGTGGGCCGATGTACTCGCCGCGAAGCGTCGCCTGCAGCGGACCGGACTCCCACACCAGATTGGCTGCTCCACTCCGCTTGGGGCGCTCATTCAGGGCCTGTCCGGTCTCCTTGTCCTCGGTATCCAACCAACTGTAGTTGGCGTCGATCCGAAGGCCTTCAGCGAGCGGAATCGTTCCGGAAAGCTCCACGCCACGGATCCTTGCCTCTGCCACATTGGTGTAATTGCGCAGTTCGCGCCCACGAAGACCGCAGGCACGCACGCAAACCGTCTGGATCAGGTCCTTCAGTTCATTCTGGAAGACCGTGGTCTGGATGGACCAGCCATCGTGCTGCCACGCCCCCGAGAGCTCATAGCTGGTGTTCTGCTCGGGCTTTAGCAGCGGATTGCCGACGATGGTGAAGCGGCCTCCCCCACCCACGGCGGAGTACTCCGGCGAGAGCTGCTTCAAGCTCGGTGCCTTGAAGCCGGTGCCAACACCTCCCTTCAACGTGAACGCGTCACTGACATGCCATACGGCATAACCGCGCGGACTGTGGTGCCAGCCGAACTCGGAATGGTGATCTGCGCGATCGCCCACAACCACCGAGAGTCCTTCAGTGATCTGGATCTCATCCTGCAGGAAGAGCGCAGTCTGGATGGCCTGCACCTTGCCCGAGGCTGCGGCTGAGGCATCATCAAGACGTTCGCGACGCCATTCGCCACCTACGCTTACCCGGTGAGACGATCCGAGATTCAGAGTCGCACGACCGTCAACGATGTCATCCCGAAGGCTCTGCGGTCGAGTTGCTTCGCCGACATCACGGCGGTTCTCCCGGTCCAGCTTGCTCTGGTAGGCGCTGAATCGGGTCTGGCCCCAGCTCCATGTGCCTTCGTGGGACAGCGTGGTCTGCTGGCGCTCAATGTCGTCGATGGTCTCATAGACATAAGGCGCGTTGCCCGCTTGCAGTGCATTGCGCTTACGGAACTCCTTGCCCTCCAGGTGTGACAGGTCGACGCGCTGGCTGTCAGTTGGCGTCCACGTCAGCACGGCGCGACCGGTGTTTACCCGGCGCTGCTCCTGCTCGTCAAGCCGCTCATCGGCAGGATCCTTGGTGGCGTCCTTCTGGCGGTGTTCTGCAAACACGCTGAGACCAAGCGTGCCGGGTATGAGCGCCCCGCCCGCATAGAGGCCGGCCTGCGTGGTATTGCCGCCACGGTCGCCGCCCACCACGCCACCGTTGTAAACCACGTTCCCTTGCCAGTCGTCGGTGGCCCGTCGACTGATCATGTTCACGACGCCGCCGAGGGCTTCAGAGCCATACAAGGACGACATGGGGCCGCGTACCACTTCGATCCGTTCGATCGCGGCAGCAGGCATCCAGCCTAGGTCGAAGTCGGCATGCGCAATCGCATCGCTGGCGGCATTCACCCGCTGGCCATCGAGCAACACCAGCGTGTACTCGGGGTCCATGCCGCGGATGCGGATGCCACGACGGCCGAAGCCGACGCCGGCCAGGGTCACACCGGTGGTGCCACGCAGCGCGTCACTGAGGTCCAGCACGGCACGCGCCTGGATCTGCTCGCGCGCGATGACGCTGATCGATGCCGGAGCATCGCTGGCCAAGCGATCGGTTGCGGTCGCTGTGACGACGATGGGATCGAGTTCAAGGGCTCCCGGGGCGGCGATGGCCGCGGAGCTACAGGCAAGCGAAACAGCAATAGCCAGCGTGCACTGAGGCGCACGAAGATGAAGCAAACGAGACATTTGGAAGAGTCAAAGATGGCGTAATGCTATAACATATCACTCTTAACGCTTTTGTCACAGACTCAGAATGACGGCCGCCTGCCGGCGGCCGCGCTGCGCCTTGGATCAGAAGTTGTAGCGAACTCCGATCGCCGCGCTCCTGCCCCGCAGCGGCGACCGGTCCTTGACGAACGATGTATGCAAATACGCGTTATTGTTGAGGAGATTTGTCGCCCGCCGATAGAATTCAGCTGGCTACCGCTCCGTCAGTCTAGGCGATACGCCAGAGTGGCGTTGAGCATGCAGTACCCGGCAGCACTGGTTGAGCTGCAAGCTGACCTGCCCGTTCAATGCCGTACATTAGCGGCTCCATGCAACGCACTCGGCAGCACTTCGACCCATGATGCTCTGAACTTGCAGTCTTCTAAGCTTTCTCAGAACTACCAAGTGGCGACGCTGTCGCCAAGGTTTCCTGCTGGCAGAGCCCATTCAAGTTGCACACCATCAACCGCGTAGGGAACCTTCAGCCTACGAGCAGAGCCCCAAACGGTTGGTTCCAAGCTAGCAGCGAAGTCTTGCTCCATCAACTCAGCTAATGGTTCCCCAGAGCACTCACCACTGGAGCAGTTGTTCGTAAGAAGAAGCGCCGTCCTAGCCAAAGATGTCCTGAAACTTCCACCATGGCCATCATCCAGAACATTTGCCAGCCCCTTCAGAACCGCAGCGGCGAGCAAGTAGCCAGTAGCATGGTCCAAGGCCTGCACCGGAAGCGGGACTGGCCGGCCAGCTGCATTGACCCGCATGCCTGTATCCGCGATTCCGCAGCTCATCTGAACCAAGCTGTCAAAGCCACGTCTAGTCGCCCACGGTCCCGACCAGCCGTAGGCATCGAGACTGACATCCACTAGGCCTGGATTGAGTTCTCGCCGCCGCTGCGGGCCAAGCCCCAGACTCTCCAATGCATCGCATCTGTAGCCATGAACCAAGACGTCGGATTCTGCCAAAAGCCGTTCAAAAGCTTTCAGGCCCTTCCGGCTTCGCAAATCCATTCTAGCTCGGCGCTTGCCTAACGTGACTTCAGGTGCGAGCGCTGGCTCGTTCCAGTCCACCGGATCGATACGAAGCACATCTGCGCCGCAACCGGCCAGGAAACGCGTGGCCACCGGTCCTGCAAGGATTCGCGTTAGATCCAGCACGCGGACACCGCGCAGTGGGTGTAACAAATCGATAGCCCACCTCGAGCTTCTTGTACTAGCCCCTGCACGCTCATGAGCGACTAACGGCTCTCGGGCAACAGCACGGCCTTGCGGATGATCGAGCCACGCCCGGGTGGAACGCATCTCAGCTGCGCATCCCCCCTGTGACACAATCTCCGACTCCAAGCTTGCAGACTCCCAGGTACTGACCGCTTCAGCAACCAAATCGCGATCCAACTTCTTGTGGGCGGTCGAAAGGCCCAGTGCCCGCAAGGCTGCAGCTCTGTGCGCGGGTGCGTTGGTGTGGAGGCGGATCCCACCATTTGAGGATTGATAGTCCCCCGCCAGTTCGTCCCAGCTGGGAGTTAGAGTCCAGTCCACAGGATAGATGGATTGTTTGAACCATCTTGACGCAAGCGCGCGGTCCACGCTCACCTCTAGTTTACTACCGTGGCGCCTTTCAATAAGCGACATCAGTGCCAAGGATGCTGCGCTTATGGAAGCGGTAGCCAAGTCCGATACAGGGTACACAGAAGGGAGCCGTCCACGCCCCCTGACCGTCAAGTGATAAGTCAGGCCGCGCGGTTGGTGTAATGAGTCAAGAATGTGCTCAAGAATTTTTCCTTCGGAGGACCCGAATCTATCCATCCGCTCGCCAATAGGCCTGGCCTGGAAAACCGAGCCGCAATTCTGAATGTTGTCGTCCATTAAATGGCCTTGGCTTGTCGGTCTCTATTCCACCTACTTAGCATTCGCTCTGCAGGCTTAACGTCACCTACCCAACTCGTGAATGAGTTGATACTTCATCAACCCCGAACCATGGATTTCTTCTTCGGCAGCCCAATTTAACTGCTGGGCTATATGGTCCTGCTGGAGCGTGGCGCCGATGGGAAACTTCATATGTTGCCGGTGGCGAAGGCACAGACATAAGCGATCACTCCGTTGAACCCCTTGCCATTTCTGATCCTGTTACGCTGCGTAACTGGCGCTTTCGTTCGCGTCATAGCGCTTTTGTCCGAAGATTTTCATTGGTCGTGCTCTGGGGGGGGGGCAGCCGAGCGGTGGGGTGCTCGCTGACTACTTCGATGTTGGGTTTTGCGTTCGAGAGGTGACGGGGTCTATCGGCAGTCGTCTGTTGACCGACCCTATCAGCCAAGGGTTATGGCTTATTGTTCCGGTCGACTCTGCGCGAGTTCGTTGACATTCCGGGCGGCGGCCAGGCGGCCACCGTCCGCTACGTCCGAGTCAGAACGCGTAGCGAACCCCGATCACCATGCTCCTGCCCCTCAGCGGCGACTGGTCCTTGACGAACGACGTATGCACATACGCGGTCTTGTTGAGCAGATTCGTCGCCCGCAGGTAGAACTCCGCTGACTGGCGCTCCGTGAGTTCCAAGCGGTACGCCAGGGTGGCATTGAGCATGTCGTACCCGCCGGTCCGGGTCTCGTACTGTGCGATGCGATCCTGCGAGAACGTGTGGTAGTACTCGGCATCCGCGGAGTACGGCCCATTCGACCAGTGGTGGCGCACGCCCAGGCGACCGGGGGGAATGCGTGGCAGATTATCGTCCTCGCCTTTCACCTTGGCGCGCACGTAGTCACCGAACAGCGTCGTTCTGTGCGCTGTATTGAGCTGCAGGCTGATCTGGCCGTCAACGCCGGTGAATGTGGCATCAGCTGCCGTGTAAAGAAGGTACTTGTGCGGCACGCCGGTTTCACTGTCAGTCTCAATCAACCGGGCGAACACGTAATCCTTGATGTCCTGATGGAACAGGCCGATTTCAAAATCGACCGGCCCGCCTACCTTCCGCAGCTTCAGGTCCACGGAACGTGCCGTCTCCAGGGCATCAGTACGGCCTTCCGGGAACGTCGGGGAAGCACTTCGCGAACGCACCAACCCTACTTCATAACTATTGGCGGCCAAGTTGTTGCCGTAGGCATACAGTTCGCGGACGCTCGGAGCGCGCTGGGTTCGACCTAGGCTCAGGACAGCAGAATAGCCTTCGGCGAGATTCCAGTTGAGACCCACCGAGGCGGAGAACGGATTGACCTTGGAACCGGGATTCTTCTTGACGAAGCCCTCGACGCTTTCGTCTTCCAGGTACTGCTCCCAGTTGGGACCGTACCATTCGGCAAACAACGCCTGGTACTCGGCATTCAGCGCATGCCGGAAGGTCGGCCGGGGAATGCTGATCTCCCGCCAGTCCTTTCGTGCGGCGAACAGCAGATCCACCGGGCCGAATGACCGCTTTTCATTCAAAAACACACCGATGTTCTTTGTGTCGTGACGCTGGGCGCTGTCCAGCCCGTAGCCATTCTCGGGGAACGGGACGTGCATGTTGTTGACGTTGAGCCCACTGAACTCACCATCGGTGTACTGCACGCCCAGCGTGCCCGTGAAGCCCAACACCGGGTTGTGGGTCAGCTCGATGGGGCCGTCGTCCACCTCGTTCGTGTAGCGATTGAACAGCGACGGGCCGTCGATCTCATCGTGCCGGTAGTCCGTATGCGAAAGGCGCAGACGGAGGTGCTGGAAGCCCGGCAACGGGTCATCGTAGTCGGCACGAACATCTGCGCGCTCGCTGCGCAGGCGGATCTTCGCGGTGTGGTCATCGGAAGAACCGAACGGATCCTCGTAGGCACCATGCGCCGCGCAATGCAGGTCAATGCCGTGCGTGTGGCAGACCCCGTTCTTGTGCGAATGGCCCGGCAGGCCGTAGTCGCTCTCCTGCAGCGTGTACCCAGCGCCGATGTATCCCTTGTCGGTGATCCAGGAGGCACCGAAGGACGAGGTGGTTCCTTCGGCGAAGGAGTCTTTCAGCTGACCGCCGGGGATGTCGTAGTCATCGCTGTGATGACGGGCCACTTCGGCATGAACAGCGAACTGGCCGACGCCAGCGGTGACCTGACCAACGCCGGTCCTTTCCTGGTCGCCGGAGCCCAGGCGCACTTCCGCCGCACCCGTGACGCCACTCGTCGGCAGGCGCTTGGGAACGCGCCCGTCGATCAGGTTCACCGCGCCGCTCATGGCACTGCCGCCATACACACCGCTGCGGGGCCACAAATGATTTCAATGGCCTCCAGCAGCATCGGGTCGGTGGTGATGGCGTGGTCCGGCGACACCGAGGCGGCGTCGAAGAGGTTCGCGCCATCGGAGAGCACCTCGATACGCGGCAGTGTCTGCCCACGAATGACGGGCCGTGAGGCACCGCCGCCAAAGTTGTCGAGATGCACGCCGGGCAATCCTTCCAGGGTTTCGCCGAGCCCACCCTTGCGGCGGTGCACGAGCTCATCCCCGGTCAGCACCTGGACCGGCAATATGGTGAGGCTAGGATCCACGCCCCTGTCACCGGTGACGGTGAGCTGGTCCAGGTCGGTCGGGGTACGCGCTGCCTCCTGGGCGAGCGCTGGGGCGGCGGTGATCAGCAGTGCGGAAATGGAAGCGGATAGAACACGGGCCTTCATCATGATTCTCGTGCAGGGCATGGCGAAAGATCCCGGCGACTTCTTTTCCCCGGGGCGGGCGCTGGAACGCGGTGACGTGGGTACGTGAGGGGCCCCGCTGCGCGGCGGGACCTTGCCGCTCAAGCGGCGTGGGAGGTGATGCCCCTGTTCACCAGGTGAGCGGACGCCATCAGCGTTCCCCCAATGGCGGAAAGCAGTCCGTGCAGAACCACGATGTCCCTGATCTGCGGGTGCAGGGACGCCAGCAACAGACAGCCGCTGCCGGCCACCGCGAGTGCCATGGGCAGTGACCTTCTGTGCCGTTGCCACGCGATGCCAACGCTGGTGACGCACAACGCCGCCGCGACGGCGGCGATGGCCCACTCCCATCGGGAAAGGCGCAGCAGCCAGGTGAGCGGCCCGTGCCACGGGTGCTGGAAAGACCTTAGCGCCAGCATCGCGCCCGGAAGCAACGCCAAGATCAGGGGGAGCAACATGCAATGCAGCGCGCAGGTAAGCGACAGCCATGCGGCTGCAAGGTCAAACCTTCTGTGCAGAGTGCGTCCTTTCGATGGGGCGGTGTGACTTCTACTTGTGCGAGAGGTAAGCTGCATTCCGTTATATTATAACATCGCTAAATCATGAAGAAGCTTTTCGCTGTACTTGCCGCCCTTCCTGCACTGGCATCGGCCCACGACGTGAGGCATCAAGGACCTCACGTCCACGGCCAGGCCCAGATTCAGATTGGCGTGGACGACCGAGTCATTGACGTTCGGCTCAACGCACCGGGCATGGGCATCCTCGCCTTCGAACGCCCGCCCGCAACGGAAGCGGAGACCGCTGCGCTGAAGAAGGCCGTCCGGGTGCTGGAGAGCGGTAACTGGATCGCATTTCCGGCCAGTGCCGGGTGTTCGCTCAAGGCCCACAAGGTGACAACGGAGGGTTTCTCCACCGCCATTTCGTCTCACGACGTGGGGCACGTCGGCCATCACCACGCTGGCTTTGAAGCAGCGCTGCAGTTCCAGTGCAAGAGCACGTCCACGCTGGACCACCTCCAGCTATCGCTGGGCCGCCACTTCCCCGGGCTGCATGAAACGGTCGTAGAGACCGCCACTGCGCATGGTCAGGACCGCGTCGAACTACGCGGCGCGCAGCAGCGGGTGGAGTTGGCACGGTGACAACCGCCGCGGCTCGCCTGGAGTCGGTCCGGTTTGGCTACCCGGGGCACGAAGCGATCCTGGATATCCCTCGTTTGAAGTGAAGCAGGGGCAACAATTGCTATTACAGGGCACCAGCGGAAGTGGCAAGAGCACCCTGCTTGGGCTGATGTCTGGTGTGCTGCACGCGACCTCGGGCCGGATCGAGGTGGCCGGGCATAACTTGTCCAGCCTGGCGGGTACCGCGCATAACCGGTTCAGGGCTAACCACTGCGGAGTCATCTTCCAGAAGTTCAACCTGTTGCTCTTCCTCAGCGTGCGGGACAACATCGCGCTGGGGCTCAACTTTGTCTCGCGCGAACTCCGGGCGCATAGCCGGGCCGAGCGGGATAAGCGGATATCGCTGCTGCTGGAAGCGCTGGGGCTAAATGCCGATGCGTTGTTGGCTCGCTTAGCGGGCCGCTTGAGTGTGGGAAAACAACAGCAGCGCGTCGCCGCTGCCCGTGCCCTGATCGGCAAGCCGCAGTTGCTGCTGGCAGATGAGCCTACCTCCGCGTTGGACCCCGAATCCGCCCGGTCATTCCTCAGACTCCTGAGCAAGGCCTGCCGCCAGGCCGGTACCACCGCGATCGTGGTGAGCCATGACCCTTCGCTTGAGCCCCTGTTTGACGAGGTCAGCGTGCTGGACTTGATCAATCGCGCGTCACGCCCGCTGGAGGAGGCCCCATGATCCAGCTCGCCTTGGCCAGCCTGCGCAGCCTTGCAGATCGGTTGCCTATGCGGCGCTTCCGCTGGGCGAACCACAGTGGCAGTGCGATTCGTCCAGGGCAGGTGCCAGGAAGCGAATAGTCAGTCTTTGCGAGGCCGAGATGGACAGACTTGGTCTGGCGCATGAGAGGGAACTGTCTGCTGCGATTGGAGATGCGCTGACACTGATTGTTTCCGAGGTCGTAGGGAAATCACCGGCCAGTTGCCGATGACTCTGCCCGAATTTCAGAGTTGACGGACAGCGGGCTGATCCACCCGCCGTTTCAGTCACAATCCACCACACCGAGAGGTAGGCTTATGAGAGCGTTCAATCTATTCTTCATCGCGGCCACGATTCTCGTCGCACCAGTCGGACATGCTCGGCCAGGCGATGATCTGCTGGATAAGACTGCGCCCTTCCTGGTACCGGCGCTGCCCTTCGCAGCTGCTTCGCTGGAACCAGTCGTGGACTCGGAGACGATGCAGATTCACCACGACAAGCATCATCAGGCCTACGTCGACAACCTCAACAAGGCTATCAAGGATTCCGCCACGCTACGTGGCCTCACCCTGGAGCAGCTTCTTGCCTCCTCCGATAGCGCTGGAACGGCTGTGAGAAATAACGCCGGGGGGCATTACAACCACAGCTTGTTTTGGTCTCTGCTCGCACCTCCCGGGGAAGGTGCAGAGCCCAGCCAGGCTCTGCTGACGGCGATCGAGCGTGACTTCGGTTCGTTACAGAAGTTTAAGGAAGAGTTCTCCGCCGCTGCCTTGTCGGTGTTCGGATCAGGGTGGGCATGGTTGGTCCTTGACCGTAACGGATCGCTAATCGTTACGGTCACGCCAAATCAAGACAACCCGCTCATGCCGTCCGCCAAGACACCGGGATTCCCACTCCTAGCCCTTGATGTGTGGGAGCATGCCTACTACCTCAATTACCAGAACAAGCGCCCTGCCTATGTCCAATCATGGTGGTCGGTGGTCAACTGGGCGGAGGTCAGCAAGCGCTTCAAGTCGGCGCGGGATGTGAGAAGAGCGACGCCAAGCAGCTAAAGGAACTGACGCCTATTGGTCCGTTCCATCTTCTTGGGCCTGCAAATTCCGGCACGCCGAACAGGTGCCGGATATCTCCAACGCATGGCTTGCTGGGGTGAACCCATGAACGTGGAGATCGTCCAGGAAGCCTGCGGGCAGTACTGGAACGTGGATTGTCTCCACGGAACCGCAGTTCTCACACACCAGAAAAGTGCAGCTCCACGGAGGCCCAGCGGGTCTCAAGAGGAAAGCGTTTATCGAATTCAGTTTTATCGCCCAGCCGTTGCGCCGCAGGAACTCAAGCACGCGGTAAACCGCAGTCGGAGCCGTATTAGGGCTCTCCCTCCGAACGGCCTCTAGGATCGTATAGGCCTTGAGAGGACCTGTAGCTGTGACCAGCATACGAAGCACGCGACGACGGGCCTGGGTCAGCCTAACCCCCCGCTTGTCACAAATACTGCTGATTGCTTCAATCTTCAGCTCTACCCCGTCTCGCTGCGGTACCGCGAGGTTCCCCGCGATGGATTGGGGCGAAGTGCTTTTCACAGGGCTACCCTTTATTTGTGCTTCGTCCGCAGAGCGTGGATCGTCTTTCTTTCGCACGGTGCTTGCTGCTCACGCCGGCTCGGTCGCAACGATGTAGTCACATCCGTGCAGCAGGCCGCCTAGCTGCTTTGACGCTGCCAGGGCGTGCGCCTGCAGGTCAGCCGTGTGTCGCATAATCGCTAAAGCCAGTGCGCGATCGGTGAGCTTGGCTGCGGCCCGGTTGCACATTGCCAGCTGGCTTTCGATGAAACGGGCTCCATACTTATGAGTACTTCCTTGGCGTCAATAGGCCGTAATCCGGCCGTTTCCAGTGCGCGTAGCGTCCAACGCAGCAGGTACTCCCTGTATGGGCTGTCCCCAGCCAGTAGCAGGACAGCATCCCGTAAACGATCAATCTCATTGATCACCTGACACCAAGGAGCCCGTCAAGGACCTTTCCGAGATTGCCGCCACTGAGCTGGATCTGCTGGGCGCTGACAATGGTGACCGTCGAGGCAATCTTGCTTACATCTTCAGCCATGCCGTTGACATTAATGGCATCCAGCGTAGAGGCGGCAGGCGGTGCTGCGGTGTGTGCTAGTGCATGGGGTGAGTACAGGGGGGCTGTAAGGATCCCCATAGCGATGCTCGTAGAGAGGATGTTGCGCGTTGTCGTCATGCGGATTCTATAGCTAACAGTGGCCGGCAGTTTCGCATGAGGAGTGATGGATCACGATCACCAAGGGTTGAGGTCGATGCAGAGTCAGAGCCGATTGCTGAGCGGCGATTCCCCCAAGCCCGTAGATGCAATGTTATAACATCCACTCAAGGGTAAGTACCACCCTCTTTGCCATGCCGGCGACGCGAGCCAGCACACGCCCCCCGCCGCTTTCGATCCGCTCGACAACCCATCAGCCCCGGAGTCAAACCATGGTGTTACGCATCTGCATCCTCTCTGCCGCGATTGCAGCGAGCCTCGTTGCAGCCATGCCTGCGCTGGCTGCGCAGACCGTTGCACAAGCTCAACAGGCACCCAATTCCAATCCCCTACTTGGGGTATGGCACACCCCGGACGGCGCACCGCCGTACGACCTGATTCGCCCAGAGCACTACGTGCCCGCATTTGATCTAGCTATTGCCGAGGCGCGGGCCGACAGCTTTCGAATTGCTGGCAACAGCGCAATGCCTTCATTTGAGAACACTGTTGAGGCGATGGAGCGCTCTGGAAGGCAATTGGCAAGAGTTTCGAGTACGTTCTTCACCGTTGCGTCCGCCGATGCCACTGATGCCAACCAGGCTATTCAGAAGGACGTCGCTACCAAGCTTGCACGGTTGTCCAACGATACTCTGTTGGACCAGAACCTTTTTAAGCGCGTAGATACCGTCTTCCAGAAGCGCGCCCGGCTTGGCCTTACACCCGAGCAGCTGCGCTTGGTTGAGGAAACGCATTCCAGCTTTGTCCGGGCCGGAGCTGCACTTTCCCCTGCCTCGAGAGCTCGGGTGGCGGAGATCAACGAACAGTTGGCGAAGCTCGGCGTTGACTTTGGCCAGAAGCTTCTCTCCGACCAAAAGGCCAACGATGTAGCCCTTTCGTTTGATGAGGTGCAGGGCCTCCCTGCCGACCAGGTCAGCGCCGCCACCGTAGCCGCGGCAGCTGCAGGCAAGCCCGGGGAGTATCTCTTCACAGCTACGCGCTCGGCAGCTGAGCCCTTCTTGACGCTGTCCCCGAATCGGGAGGCCAGGGAGAAGATATGGCGGGCATTTACGTATCGGGGTGACAATTCCAATGCCAACAACACCAGCCAGATCATCTCCCAGCTCGTGAGCCTGCGCGCCGAGCGGGCAAAGCTGATGGGTGCAAAGAGTCACGCGGACTTCGTTCTGGAAGACTCGATGGCGAAGAACACCGAGGCGGCGCTCGGTCTTCTGATGTCCGTATACCGCCCAGCGCTGGAGCGTTCCAAGGAAGAGCTTCACGACATTCAGGTTCTTGCGGCCAATGACGGTATCGAGAAAGTCGAACCGTGGGACTGGCGGTACTACGCCGAGAAGATCCGAAGCGAGCGCTTCTCCCTCGATGAGGCCCAAGTAAAGCAATTCATGCCTCTGGAAGGAATGGTTGACGCGCTGTTCGAGACCACCCAAAAGCTCTTTGGCCTCACAACCGTGGAGCGCAAGGACATTCCGGTGTACGCCTCCGGGGTGCGGGTTTTTGAAATTCGAGAGGCTGACGGCCGCAAGGTTGGTCTGTTCTACGCCGACTGGTTTGCTCGTCCTACGAAGCGCCCAGGTGCTTGGATGAATAGCATTCGCGTTCCCAACACGCTGCTCGGCGATACCCCCATCGTGGTGAACAACCAGAACATCCCCCAGCCAGCACAGGGCCAGCCGGCGCTGCTCTCGCTGGATGAGGCGCAGACTCTCTTCCATGAGTTTGGCCACGCGCTGCATGGCCTGCTGTCGACGGCCCGCTACCCAAGCCTTTCCGGGACGGCGGTCTCGCGTGACTTCGTGGAGTTTCCCTCTCAGGTCTACGAGCACTGGATCACCGCCCCCTCCATCCTCCGGGAACATGCACGCAACGCCAAGGGAGAGCCGATGCCGGAGACCATGCTGCAGGCGCTACTGAAGGCGCAGACGTTCAATCAGGGCTTTCAAACGGTGCAGCAGCTGTCATCTGCGATTCTTGACATGCGGCTGCATTCGCTGAGTGAACTTCCAAAGAACTTCAATGCACGTGACTGGGAAGAGGCGCAGCTGCGCGATCTCGGCGTTCCGAAGGAGGTTGGCATGCGTCATCGTCTGCCCCATTTCAGCCACATCTTCGACGGCGGCTACTCGGCCAGCTACTACGCCTACACGTGGGCCGAGGCGATGGACGCGGATGGATTCGATGCTTTCGTTGAGACCGGTGATGTCTTCAATCCGGAGCTTGCGCGAAAGTTGCGGCAGGAGGTCTACGAGCGCGGTAACACCCGTGATCCGGCAGAGAGCTACATCCGCTTCCGAGGCCGTTTGCCAACCGCGGATGCGCTATTGCGCAACCGAGGATTGAAGCAATGACGCAACGCTTAGAAGGCGCGAATTGGACTTTGCTAGGATTTTGAAAATATCGCATAGCTGGGCCAGTGGATCTATTGGCCCAGCTACAAAATGGTCGTCCCGGAGTAGTCGGCTAACTGCCCCCTCTCCCGAAAATCAATCCTCCAGAAGACGGGGAAAGTCGGGAGACACGGCGGGAAAGATCCTGTGCTGCTTTCTTGCAGCACAGGTGTACTCGGCCCAATGTCGCCAAGCCACTCAAGCTCACTGTGCGTGGCTCCGCCCCCTCCGCTGTCACCCAATCGCCTGGGTTCAGCAGATCGTGTGGCTCAATTCATCCAATCACTCTGGGGAGCCAAGATATGGAGAACAGCGACGAAGGCCATCGACTGCCACGACGGTCGGCACCAAGCTTTACCAATCAGGAATACCTCACCGGAAAGGGCCTGGGGACACGCAATCAGCTCCAACGGCATACCTAGTCCCCGCCCCCACATCTACCTTCCTCCCCTTTGGCGGTCCACCCAAATGCTGTCTTTGTGGACCACCGCCGCACGATTCGCGGCATGCCTCGCCAGATGCCAGGGAATGACAGCAGCGACAATTGCGCTCGCATCCAAAGCTATCCCAGTACTTGAATGATTCCAGCTGCCTGGCAGGTCGGCCAACGCCGCGAGGCTACGGCCGGGGATCGGTGCCGTCACCGCAGCGCCGACGTACAGCAGCTCATCCGCTAAGCGTGGATCCCCGCGTAGGAGTGCCCAAACAATTACCAGCACGAAGACTGCATGGTAGATGCTTTCGTGCCATGCCGGGACATTGGCGACCAGGCTAGGAAGCCAATGGGTAGCGGCCAGTGTTGCCGAATGCCGGTAACGCAGTCCAGATGCACACCGGTGGACATGGATTCGAGCAAACTGTGGCTCGCTTCTGCTTCGGCATGCTGGCATCGCACTGATTCCTGCGACGTGATTCGATCCATAGAAAGTTGCCCATGTAGAACGCGATTGCCACGGCGAGCCCTATCAGCAGGAGCATCCAGCGTAGCGGTTCTCGGCCGAAGCTTCTGAAGGAAAGCATGAAAAAGGCGTTAACCGCGCTAACCCGGCGAGTGATACGGTCAGCAGCGAGCGCACTGGCCCGCGAGAGGGAGGACTCTCGTCAGAGATGGCTGGCCTGCTGAAAGAAATACCGACTGAGCAGCAGCAGCGGCGAGGTTAGGTCTGATCGACCTTACCAAAGGCGCATGCAATCCACTCTCATGTGCTAATTTGCGCTGCTAAACTGGAAAGGCAGTCGTCGCTTGCGGCCGGGCGCGAGGGCTCCCCATTCCTCGCGCCCGGCGGCTACCCACTCCCCTCAGAACCAGCTCACCATTAGGCTGCGGTGGCGGAAGCGCCAGGCGTCCTCGCTACTGTGCGGCCGGATAGTGGATGGTCTCGACCTCGGAAAAATCGTGTTGCGTTTTCCCTATCAATCGAGCGGGAGAAAAGGACGAAAGAAGTGGGTGCCTTTCGCCGCTCATCAGCTCCTCCGCCGCAAGCCGGCCCAGCAAGGGGGCCAGTGTGATGCCGCTGTGCGTAACGACTGCATATACTCTCCCCTCCGGCACCAAGTAGCCAACGGCGGGGAGCCCGTCGGCAGGCCTCGACCGCTGCCCTACTTGGATGGATTGAAGACATGCAGGACGAACGTAAGTGAAAAGGCGTGATAGCCGTGCTGCAAACTCCTGGCCAACCGAGCCATCGAGGGCTGGTACATATGCAGGGTGCGCGTATTGGTCTAGATCGGGTGCTTGCAGCATGAGGCGCCCCCCACCGATGGGCCGTATGTTGAGTTCTGGCGTAATGAGATTGCAATCCAATTGAGCAGTCAACGGCTGCGTCGTCGCCAAGAAGCCACAAGCCCGCTTATTGGGTTCGTCAGCGTTGATCATCGCCAAAGGAGTGCCTAGTCTTCTCGTCAACTCCGGGATCCATCGCCCGGTGGCCAAAACACATGCTTCGCCTCGCCACTGGTCGCCAGTTGCTAGCTGCAGGGTCACGCGCTGGGGCGCCTCATCCAGCGCGACGACCCCCGTATTTTCGCGGACCACGCAGCTGAGCGAAGAGGCTTGCGACCGCAGCCACCCCATCAGCACATGTGGGTGAACCAAGCACTCCGTGGGGTACTGCCAGACGTCATCTATGCAGCCGTCCCATTGAAGATCCGGCACGCGACGATGAAGCTCTGCAAAGGAAAGCTGGTTGACGGGATAATGGCGCTGCTTCAGGAAATCGACGCGTCTGCGAAGGCGGGCAACCTGTTCAGCATCCCGGGCCCACTCCAAGGTGCCGCATGCCTCCAGCCACGCCGCTTGGGTCTGCGACCGGGCTTGGACCTGAAGCTGGACGTGTTCCTGCATGCCAGCGCAGTTGAGGTCGTGGTACGCCTGAGGGTTCTTTCCGTTGGAATTGACCCAAGCAAAGCTCAATCCGCTCGTCCCTGCGCCAATGTGGGAACGCTCGAACAAGGTCACGTCCGCTCCTCGTTCGGCGAGGGACCGCGCCGTCGCGAGCCCAATAACGCCTCCGCCCACGACTGCCACGCGGCGGCGGGTTTGTGAAGTCATACGAAGCCTTTGAAGAGGGCCGGCGGTCTGAGTCCGCCGGCCGTGGTGCTTAGGGGCGGAGTAATCTGGCAACCTGCTCATCCAGACGTTTTGAGGACTGGCCCAGCTTGGCCTGCCGTTCTGCCAAGCGTTGCGAGGCCCCGTTTATCTCCACCTTTGTCGAAGCAATCATTTGCGCGACAGCCATTTTGCCCGGACCGCCCACGCCATTGCGACGCTCCACGCTCTTGACAGGGTCAAGGGAATCGCTGACCTGCTGGGGGGTGATCCCCAACGAATGGCCCAAATTCGCCTTGGCGGCCTCCTCAATCATTGATGCATTGATCTGGTCTGCGCGCAGGCCCGCATCCAATGCTTTGACGACCACCGATGCAATGATCTCGTGCGCCTCGCGGAAATCGATGTTCCCTTGCTTGACGAGCAAGTCCGCCAAGTCCGTCATGGTCGAATAGTTCTCGGCGGCATATTTGAGCATCTGCGGTTTATTGGGATGAAGCGTGCGCACGACGCCGGTCATGGCATGGGTTGCTGCAAGCAAGGCATCGATTGAACGGGGCTCGAGCGGCACACGCGCGACACTGTGCTGATACTCAATAGCGTTGAGTGAGGTCAGAACGGAGGTGAGAGCGCCAACCGAGTTCGCTGCAATCTGTCGGGTTCGCTCCAGGGAATCGGGGTTCTTCTTCTGGGGCATGATGCTGCTAGTCCCCGCAAACGCGCCGTCCAGTTCTGCCGAGCGGTACTCGTCGGTAGTCCACAACTGAATCTCAGAGGCCAAACGTCCCAGCCCACTCAAGTAGATGGCGTTGTCCGACGCCAACTCCGCGATGTGATCCCAGCCAGCCGTCCCTTCCACCGTGTTGACGACAAGGCCATCAAACCCCAAGAGATCGGCCGTGCGCTCACGGTTGAGGGGCCAACTCGTCCCCGCGGCGGCTGCAGAACCCAGGGGGGTCTGATTCATGCGAACGTACAACTCCTCGTAGCGCTGGATGGACTTGCCCAAGCTTTCAGAGATTCCCATCAAATAGTGTGCCAGCGTGATCGGCTGAGCTTCCTTTCGATGGGTGTAAACCACCATCACGGTATCGGTGTTCTCTTCGGCTTTTTTTACGACCGTTCGCCTCAGGGCAATGAGCGCCTCGACGATGCGATTCACCTGGTCTCGGTAGAACATGCGGTTGACCGCGTTCGCCAGGTCATTTCGGCTCCGCCCGGTGTGCATTTTTCCAGCGACCGGCCCAATTTCCCGGATAAGCGCAGCTTCGTACGGAAGATAGGTCCGCAGGCTTGCATCGGCCTGGCTTGCTCGGTCCACCTCCTCAAGCCCCTTGAGGATCTGGCCGGCTTCTTCGCGAGTGATGATCCCTTGCTCCGATAGCATGATCACGTGCGCGCGGTGAAGGCGCGCTTCATAGGGGAACGTTGCATCGGGCAGGGTCTTCGCTGCAGCGTCGAAGTCATAAAGCTCTTGGAACTCTGCGGCCTTCGGCACGGCGCTTCGCCCGATGCGAGTGGCGTCTTTGCTCACGGAGGCATTCTGAGCCGACGCGGCGATACCGGTGAGCGAAGCCGCACAAGCCAACGTCAACGCAATGGCAGTTGGGAGTCGTTTCTTCTTCATTGCAATGGATCCTTAATCAAAAGCGCAACTGAGCGCGAGCAAAGTACGTCTTGCCGCTGTATCCAAAGGGCGAGATGTAGTTGTAGGGGAAAATTCCAACGTTGTCCGACCCGTTGGTGCCGGCAGCCACGCTTTCCACGGTCGAAGCGATGTTTTTGTCGGGGTACACGTCGAAGAGGTTGTTGACGCCCACTGAAAGCACCCAGTTCTTGGTCGGCTTGTAGGTGACAGCCAGATCACTGATGATCTTCGCACTGAAGTACTGGATCAGCTGGCTGCGATCACTCCCCTCGATGGCCACCGCGTTGGTTGAGTAGCCAGGGGCAAGAACGCCGATCTGCGCCTGCGTGAGGCTGGTAAAGGCGACCGCCCCCACCTTCCCATACCGTGTGTTGGTGAAGTGGAACTCCCAGTCCCCTTTTTCCCACCCGAGATCCAAGCTCATCTTGTCCCGAGGCATGCTGTCCGTGACTCGCACTTGCTGCGTCAGATCAAACAGCGGCGTTGTCACACCAAGTTGCGTCAGGGCGTCCGGGGTGCCTGCGATGTGGTCGAACTCTTGCTTGTTGTAGTTGCCACTGAACGTGGCAACAAAACGGCTCGCGTCTGACAGTTCCTTTTGATACCGGACCGTCAAATCCACACCGCGCGTCGTCGTGTCGACCGCGTTCGTCAAATAGCTGACCGAGCTCACCCCGGCGAAGCCATTGTCGGTGAGGATCCTGCCCACCGCTGCACCCTGGAACGTGGAGGACAGTGCGATGCGATCTTTAAGCTTGATCTGATACACGTCCACAGAGGCGGCGATAGCATCGCTGTTGTACACCAGCCCCAGCGAAACGTTGTCCGACTTTTCGGGCCTCAACGCTTTTGCGCCCAGCAGTTGCGCCACAGAGTTTCCGACCGGCAAAAGCCTTGACGACGTTTGGGCACCATTGACGATCGTCATGGAGGTCGTGGCAAAGTAGCTTTGCGGCAGTTGAGGTGCCCTAAAACCGGTGCTCACGGACGCCCGAAGCGCCCACTCCTGGGAGAGCTCAAAGCGAGAAGCAAGCTTGTAGTTGGTGGTGTTGCCAAAGTCCGAGTAGCGCTCGTGGCGAATGGCACCAGACACCAGCAGCGGTCCCCAGTTTTGCTCTGCCTCGATGTAGCCGGCATGGCTGTGACGCGATTCTTTCCGGGCCTCTTCCGGCACGATGCCCGAGTTGGCTTGGAAACCGACGGGAGCCACCTTCCCCGCATTGGGGCCGTCCAAGATCGGAACACCGCCGTTGAGGTAGCTCGCAACGTCCCCGTGCACCAGCTCGTAGGCTTCGCGCCTAAACTCGTACCCGAACGCCAGCTTCATGGGGGAAGCCTGGAAGACATTGAGCTCCTTGGTAAAGTCCAAGTTGGTCGTCCACTGGCCAAAGCGAGTGCCGCCCCGATAAGACGACGTTGGGCTTCCTGCACCCATGGAGGGATTGTTGGAGTTGACTTGAGTGGAATCGACCAGGCTTTCCCCGTAGACCGTTGAAATATCGTACGCGAAGCCGCCCAGGTCTTGCCCTTTCACACCGACTGCCAAGGATCGGTTCTCCAGGTCGGCTTGAACCGTGGGGGAATAACCGTCGGGGTGAAGCGCACGCACGGTCTCGTCCTGACCTGCTCTCCGTGCGAACCCTACCGATTCACCGTTGAGGCGGCTATAGCCTCCGAAGAGGTACAGGTCCACAGTCTCGGTCAGTGGGAGCTCAGAGTTGAGGAAGATCGACTTCTGCCGATACTCCGGTTCACCGAGCCGGAACGTGTTGCGGTCGACCGTTGCCTCCCGCGGATCGAGGACGCCATTGGAGGGAGTCAGTCCTGTTCCGGAACCGAAATTTCCGGAAGGCATGCGGGAGCCGTTCCCGCCAAAGTACTGCTGCCGGGTGTCTTCCTTCGCCCGGTTTGTACCGTCGCTCTTTCGATACGAAACCGTCGCGCGGAAGAAACCCGTCTCTCGTACCGGCAAGCCAACCCATGCATTTGTGTCCAGAGTCTGGCCGTCGCCTTGATCTGTCACGCTGTAACTGGTATCGGCCCCGGCTCCCAAGTCGCGGGCGAGTTGGAGATTGATCACACCTGCGATGGCGTCCGATCCATATTGAGCCGAGGCTCCGTCGCGCAGCACCTCAACGCGCTCAAGCGCGGCACTGGGAATGGCATTCAGGTCGTAAGCCACGTCGCCGCGACCAATCTGATTGTGGATGGAAAGGTCGCCTGATGCGTGCCGACGCTTGCCGTTGATGAGTACCAGCAACTGGCCTGGCGACAATCCTCTCAGTGACGGAGCCGTGTAGAAGTCGACGGCGCCCGCTGTAGAGGGCCGAGGAATGCTGAAGGACGGCACTTGGACTTTCAGCTGATCCTCTAAAAGGGGAGACGCAGTACGCCGGAGGTCCTCTCGCGACACCGAGTCGACGGGCACAGGCGACTCTGTAATGAGCCTCCCATTGAAACGCGTGCCGGTCACCATCACTGGAGCCACATCCGTGACAGTAGGCTCGTCAGAGCGAGGGCTGCCTTGCGACGTGGCACCTAGGGATGGCTGGGCCTCTTGGCCCGCTGCCGGCGCGGCCAACGCCAGGGCAATGGCGGAGGCCAGCAGGCTGGCCACCAAGTACTCAGTTCTGTTCAAGTGGGGATTTCCGAAGTGAGGGACGGTCAAGGGGGCCAGCAGCCCCTTACGTGCAATGATATAACATTGCATCCGCACCCATCGCGACATGGGATTCCACCAGCCTCTATGCTCTTGGCTCGCCGCTGAGGCAAGCTTGGAACGCTACGACGACTCTTGATGTGGCCGGTGGCTGCCGACCATGAGTAGTGCTCTGTGACAACAGCGCCGGCCCTCCCCTGACCAGCGCCTTTGAGCATGACTTTAGGAACAGGAAATGCAATGTTATAACGTTATTTTAACGAGAATTTGACCCCCCTTAGGTAGTGCTGATGATCCTCCCCAACGGTCTTTTTCGCCGCGAGTTACGGCCTGCGCGCCCCTCCCTGTCGACACTGGCGGCTGCGCTCCTGTTGAGCTTGGTCTCAGGTGCTCGCGCCGATGAAGGCCTGCGCAGAAGCGCAACACAGTTGGATGCCGTCGAGGTCAAGGTCAGCACGGCAACCCGGACAGAACGGCTGCTGTCTGACGTGCCGGTTCGCACTGAGGTCCTTCGGGGGGAAGACATCCAATTGCGCGCTGCATTGGACTTCTCAAAGGCGGCAGAGCTTATCAATGGTCTTCGCGTAGAGAGCAACTGTCAGAATTGCAACACCTCTGAAGCGCAGCTTCTAGGTCTGCCTGGCGCGTACAACCAAATATTGTTCGACGGAACCCCACTGCTTTCAACCTTAGGCGGGGTCTACGGGCTTGAGCAGATCCCGGCCGCGTTCATTGACACAATTGAGGTAGTTAAGGGGGGAGGCTCTTCCCTGTATGGCCCGGGCGCTGTCGCCGGGGTGATCAACCTGATCCCACGGCAACCGACGCAAAACGGCGGCTTTCTGCGATACAACGTGGATGTTCAGAAGGGCGAGCCGATCCATGGGATCGATGGCCGTGCTGACGTGGTCTCAGAAAGCGGCCGCGTCGGCCTTTCGCTGGTGGGGCAAGCCGCCAAAAATGACGCCATTGATTTCAATCATGACGGCTATAGCGAAATCACCGAAAAGGAGCAGCGAGTTGTCGGCTTCCAGGGGTGGTACACACCCAACGAGCGCACCACGTTGCGCGCCAACTATCAGTTCACCCATGAAAAGCGGCGCGGCGGCAATCGACTGGACCAACCTGAGTGGTTGGCGAACATTGCCGAGTCCATCAAGACGGACTATCACCGGGGCGGCGTGCGCTGGGATCAGATTGTTAACGATGATGTCGATTTCACCGTCGGGTACTCCTTTGCCTACATCAAACGGGACAGTTTCTACGGTGGACTGGGCGATGTCGTGACGGATCCCGCCGCCCCGGGGTTTGACGCAACCCAACTTGACCCGGCCAGCGATGGTGCTGCAGCCACCTCTTTCAATCAGTATGGCTACACCGAGGATCCGCTTCACTACTTCGACAGCCAGTTCAACTGGCGTCGGGGAGCCCATGCGATCGCGTTCGGCATTCAATACAAGCACGAGTCGATCAGGGACGAGAACCGCAATGCTGCCGGGCAAGCCTTAGGCACATCGTCGAACGATAGTTTTTCCAACCTGGGGGCATTCATCCAAGACGAATGGACGCTCAGCGACGCCATGGACCTGGTGTTGGGACTACGTGCCGACAAAAGCTCCACCCTTGACGACCCGGTCTACTCCCCCCGGATTGCGTTTGCGTTTCAGGCAAACGAACGGCTCAAGCTGAGGGCGGGCATCTCAACCGGCTTCCGAGCACCTGAGGTCTTCAGCGAAGATCTCCACGTCGATACTCTGGGTGCCGAACCCATTCGGATCCGCAATGAGGCGGGGTTGTCGGAGGAACGAGCATTGACGGGGATGCTCAGCCTTGACTGGCGCTCCGACCCCGCAAACGCGGCGTGGATGTGGGACGCAACGGTATCACTGACGAAGCTGCGCGACACGTTCGTGCTCAGCGAGGTGCAAACCGAACAAGATGGATCGTTGTATCAGGTCCGAAGCAACTCAAGTGGCTCCCGGGTTGCCGGCGTTGAAACCAACTTGGGCTGGCAAGCAACGGACAACCTGCGGCTTACCGCCGGAATCGCTTGGTACCATTCGCGCTACGACCAAGCGCAGGTGGTTTTTGACGACACCGGCGATGGTGGCGATACGGTCATTTCGACTCGAGATTATCTCAAGACGCCCGAATGGACGGGGGTGGCGCAGGCAACTTGGTCCCCCAGCCAGAACTGGGATGCCTACGTTGGGCTGAAGTACACCGGTCGAATGTATGCGCTCAACCACAACACCGCCTCTTTGAATAGAACGCCAGATTTCTGGGTGACGGACCTGGGCGGGACTAGGCATTTCCACCAAGCCGATGGACGAAGCATCGACGTTTCTTTTGGCGTCCGGAATATCTTCGACCAGCGCCAAAAAGACCTGGAGGTCGGTGCATCCCGCGACAGCGACTACGTCTATGGACCGAGGTTCGCACGCGCCTACTATGCAAGCATCCGATATGCCTTCTAAATGCGCTGGTCGTACAGCATCAGGCCGCGCCTTCTGGGTGTTCGGCCTGGTGATGATCGCCGGCGCCGCAGCATCGTCTGAGAATGATCTCCGCCATCAGATCGAACAGAACCTGGTGGTGCCCAACGAGGTCCGTTCGGTCAGGTTCAAGTGGTCACGCCCTCCAAGCATCCTTGCATTGTATTTCGGTGCCTCGTGGTGCGGCCCTTGCCACGCGTTCACCCCGGAACTGATCCGCATACGCGCTGCACTCAGAGAGCTTGGGACTGATACGGACGTTGTATACGTCAGCTTAGATGAGTCGGAGTTGGACATGCGCCGCTACATGCGCAGCCAAGAGATGCCTTGGCCAGCCATCGATTACAGAAAACTACAGTCCTTGCCAGCAGTTCGGACCCTCGGAGGCATCGCCCCGCCCAATTTGGTCTTGATCGGCCAGGGCGGCGAAGTCATCGCGAACGGGTGGCAGGGGCGGCGCTACACGGGCCTCGACCCCGTGCTTCGTGCCTGGCTAGCCGAAGCAAAGCAGTCAACCAGCCAACGTGAGCCGATCCATGAAAAATAAAGCAACTCCTGCTGTCCCGGCGACCTACGAGCAATGGCGTTTTTGCATAGAAGTGGAGTGCGGCCTTTCGCTCAATCGTCCCTGCATTCTTGAGCGCATATCGGCTCTACGAGATGGGTCGAATCACCACACACAGCAATTTGTGCGGTGCTGGGGGATTCTCACCGCCGGCGCGTACTGGAATGGTTTGAACACGCGCTGCAAGGCGGTCGTTCCCAGTGAGCAATGGTGCACGCTGACTCGCACTCAAACCAGCCATCAGAACCATCTGGTCCGATCCAGATTCTCCGCCGGGGTCCCACCTCGATGCGATCCGCGATGCAAGGCACTTCCGTGCGGGTGGCAGCCTTCGTAATCATGACTTTGCCATGGAAGCCTGTAGTGGTCGTCCCGGTATGCGTAGGCCTGTTGTCGCCAGCTTGGGGGCGAAAGCTACCCTGCCCTGCCCCGGAAATCATCTCTACCCCTGCCATGTCCGCTTCCCGCCAGAAGCAGACATCGTCGTGGTGGCTGGCGCCGCGCGGACCAGCGCCGCCTGGACCTGCTACTGAGAATCAGCGGCCACCTGGTCGATAACCGCGCTGGCAACGAACAGGTCCTGAAGCGAGATTCCGGAGCTGTCGAAAACCGTAACGGAATCGCCAGTGCTCCTACCTTGGGCAGTTCCAGTGAGCACCCTGCCAATTTCGGTCAGCACGGCCTGCGGAACGTGCTGGAATTCCCCAATCCTGCGCGATTGATCCGAGAGGTCGCAGAAGAGCTCGGCGCGCAACAGCAGCTCTACAGGAAGCTCCTGTTTCCCTGGCGCGTCAGAACCCATGCTGGAAATGTGCGTCCCCTGCTGCACCCAATCAGCCTCGAACAGCGGTGCGGCCGCGTTGGTGGCGGTAACGATCATGTCAGCTGTCCTGCAGGCTGTTCGAGCGTCACTGAGCTCAGCAGGAATACGGGACTGCTGCAGGCCATTGACGAACGACTCGGCACGCCGCGGGCTACGGCCAACGACCAAGACACGTTAGATCGGGCGCACGCGTGCGATCGCTTCAACTTCGTACCGTGCTTGGTGGCCGGTCCCGAAGACGGCTAGGACCTTCGCATCGTTGCGGGCCAATGCATGCGTGGCTACGGCATTCGCTGCGGCGGTGCGATAGGCATTCAGCTTGGCACTTCGACTACGGCAGCGATCCGCCCCTTTGATTGATCGAAGAGCAGCGTGGTCGAACTGTGCCTGGGCAGCCCCACTGTATCGTTGGTCGGGAAGTAGGACCCGATCTTCAGCCCTGCTCGTCCACCTCCAGCAGACGATTTGATAGTGAAGCGATTGGTGGGCTCGGTGCCATGCCCGTGCACCACCGGGAACACAGCAGCGTCTCCACCGCTTGCGGCGATGAGCGCGTCCCGGACGGCATCGAAAGCAAGTGCATGGCTGGCGATGGCGGCCGACTGCGCTTCAGTAATGACGATCATGGCGATCACCAGCCCCCAAAGCGCGGCCAGACGTCTACAACATCGCCGCCGGTCGATACCGCATGGTAAGCACCGTGCTGGGCGGCGGTGGCACAGGCGTGGTTGGGGATGATTCGCAGCCTTGAGCCCAAGGGCAGATCGGGAAGCGCGGCGTCGCTGCCCGGTCGAACTTCGACGATGCCGTGCTCCTGGTTAGCCTGGGTAACAATCAGGTCGGGGAGGATGTCACCGTTGCTGTGCATACCAGGCCGTAACCTTGGTCGACCACTTGGCGCGCGGTACCACGGTCCCTAGAAAGGCCCCCCCGCCCTACGTGCCCCTGACTGCGCGCAAACACTTCGAGGCGTTATGGCCAAGTCCCTGAAGTACTCGCGCATTCCTACCGCAGATGAGATCGCTGCCTTCAATGGCATGCACTGCCGAGTGAAGTATCACCACGCCGTCAGTACGGGCTGGCGTTGCCCTTGTTGTGGTCGAACGGCTCAACAGTTGATCCGCTGGACGGAGATCCGTGGGCCCGCGTGGCGCAAGGCGTATGGAGATGAGTATGGAATGGGGTTCACCGTGACTCTGGCCGAGCATCACTGCCATGGCGACGGCCGATTCCCGCCAACACTGATCTGCGGAGACTGCAATAGCGCTGACGGAGCGGCCAAGCGCAAGTGGCGCCTTCCTGAAAGTTGGTCATTCTCTCCGGAAGAGCTATCTCTGTTCGTCACCGTCGCGCCGCATAGCGGGGATACGCACATCGATCAGGAATTGGCGCGGCAGATATTCGAACGCAAATCCAGAGGGAATTTTCGCTAGTTCATCCTTTAGAGGCATAGCTGAAGCCGTTGAGCTGCAGAGGTGGCTCAGGGTTTTCCCGTGCGTCCGCCGGGGAGCGAACTCTGCTCTCCAGTGACATGTAAGTCGTGCTCGGTAGATTCGGTCAGACAATGGTGGCACTGCTGCCATCGATACCGCGCAGAATCATTGATCCCTCGACAGGGCTGTCAATCCGCTCATAGTCGATTAATTTGATAAGTAGAGGAATCGTCCCAACGACCATGCCCGCTATCAGCACTGCGTGATTGACCTTGCAGCAGTATGTGGAGTCAGTCGCTCGATCAGGGAAATCGACAATCCCCTCAACCCTAAACTCCGGCAGTTCAGCAGCTACTTTGCGACCGCTCAGCACGTTATAGAGCATCCCAATTGCCGTGATGTCGTCCGCGACGAGCCGAGTGCCAGGGGGAAGCGTGAAATCAGACTTGAGCTGACGCGTTATGCACTGGAGGCGACAGAGGTCGCGGACCAGGCGGAGCATCCCTCGCGCTGGAGACTTAGTGTTCGAGAGCGGCCACACCGTTCGAGTTCGACTGAAGCTGGTGTCCAGTACGAACCCATCCTCTAGGAGGGCCGCTGTAGCCCATGTGCCAAATTCGGCCAAGCCAGGGGCCCGAGCAAGTGGCCCATTGCTGAACTGCGACATGTCGAGACCCAGCTTGAAGATGGACCTTGGCGGGTCGTTGCTCAGGTCCACGCGAAGCTCAAACATTGCCGATGTGAGCCCGCGACTGCGCATCGTCGCGCCTGCGGTCCCATGATATGCATCGACTGCTATCTCCATGGAAGGGGCGGACATCGCCGGGCTCACTCCGGCTACCAGGGTAACGGTCCCTGGCTTTCCGTCTCGATGGATGTCAACTTTTGCTGGCTGCAGTTGGTCAAGTTGAAGCTCGCTGAACAACGGCGAGCCGGAAACCTTCATGCCTTCAAGTTCCATGGACACCGGCAGTCCGAACTTCAAGGCGTCCTCCATTGCTGCCGCATTCTCGAGGTCGCGATGGACCATCTCGATAGGAACGGAGAATCCGGCCTGAGCTGCCATGAGGGTATATGTCTCAGACTCACCGTGTGTAGAGACCGCGACGGAGAGTCGTGGGTCAAAGGAGCTAAGGTATTGCCCCCTCTTCCGTGCGAGCTCGGCCACTGCTCCGTGCACGGTCTCAATCGGGGCTAGCACCTTGTCGAGATAGGCCATAAAGGCGTCCTTGTCCTCCAATCGCTGCGCAATGTCCATGCCCAGAGAAATCTTGCCTTCGCCTTCAATTCGATCGCGGTTGGACTCCGCCCACCGTTGAGCATGCAGCCAGTACAACACCCCATCGGCAGTGGATCGAACAATGAACACCGGATGGGGATTGGCCAAGCACTGCCGCAACCTCGCCTTCTTTAACGGAGCGGTGATTCCTCTGCGGCTAGGGCGGGCGGTACCTTTACCTTTGACCTGGACGAGAAAGCGCTGGCCCTTATATCGACTTGAGTCCGGCTGGACAAACAAGTCGTACCCGATGTCTTGGCCATCCTCCGCGGTTGCCCATCCCCAAGCAACAAACATCTGCTTGGTGGCGAGTTCGGCCAGCTCACCGGTCCGCATGTTCTGAGGCAAATCCATCCAACTATCCTCCTGCTAGTAGCTTGATCATAGTTGCCACGAGGCAATCTGGCGCAGACTGGCGGATGCGAGGGTCATGGGCCAGGTGCCGTCTCTCGATGATGGGTGTCTAGGGTCGCCGCCACCAGTTCACGGGCGACCCGCGTGGCGGTCATGCGCGAGTAGCCTGCGTCGCGCGCTAGGTCGAACGGAGTCCATGGGACGCTCCTAAGGATGCCGCCCTCCTCCAAGTCGGGCTCCGGCCGAGCGGCGATCAGAGCCGCTTGTGCCGGATGGCTCAGCTGCTCCCCAGCGGACAGGGACACCTGTGGAGACGAATCGCGCTCGCGCAGGCTCATCAGGAAGCTCGGAGCGAACAGCTGGCTGTCATGCACAACGAAATCCACACGAGACTCGATGAGCCCAGAGTGGATGTGGGGCGACACCCCCAAGAGCACGAAAAGGACCCTCACGTGGCCTTTTCAGACAGACGATGCACCTGCCCGATCGGCTGAGAAGGTGGCATCGGCTCCACCTGCGTTGGGACGTTGGCTAGCAGCACTCGGTGGCCCAGCAGATCAATCTCGGCTAGGTCGGACAGGCTGGCTATGAATCGGGGCCGGGAGCGCGCCGTGGAACTGGCCAGTGTTCGAGCTCACCGACCACGTCGGGCAGTATTTCCTTGAGGTAGCGAGCAGTGGCATCGAGGTCGTTCATAAAGGCGACCGCAACATCGACTTTTAACCGTAACACGTGCCGGTTACGGTTAAATCTATCTGTTACAGTCCCGCGCACGAACGCATTAAGGGATCGCCTGGTGCTAACGCAATAGCCAACGATCGTCATTGAGGGGCTGTAAGGCATCTATGTAAGTCCGGATCAAGCTGATCGCCCCATACGTGATGCGCTACTCGCAATCGACGTCCGCTTTCGGCCAAGAACGGACGCCTGATTAGTCTTATAAGTTCTTGCAGATCACCAACCACCCCTGGTAGCTACTTTGCGGTGGGTTCGGCTGTGTGCGGTGGATTTGTCTTTACGGGACGTCTCTGCGGGGCCATCGCAGCCATCACGCGCACCGATGAGGCCGTCGCTGCCGGGTCTAGACGCTGGCAGCCCTCATGGTCAGGCGTGATTCTGGCTACCTGGCTACCTGGCTACCCCTCCTAAAACTCCACCAAAGACCCCAACGGTTGTTCGTCTGGACCCGGCCCGAGGGAATTGGGGCAATGCGGAAGCTTTGGTAGCCGATAGACGGGAGCATGCCGCCCAGCTTACGCCTGGGCGTAGCATGGCTTGCGACGCCGTCAGGTCGTCAGATGGGGAGAGACGATCAGCGATAGCTGATCCACGGCCGTGATTCTTCCGTGTAGGTCGTAGCCAGCCCGAGCGAAACCCGTCCAGTCCGAGATCGCAACCTTTCCTAATTCCATCTGGTCCACACGGATCCAGTGCATCGACCAGTATGGGAACTGGCGACGCCCCACCCTCCCCCGATTGAGCTCGATAACGTTCTCGTGGGACGTGGCGCCGTACACGCGCTGCAGGGCTATACCAAGGCCATCCTCCGGGCCTTCGATGTACTGTAGGAACCTAATACCGTCGAACAGAAGCACCCCCGTCACGCCGGCCTGCAGGTTGAAGGCAGCTGCGTTCGTAACAATCTGATCGATCTCGCGGGCATCGAGATCCAGCGCCTCACTGACATATGCCACTGCACGAATTGGCATGGACCAGCCTTTGTTGAACAGAATTCGACTATACGAAGGGCCGTGTCGCCCGTACGTGAGGCTGATCAACCTGAATGCGCAGAACTCAAAGCCTTCAGTCGTCGAGTATCAGGTCCCGAAGTGGAGCAAGCATTCAGCCCTCCGTCTCAGATGGGGCCAAGGTCTTCGATGGATGCATGCCCTCTGCGAAGCGAGGCGGCCAACAGCCTTCCTCCGGCAACTCGCCGCCCTATCGCCTTGTTCAACCACTGTGCCTGATGGCGGCCCGCCTCCAGGATATCTCCCGGTTCAAAGCTGTCGCTCCTACCTTGCAACGGCTCTCCCGGTGAAGCCACGCCGCCTACAAGTGGCTGCACCCAAGTGAATTCCCTGCCCGCGGTCTTGGCGTATGCCGTGGCTTCCATGTGCCCCGCCTGCGGGGACCATCCACCCAGGACGAGCTCGGTTCCCATAGCCTCTGCATCCATCCCTGCTTCACGGGCGGCTTTCTCGTAGGCAGGCCAAAGTTGGTCAATCACCAGCCCCAGCTCTCTGCCGAGCTGCTCAATGCTGAAGTCAGTGCGGAAGCTCGCCTGAAGCCCCAACTGATAGATGCGCAGGAAGAACTGTGCGCTTCCGCGGGTCGCCAATACAATGTTGTGCTGGGGGATAAGGAGGACCTTTGCCCCTACTGAAGGAAGCGGACGTTGTCGATGAGTACCTCGCTAGCATTCAAGAAGTGAAAGCCGGAAACTTTGGAGCAGGCTTCCCTGATTTTCTCCTCGACCCTGTCGATGCTGTGCCCGTAACTCTCATGATTGCCCGCCACATAGATCACCGGCGTCCCAGAAAAGCTCTTACTAGCCCATTGAACCGCACGGTCTCCGGTGTCGATATCGCCTGCCAGGACTACTGCATCTGGCTTGCAGATCGCCAAGTCTGGTTGCACGCGATCCATCAAGTGCCTCCTGCTCGCGTCTGACGTGCCCCAAAGTTCACGGTGAAGATCGAAGAGGATGAGGATACGCATGCGCTTGCTCAGAGTGCTCCGGGTGGGCTCAATCTCGCTGGGAACACTCTCACAAGGCCTGTGATTCAACGAATCAGGCTGAAATGGGAGGTACGGGAGCCGGCAATTTGACGCCCTGAATATCTGAAAGTTAGATAGACAGCCTATTGGCAGATTGATATCCTGACAACTGGAAGCGCGATTTGAGGGCTCTGTGGCCTATGTCGTTCACCAACCGACCCTCATTACGCCTTGGCCAGAACTGGACGAATTTGTTCGTTCTATTGGCCCATTCCTCGCCTGCGCGTGGTGCGCGCTGGAGCGTTCACGAAGCATAAGCTCGCCGGTCGCTTCGGGAGGCTTGGCTTCTGATGCATTGGATACGCTTGCAACGCTCCAAGTGCTGCGTCGTAGTCCAATTGAAGATCCTAGGTCTGCGGCTCGGTCGCTGTATGAGCCATTGGCTTGGACCTATCAGTCATCCTGGTCCCGCCCAGATGCGAACCTGGAGGCACTGCTAACAGGTTCGCTCAAGAGATGGGCTGGAGAGTGCCACTCTGGCGTAAAACGCAGCTTGGGAGTTTCCCTTAGCAGGAGCGAAGCTCGGGCCTATCTTGCCAACCTTCTCCGAAAGCACCGCCTGAATCCGTCTTTGGGCGACTCCTTGCGATCAACTCAGCTGGCGGAATGGGAGGCACTAAGCCTCGGTCGAAAGCGATACGTCCTCTGGGCTAGCATGCGGAACGCCTCGCCGGACTTCCTGCAATCCGACATGGACGGAGAGTCCGCTCGTCGCGTGCTTGATCGAGAGATCGGCAAAACGATCTGGTGGCTGCTCGGTCGAGCCCAGTCTGGATCGCTAGCATCCACAGATTTCTGTTTCCTGCCAGGCCACGGCTGGCGCCAGCCGCTCATGCTGGACGTTGCGATGGAGACATTCCTGCCATTGGGTAGACGGTACTGGCTGGAACCTGTCGACAGTTGGCCGCTTTAGTCCACACCACAAGATGCATGCACTACCCTTCAGACAGCAGCTTCAAACTCAACGCGGGCAGCGAGCAATACGCGCTGTGGATCGGCGAGCAGAACTTCGGCCGGCGGGAAACCGGCGAGCAGAACGTGGGGGGATAGGAACCACTCGAGCTCCCCCCATCCGGTAGTGCGGCCCTGGCCATGCGATTCGCGCTGGAACGGCCCGAAGTCGCGAAGGATCCCCAGGATCTCAGCCAAGTGATCTGCGGGGCGGCCATCGAGATGGAACTGCCAGCTGGGGTAGCGATAGCTCGGTGTCGGGTGGGCGATGTACACGCCTAGTAGCCGGCCCTCGCGGCGCATCTCGCCTACTCGTCCGCGGTGAGTGTCAGAGAGCGGGCCGAGCATTGTGCTGACTTGAGCGGCGCTGAGCCCTTGCGCTGCTAACGCCTCGCGCTGCATGGCTGCGTCGCGAAGGATGTGCACTGCTTTCTCCGAAGTGTCTTTGACGGCAGGAGTGGCGCCCGTGTCGACCTGGGGCTTTGGTGGCCAGTCCTTTGAAGATCGGTTGCGAGGCTTCATGGGGGCGACCTTGTCGTGACGCAGTTAAGAGTCTGTCCGCATGTTCAGCGTCGCGGATAGTTTGGTCTGGTGTACGTTGCCAGCCCGTATAGCAAGGCGGCGTGTCATTCCTGTGCCTACCCTCCCCTGTTTCTGGCATTCCGGTTCCCTAGCCAATTGGCGCGTCCAGGCGCTTTTTGATCTGGTCAAGGGCGGCAGCCAAGCCACAGTCGCTTGGCTTGTATGGTGCGCCGAACAACTCAACTTCGATCCAGTACTCCTCCTGGCCAGGGTGGACGTACGCTTGATGATCGTCCAAGAGGAGAGCTTGACCTAGGCTAGTAGAGATGTTGCTTAGATCCTTTGTCGCCCCACTCCAAGCGACGTACGGCAGATGGGCAAACCAATCAGGGGCGGAGCCCTCTGCCACAAGTAGGCTGGCAATCTTCCGGAAGGCTGGTTCTGGTACGGTCGTGTAGATGACCAGGCGCTCAAATCGTTCCCTGACCGCCACAAGAAATGGATAGAGTCCGGGTCTGGGAATCTGGCTGACCGCGTTCGAAATCAGCGTGCCTTCTAGGTCCAGCGCAAGGATGCTCGGTTGCATAGGTAGCAGACTCTACGTGAGGGGAATTGTCAGCAGGCGGCCCGGTAGCACTGCACGCTGTCAGTGACCGGGCTCCATTGATTCAGATGTCTGCGAATCCGTCAGCTTGCTTCAGCTGGTACTCCAGCTGCTCGATTGCCTTCTGATGATCTACCTTCAGATAGGGCTTATCACTGAAGTCCAGCGCCGAATCAGGAACTACACTGAGTTCAACGCGCGTCGTAGCTGCCTGGCGGATGGCCAACGTCGTCCAGGTCTCATCTCCCTTTACAAAGCCCACTTTGAAGCGAGCAGTCACCTGGTGGCCCGGTTTGAGGCCATCAATAGGGCGGAAGTCACTTAGCACCCGTGATTGCGCAACTGGCTGCGGTTGGCCATCTATGTAGAGCTTTGCCAGCCAGCTGGCTTTGCTCAAAGGTAGTGATGATGCATTGGCGATACGCGCTTCAATGATCGGCGTGGGACCAAAGAAGCTGCTCTCGATCGCGAATTTTTCTTCACTCGTCTTGATCTTGCCTAGCTCTAGGAGAAGCGGCTCCTGAGCTTTTGCTTGATCTCGCAAGGACTGGATGGACTTAGGGCTCTGTTCCCTCACGGCCTTCACTTGGCTCCGCACAACTTCCCTGATGGATGCATTGGGATATCTCTGATTGAGCTTCTCCAGGTCCAGCCCAGCAACCGCCCAGTTGAAGGCCTCTCTCTCGTGAGGAGTCAGTTCTGCGTCAATGGCATCGATTGAAGCCCGGTACTCTTGCTGGCTTCCGTTTGTAACCATCTTCTTGTCTGCCGGCCCGCCGCAGGCTGTCGTTAGAGCCGCCACGCCAAGAAGAAGGCCAAGTCGGCCTCCGGCTAGCGCGTTGCGGCGTTGCTGCTGTTGGTTCATGGATCCCCCTTGTGTGAAGTCGTCAGAATATCGGGTTTTTAGATATCTGAGAACTGGATATAGGTTCTGAGGCCGCTCAACGACGTCGCGGCCATGGCCAAGTCCATCCATCGCAAGGAGTACGCTGCCCTGATTGAGGCTGTCAGGGAAGCTCGCGTGGCTGCTGGACTGACTCAAGTCCAGGTTTCACAGAAGCTAGGGCGCAGCCAGTCTTTCATCAGTGACGTGGAGACGGGCAAGCGCAGGATCGACGTCGTGGAGCTACGTGACATTGCTCGACTGACTGGTCTGTCGTTGGGAAAACTCATCGCCGACTTTGAACGGCGCATCAAGAGCTGACGGTTGCTCCTTTCCTGCCGGACGTCTGCGCCGTACCAGTAGGCTCACACCCCAAGTGTGGCGAGACTGCCTTTCCTGTTGACGCCATGGCATCGGCTATTCATTGCCCTAGACAAGCAGTACCCTGTTCAGAATTTATGCGGGCGTCAGCGCGCACCAGGGGTGTCGTTGCATTGCGCTTGGATCGCTGCAACGGGCGGACATATGCTTGCGCGGCCGGCAGATGAGTGCGACCACATCGTATTTGCGTCGTAGCTGATGGCCCGTTCTTACTAGAGCCGAGATGGGTATGACAGACTACGAGGAGCTGGCGGGCCCAGCGCTGCGGACATTCTTTCGCCTGGCCCAGGAATGGTCTCTTTCTGAGCGCGAGCAGTCCATTCTCCTTGGCGAGCCAGACGCTGATGCACTTGCACTTTGGCGACGCGGTGATTTTGATCTGGTTAGCGCTGAGGTCCTGATGCGTATTTCACTTCTGTTGGGCATCTACCGTGGGTTGCATACCGTCTTTAGTGACCGAAGCCAAGCCAATGCTTGGGTTGGTCGAGTGCAAGTGGCGGGGCTATTCAAGGGCACTTCGGCATTGGCGCACATGCTGGGTGAGGGCGTGCCAGGGGTACGCCGTGTGCATGGCCGCGTTCTTGCATTGCTTGACTGACCAGATGCCGATTCAGTGCGTCAGTAGCTTGCTACGCCACGGTAAGCGGATACTTCCATTCAGCCCAGGGGCGCGAGGTTCACTGCATCAAAGGCTAGCCCGCTTCTTGCCTCGATGTGAACGCCCAAGCTTCAGGAAGACGTCTTCAACCTTGCTTGCAAGCGGCGACAGGCCTTCTGCCATAAATCGATACTCATGATCTCTGATCTTGCTCCTCCAGACTGGAACTTCCATTCCTGCTGACAGGGCCAAGCCCTTCGCCGGTAGGCCAAGCTTTCCGTCCTCAGACGCCGCAATGTTGATCGTGAAATTGGGCATGTAAAGCTTGTACACCGATAGTCCGTCGACATCGTGACGAATAGGATTCATGGACACTTTTCCGAGGTCTCCAAGGACTACCCGAATGAAGACCTCGGGACCGTCTTCGATCGTAGACTGCCGATTGATGAGCCTTTTGCTGATCCAGTCAGTCAATGGGCTTTGGTCAATCTCCGGGGTGAAGCCGGAGAGGGCTGATCGCAGCAGGGTCTGCATCGCGAAGGTGTGGAGCTTCCCGCGTCACCCCTCAAGGTGGGTAGTTGGATGGAGTTGTGCCTATAGCCGATCAGTCCATCTAGTCTTAGGGCGTGTCTGCGGAAGTTGATTGCTTCCTCATCGAAGGGATGGAGAAGAGCTTCGCACTTTCCACATACGATCCGATCACGCAATCCGGCGGTTACAAGGGACACAAATCCTCGGTCCGGGCGAGCGGACACGAGTTCGCCGCCGGCAGCCTGCTCCTTTGACATGGATGCTGGATAGATGTGGCTGTTAGCCAGTCGTGGCACCTGAACTCCGCACAATCCGCACACCTTCATATTGCCTCTCCACGCGCGTATCAAATCAACTCAATAAGGGGCTGCGAGACCTCTCGCCGCCTGACTCTGCCATGCCACAGAGGGAGGGGCCATACGGCAATGTTGATTTTTATGCTGCCGGCCGCCTGAGCTCAGGCGGCCCGACAGACCGTTACAGCAGCGCTGGACTGTGGCCTGTACTGACCGTTGAGTGGCCAGCCCGCCAATTTGCTTACGATAAAAGTCATAGCTGCGGCCAGTGCCTCGCTCCTTCAGCCCTGCCGGGCCCCTCGATGTTGGCCGAATTCCATCTCTGGGGCTGGCCACAAGAGAGGCTGGTGTGCCTAGGCTAATCAGTCAGCCCCGTTCCTTGTGTTCGATCATCTGGGCCTTCAGGTCTTTTATGCCCACCCCCAATCATGACCGGTTGCAGGAGAGCTGCGCCATTCTCTTCCTGCTTGGCGATCCTTAGCCGCGTTAAGGTTAGCCTTTGATTCGGACAAGCGCTAAAGTCCTGTCATCTTCAGGGGTCTGATAGAGGCAATGCATGTCAGAAGTTTCAATTTTTGTAGCCAAGCTCAATGATCGTGCGCTGATTGAGGCATTTGAGAGCGTCCATGCAGCATTTCCGGATGAGCTGACAATACAGTTCACCAGCCAGTTTGGGGTTGTGAGCCCAGAGGCCATTGGCGAATTTATAGATATGGCCGGCTTAGCGCTGGTAAGCGCCAGCTTGTCGATGGGACCACACAACTGGACCTGGTATCGCCTCGGGCCGGCAACAGCTACTACCTACCCACAGTCTGCTGAGTACGACAGAGTTGCTTACTTCAGGCATCAGATGCGTGGAGCTACTGTGGAGCAGGCACCTCTGGCTCCTCGCGTGGACAATGCACTGAAGCTCGCGCTCTCCCGCCCACTTACCGTGGTGGATGACGACTCGCCCTTGAACTTGGCAACGGGCCGTGAGGTTTTGCTTGCTCTACAGACTACGAGTCAGCGCCTACTGACTGAGACTGCGGAACATAGATCCAAGCTTGAAGTTGAGTTTGCAGCCAGAGAGGCGGTGCGTGAGAGCCGGTTCGATGAGATGCGTCAGCTTGATCAAGAGCGCCTCAATCAAGAGCGTGAAGCCGCTCAGGCAGCACACGTCGAGAGAGTAGCTGCGCTGGATGCCCGCCAAAGCGACCTGGATACGCTCCAGAAAACGCTTGATGACCGAAACAATACGCACGTTAGGCGCGAAATTCGATCTAGCTTGCTTGAGCTTACAAAGGAGCGCCTGCTGAACTTCCGCGTCTCCCCCGAGACTCGAAAGCAATACATCCTCGTTCACATCCTCTGCTTGCTCGGCATAGCAGCGCTCATGTCGATTACAGTTCTTACTGCCGTCAGGTTTGACGCAGGCCTTCCTCAGGCCTCCCTAATCATCTCCGCCGCTCGCTCGGTTCTAGCGGGCGCCGCCGCGGTCGCGTTGGGGGTGTGGTACCTCAAGTGGCTCAATCGTTGGCTGCAAAGAATTGCCGACGCTGAGTTCAAGCTTCAGCAATTTCGTCTGGATATCGAGAGGGCCTCCTGGTTGGCTGAGACGGTTCTGGAATGGAAGCAGAGCTCATCCGAGCCGTTCCCCGAACTCCTTGCGGGGCGATTGTCGGCTGGTCTATTCCAGTCGTCCTGGGACGAAATCGACGACCCCCATACACCTGCTACGCAACTTGCGGAGGCGCTGCTGGGGTCGGCCGCATCGGCGAAGCTTCGGCTTGGAGAGCAGGAGCTTTCCTTCGACCGAAAAGGCCTTCGGCAGCTCGAGCGAGCGGAGGCGAAGTAACCTCTGAGTCAAGCCGGGCTTGACTCGCTGGAGCTTGGCAGCACTGCATGGTCGAGGTTTGCCCCGCCGGGCGCTGCCGCGCTGCTACCGGGATCAGGCCTCCCCGCTGCCGACGCCGGGTGTTCGGGGCGTGCTCCTGCGCGTCTTTTTCACTGCTCGCCGCGGCTTGCCCGCATCTGTAAGGCCAGGGGGTGAGGACTGGCCTTGTCGGAGCGCCTCAGCAAAGCTGCTGGTAGTTTCCTTTAGTGAGGTTAGCTGGGCCTCCAGCCCATTGGCTCGTGTGACCGCGCCTTCCAGGCGTCGCAGGGCCTGTTGCTCTCGGTCGGCCGCCGCGTTCGTCTGCTGTTCGCTTTGGCGTAGTGCGCTGGCGAGGCCTGCGCGCTCCCGACCCCACTCTTGCTCAGCGGTGCGTACCGTCTGGCGCTGTAGGTCAACTTCAGCATGCGCGCGGTCTTCCACTGCTCTCACGTGCGTTTGCAGCGCCCTCCTCTCCTCTTCATGAGCTGCATTGACCTCGACCAAGCTCCGGCGCGTGGACTGCAGCTCTTGCTCCAGGCGCTCAGCGCGTGCGTACGCGCCATCGCGCTGACGCAGTAGGTCCTGTATCTGAGTACTGAGTTGAGCGACCTGTGCGGATAGTAGCTCGCCGGCCGCGACGGCTGCCGCGGCTGCGGACTGAGCCTCATGCTCGCGTTTCTGGCTCGACTCAATCTCCCGCGCCATGGTCGCTCGATCGTCCTTGAGCAGTCGCTCGCGATCCTCCAAGCCGCGTTGGGCCGCGTCCAGCTGGCCCCGGGCCAGCTCCCCTGCGTCCTGCATTGCTGCCTGCCAAAGGCGCTGACTCAGATTGGCCACTCGCTCGGGCACCCCAGGCACAGTCGCTTCGATGGCGCGTTGACGCAGGCGCAAACCAATTGTCTGCCACCACGTCTCAAGCCAGCGGGTGACGGTATTCGGCGATCCGGTTCCCAAGTGTGCTCTGATCCGCTCAACCGTCGGGCGCTCGCCCAAGCCGACGATGTCGTCCGCCGCATTGTGGACGTCCTGCTCGCTAATGCCCTTCGCCATAGCTCTCTCCACGTTCGAAAATGCCGCTATTTGCACACGTCGCCTGATAAGGGAAAGTTATCGGAATCGGAAACTGTTATCTGTAGTGTGTGATACATAGTACATAACTAAATCATCAGACCAGCGACAGCTGCCTTTGACGACATGAGCACTCCTGATCAAACGACTCCAGGGGCGCCGCTGGGGCTACACCACCGCCTCGGCGCGCGCGGAAAGGACAGAAATCATGCAGCACACTCATTATCGCAGCCAAACGATCGACAAGCTGGCCGTCTGGGCGGAACTGCCACGTCGGATAGCGGTAACAGGACGTAGGCTGGGACACGTACACGCCCAATAGTTGTCCGGTTCGTTCCAGTTGACTGGCGCTGCGGCCCTTGAATGAAAGGTAGCTGTTGATCCTGGCCGTGGCTCCAGCGGCGCTGAGCCACTCTCCCGCCATGATCTGGCGCCTGGCCGCAGCGTCGTTCAAGATGTGCTGGGAAGAGGTCAGGTTAAAACTGACGGCTGAAAGGTCATCACTAGCAGCCTGGGCTTTCGCTGTCTTGCTCGAGGAGTGCGGTCATCACCTTGCACGGGATCGGGATCCTGATTGCGTAGTCGGAAATACGCAGAAGTACTCAAGGCCATGAATTGGTGAATCATCCCAAAGGCCTGGAACTTTGTTGTTCGCTATCCCTGCGGCCGGTCGAACAGCATTCTTCGCTAGGCGAGCGCTCTCAAGCGTTATGTGATTCGTTCAAAAGCCCTGTTTAGCCCGGGGGCGCTTTGCTCGTTCGGGGCTCCAAATAACTCTACCTCAATCCGGTACTTCTCTTGGCCCGGGTGAACGTAGGTCGTTCGGCCTGAGGGACGGTGAGGCCACCGATCGTGTTACTGACCATCGGGCTAAGCAGAAGAGATATGCAAAGCTAGCGGCTATTGGGAATCAAGCGCCCGACGTCCCCATCGTCGAACCATTCTGCCCCCTCGCGGCGCAGCACGCGCCCCGCTTCAGCCTCTGTGACATGACACCTGTTCGACTGAAGCAAGGTGATCATGCCCAAGCATCCCGATCGGTCGTCGAACGTTTCACGGGATTGCATCAGGGTCGTGCCATCGATCGACTTCAGGCGCCAACGCCACTTTTTCCCCAACGGCACCCAGCCCATCCACCCGCTTGTGCGGTAGACCTCAAAGTACATTCGTCCCCCCAAGGAAAATGACTTTGGCGATCATACGAAAGCGCCTGGTAGCGCTGTCAAGTCTGCATATAGGGCCGGGCGTGACCTTACAGACTGCTCCCGGTGGACAGACTGAGCCGCGACCGCCCGGTGCCTGCGTTGGGTCCGCCGCTAGATCCGCGCCCGGTGGGCACGATGTGATCCCTAAACCAAGACGTCCCTAGCGATCTGCAAGCCAGTGGGGTCCAACGCGATGCGTTACGACGCCACAACGTTCAAAAATGCAATGAGCTCTTGCTCAACCGCTGGATCAGCGCAGAGGAAAAACACGGCCTCGTGGTGGTAGGCCTCCGTGAGCGTGGAGTGGATGCTGATTCCTGCGGCGTAGGGGGTTCTCACAAACACGTCGTGCTGGTGCTGCATGCCCGCTTGGCCAGCCTGATCCTGAAGCGCACGCTTAGCCACCGCCGTCCGCTCAGAGACATGCTCCATTGCAGGGGTTCCTACCCCCCACGCGGTGTAGAAGACCTTGCCCTTGAACGTGGTACGCCAGACACAAACGCTCGCACCATCGCTCAAGGGGTACTTCTTAAGAACAACGCTGCTGATCATTGGAATTCATGGAGAAGGGAGGCCGCAGTTCTTCAGGCGAGGCCATAGGTTCGATCAGCTGGGACGCATACGAAGGTGGCGAACCGTAGCAGCCCCCTCATGAACCCTGGGCGACCTGCCGGTCTGAGTATGGTGGTCATCGATCCATGGGCATCCCCACCCCGCCCGGTGCTCGCTGGCCGGCGCGCTAGCTAGGGAGTGCTCGAGCTGTCGGGAAGCCGCTATCGCCTTTACTGGCTTTCAGGCCTCAGCCAACGCTGAACGTGGCGAGGCTTGCGCCCTCGGTCCGAGGGCATCACAGTGGCGCATGGCCTCGTATGAGCGAAGACAATGACTGCTATGACCGCTCATCTGGAACACTTCGCCGACCTGTGCATGGCAGCCCAAGGTTTCCGTCCCTCGCAGACGCGGCTGGCCGCTTTGAGCGACCAAGACCTGGTTTGGTTCCAGCCAGGCAAGCCCGCCCAGTTTGGACTCACCAAGCTTGGTAAGTCGCAGCTGATGGAGATGTTGGAGGCATGTTGCAGCGGGGCTGTCGATGAGCCGCTTGCCAGGGCTAAATCGATGCGACCGAACAATGCGGAGTTCTCCGCTGGAATGGCTTACTTCGACGAATTCGAATGCAATTTGCGCTTGGGAGTTCGACCTGAAATTCTGCCGAACCGGTTGGCTTTTCTCGCTTGGCTGATCAAAGAACAGCCCAGCGCTCCCGCTGCAGCAAAGTAGGCTCCGCTGACCACTTCGCGTCCGCCTGCCTCTTGCGCCACAGCAGCGGGGTATGGCGTGGCCCGGCGGGGAGAGCACGCCCTGCTTCGCATGCTTGGCCAACACCAAGCGTCCGCACCAGGTGGGCATGTAACAGTGATCATCTGTGATCAAAAGCGGCGCAGATGTCACCGCTGACGGACCCTTGGCTCGCGTCCGTCAGCTGTACAGTTCAGGCGCAGGTGTATGGTTGTTCGATCAGGGCTTGCATGCCGGTGGGGTTAGGACTGAAGTTCATGGGCGGCTTGCCGATATGCCTCTTACTAGGTGAATGAGGCGAAAAGCCCAGCGAAGCGATGGCGCGTTTCAGATCGGGGGTTGCTTTGAGCGTTCGAAAAGATCGGCTTCGCTACGTCCTGACCGTCGTAGGAGCCACGGCGGTGTGCCTTCTGGCGATGCTCGCCGTCGCCCAAGCCATCCTCTACGTGCGTGACAAGGAAGGGGCGGAGGCAGTGGCGGAAGCCGCGGTGGCGCGCTCGGAGTCCATATCCCTTGCAAGGCGCGTCGCGGCCGAACAAGCCTCTCGCATTGGACAGCCGCCTTGCTCGGCCACCGACATTGACTCGCTGAAAGAGATTGCGTTTCGCTCCAGCTACATGAGCGACATCGGTCGCATCCAAGACGGACGCCTTGTCTGCAGCGCCCTTTGGGGGCGCTCGCGGCCCTACACCCTCCCCGCCCCACGCTTCTCCAGCGGCGCTGTCCGGCTTTGGCACGCATCGGATCTCGTTGGCTCCCCCTACACCGGGTCCAATCTGATCGCCCAAGGCGACACGTTCACCGTGTCCTCTCCGTCTGCCTTCGAGAGCTTGGACCCTGCGCGCAGCAACTCCATCAGCATCGAAACGAAGGACCGATCGTTTACGTTCCGCACCTTGTCTCCGACCAGCCGCGTGGGCACCCCCTCTCTCGTCCAGGCTCAGCATTGCAGCCGGGTGGCTGACGTCTGCGCGTTCGTCACCAGCCCTAGGCACGTGGTGTCCGAACTGCCCTCGGCGTTGCTCACCACCATCCTGGCAGTGGGTGCCTCGGTCGGGTTGTTGCTCGCGTTCCTGCTGATCAAACACCAAATCACGGCTCGGCAAACCATCCAGCAACGGCTGGTGCTTGCGCTTAAGAGGAGCGAGATTGAACTGGCCTACCAGCCTCTGCGTCGAATTGGCACGCGGGAGCTCGTGGGATTTGAAGCGCTCAGCCGCTGGCGCCCGCCGGGAGACGATGAAATCCCGCCGGCCATCTTCGTGCCCATCGCCCACCGTCTCGGCCTGAGTCCTGATCTTTTTCGATACGTCTTGGCCCGCGCCATGAATGACCTCGCGCCCGCTCTGCGGGAGCACAGGAACCTCTACGTGAGCATCAATGCCGAGCCCGTGGACATGGCCCAAGAGTGCATCGTTCGCTACATCAGCAGCGTTGCCAACGATTTTGGCGTGCTGCCCGAACAAATTCGCATCGAGATCACCGAGCGGGAAGAACTCGTGTCTGCCGCCGCCAAGAGCAACATGCAGGCCCTCTCTGTTCTGGGATACCGGTTCTTGATCGACGACTTCGGGACGGGCAGCGCGAATTTCTCTCACCTCGCCCAATCGCCGTTTCGAGGAATCAAGATCGATCGCATGTTCGTGGCCGCTGTCAACGAGGACTCCCCCCTGCGGCCCGTGTTGCCAGGGATGTATCGCATCGCGCGTGAGCTTGGGCTGGATGTCATCGCAGAAGGCGTCGAAACAGAAGAGCAAGACCTGCTGCTCTACCGAATCGCGCCAGAGGCCATCGGCCAGGGATGGCATTACGGCCGCCCTCTCTCAACCAAAGACGCTCTGGCCGCCATCCAGGTTGGCTAGCCCTCTCGCGCGGTTCGACCCAAGCGCGTTCACTGGCGCTTGACCTTCGCCCTAGCAAGATGTCCATGCGTCCGATGGACGCGACAATCGTGAAACTCTCCGCCATGGCGCTGACCCCAGTTGGCGCCGCCGAACCAACGGGGTGACTCCCCCTCGCCCTAGGTGACGCCCCGGCAGTTCAGGGCATCGTCGTGATCGGCACCCCTAGCAACTGGCCTCGTTAGGCCAACGAGCGACACACACGCTCAGTAGTGGTCGCAACCGACTAGCCGCTGGTCTGGCTTTTTGCTGGTGAACGTACTGGCTCAGCGCGTTTCGAGAGTGCCGTGAGGCCCTATGCCCGGGCTACCAGCGCACTGCACGCCTTATGGTGATAATTCTGCTCCGGCGATAATGGGATCCGACTGCGCTCGTGTATCGAGCGAGCGGCCAACGCCGTCGAGGCCTTAGCTGAATTCTTCAGAATTCAAACGTCCTCTTTGATTCCATTGGGGATGGCGCGGTGCATCATGGGCATTCCGCTCGGTTCAGCTTTTTGTTCATTTTCATGCCCAACATTGGACGTTTTTTCATCGATCAGGTTGAAGGAGTATTGCGGGCAGACGGCTTGCTCTTGCAGGTCACGCGGGTCAGCTGCGCTTGCCTGGAGTGCGGCCGACAACTGCGGTTGGTGCCAGGGCACGGCCTTCTGGACTTGGACGGTGCCGCCGTGCTCACTTGCCCGCTCTGTGACAACCGCCAGGCGGTGGCACGTGCGAGGCTGGAAGAGCTCTGCCACCCAACCTCGCCACCCGTTCAGGGCGAGCCTTGATTGAAGAGTGGACCGCTGTGTGCTCGCCTGAGGGAACGATTGACTGTGCAGCCCAGCTGAACGCTCACCGGTTCCTACGCTCGAGCTTGGGGCCACACTGCTGCCAGGCCGCGCTTCGGTGGCCAGCCAACGGAGGAGGGGGATGCACGAGGCTGAGACGGATGCGTTGGTCAAGTTGGAGCTCCGCCTGAGCGAGTGCGAGAGGCGCCTGTCCAACGCTGAGGGCAAAACCAACGCCTTGGAGTACGCGGTAAGGGCGTTGGTGGCCAGTTCTGCCAATCCCACCGCGGTGCGCTTGGCATGGGCCCACCTAATGCCCATGATCGTCGACAACCATGTGCCTCCGCAGCCAGGTTCCAATGCAGACTTTCTGCTTGGTTTGCGTCATGGACTGAGGTTCGTGGCCGAGCAAATCGACGCTTTGCCCTGACCCCTAGAGACTTCCCAGGTCCAGAACGGTTGCTTGGCCCTTTGAGAGAATTGCCGCCAGCAGGTGACCGCCCGCCAATGGCTGCTCGCGGTCGCCGTTGAGGTAAGCGGCTTGCAAGCGTCCTGCTGCCATCAACTCTGCCCGTCCCATGCCCGCCGGCTGATTCCGCAAGGGCTCGCCTGGCGACGCCAAGCCTCCCACCAGCGCTTGGACCACGGCGGGACGACCATCTTCGGACTTGGCATAAGCGGTGGCGACCATGCGCTGGGCGTGCGCCGACCAGCCGCCCAAAACCAACTCGGTGTGCATAGCGCTGATGGGTATGCCAGCGGCTGCAGCCGCGCTCACGTAGTTGGGCCAGAGGCGATCAATCACGCCGCCGAGCTCGCCGGACAGCCGCTCTATCGTGAAGTCCGCTCGGAAACTGGCCTGGAGACAGAGCTCGTAGATTCTTAAGAAAAACTGGGCCGACCCACGCGTGGCCAAGAGGGCGTTGTGCTGAGGCAGCAGAAGCAACTTGGCGCCCTCCGAGTGCGCCCCGGTTTGCGCGTCTTGCGCCAGGGTATCGACGGTCACAGCCAAGTGGTCGGCACTCAGCAACACGTTCAAAATGCTCATCTGCCGTCCTTGGGACCCATACAGTCGATTTAACCCTCCAGCGCCCGATCAGTCAGAGGGGTTGTTGAGAATTTCAGACGCTATCCGCTCCCCCGCTTCCAACACTTGGAGGCACGACGGCGCTTTGATTCCCAAACCCGAGCGCCCACCCACGCCGTGCACCTCGACAGCAAGGAGGACCCAGCGGCTTTCACTGATCCGCCAAATCTCGGAGGTGTAAACATGCTCTCCCACCGACAAGGTGACCCGTCTCAAATCTTTGGCCGGCTTGGAAGTGCCCATGGCCCTCGAACCCTGACTGCTCAAAAGCAGTGTGCACGCGAACGCCTCCAGCCTCAACTGATCCCTTCTATCCCGCCCCTGCTCATCCTGCGCCCCAGGAAGTCGCACTCAAGCGAATGCCCCCGATGGCTCAGACCTGGTCCGCATTGGATGCCGGCGGTGTGACCATGACTTGCACAACCTGGGGCGGCCGTCATGGCGCTGAAAGGGCGGGACATGGTGAGGGGGCCGCGCCCAGCGCGTTCGGGGCATCTCCGGCCGACTCCACCGTTGAACTGAGCCCGATCTGCAGCAGCGCCAAGGCCGCCAAGCACGCCTGCCGACTGGCGAACGTCTCCCGGGGAGCCATCAAAACATGCCCACGTGGCGCCACCAGCCGCCAGCGCCAACCTTCCGCCCCTGTGATCCGAGCCCAAAATCCCACCCGGTGGTATACCTCAACGTACATAGCTGCCTTGCGTGATCAATCTGCGATGCTAGCGCCATCGAACCGACCTCGGCCTCTCGTCCGGCCGGGCGTTTAACTCGTCTTTTGAACAATGCGCTCAGGCGTGCGTCGCGAGCGCCTGCTCCGGCCCCGGGACGCCCCGGCCCATAGGCTCATCCAGCAGGTTTGAGCCCCCAGGATGTCCGGGAAGAGACCGCAACAATTGACTCACCCTGTGGACGCTTCCTCCCCTTCCCCCCTCCGCACCCAGCACGTAGAGAATCCGCCCTTCAAACTGGGCGGAAGCCAGCTCAAGCCCTTCCACGTCTGCCAACTTCTTCGTCAGAAGAGCTCGCCACGACGGGGGTGGTTCGGATTCAAATTCGACGATCACCGCGGTGTCACCGCACTCCAGCGGCATGATTTCCACGCGAAGGGCGTGGGGGGACGCTGCCGGCAATTCGGGGGCGGATCGGGCCATAGTGGAAGTGTCCAGCCGGGAAGGGGTGGGGATGGAGTATCCAGCGCTCGCGCCAAGACCGCGTCAAGGCGAGACGGCGCGCTCGCCTGCCAGTGATTGCCGTCATCACACGGATGCACCAGCGCTTTACTCCCAGTCCTGCATGATCCCTCGAATTTTTGATCAACCGGGTTTGCCGTGACTGCCTCCCCTACCCCTCGCATCCTTCTTGTGGAGGACGACGTCGCGATCCGCGAATTGACGCAGGACGTTCTCAAAGAAAGCGGATATGACATCACCGCGGTGAGTGACGCCGAATCGGCTGTGGAGCGCCTGGCGCAGCAGCCCGCCTTCGATCTGCTCATCTCGGACGTGGGCCTGCCAGGGATGAACGGGCGCGATCTCGCCGAGCACGCCATGGCACGCCACCCTTCTTTGAGGGTCCTGCTGGTCACCGGTTACGCGGGCGCGTCGGGCGCAGACCCGCACTTCCTCCAAAACGACGTCATGCTGCTCAAGAAGCCGTTCACGCTGCGGGAGTTGCTGGGAACGGTTCGTTCGACGCTTTGACGGCTTCCAGCAACAACTCGGTCACTCTTCTCTCCAACTCCCCGGCGGCGAACGGCTTGGTGAGTATCTCCATGCCAGACTCGAGCTGGCCGGCCCCCACCGCAACGCTCGCTGCATAGCCGGTGATGAACAATACCGGCAGGGTCGGACGCCGCTGCCGGCCTGCGTCCGCCACCTGCCGCCCATTGAGCGAGCCCGTCAGGCCCACGTCCGTGATCAGCAGATCAAAGTGCTTTTCGCTGGCAAGCACAGCGAGCGCGTCGCTGCCGTTTGCAGCTTCCGTCACGCGGTGGCCCAAACTGCTCAGCACCTCTTTCACCAGCGTGCGTATGGCGGTCTCGTCTTCTACCAAAAGGACCGAGCGACCAGGCGACGTGGCAAGGGGAAGCTCGGGCGCTTCCTGGATACGGTCATCGGCATCCGCCGTGCTTTGCGGTAAATAAAGGTGCATCGTGGTCCCGACCCCAGGGATGGAGTCAACGGCCACCTGACCGCCGGATTGGCGCGTGAACCCGTAGATCATCGACAAGCCCAAGCCCGTGCCCTGCCCGATCGGCTTGGTGGTGAAGAACGGCTCAAACACCTTTTCAACAACGCTCGCGTCCATGCCGGTCCCCGTGTCCCGGACCGACAAGCGAACATACGCGCCCGGCGTCAGCGCCAAACGCTCCGCCAGCCCGTCATCGACGTGTGAGAGTTCGGTCTCAATCGAGATGCGTCCTCCATCCGGCATGGCATCTCGCGCGTTGATGCACAGGTTGAGAAGGGCGTTTTCCAGCTGCGGCGCATCCACCCGCACGATGTCCTCCACTGCCTCCAACCGCGTCTCGATCTCAATGGAGGGCCCGATAGAGCGGGACAGGATGTCGAGCATCCCGTTCACCATGGCCGACACGTGGATGGCCGACGGTGCCAACGTCTGCCGGCGAGAGAATGCCAAAAGTCGTTGGGTTAGCGCTGCAGCCCGGTCGGCCCCCGTTCGAGCCATCTCCACGTAGCGACCCAGGTCCTCCAGACGGCCTTGGCCGACGCGCATCTCCAACAGCTCCAAACCCATGGAAACCGCTGTGAGCATGTTGTTGAAGTCGTGGGCAATGCCGCCGGTAAGTTGGCCAAGGGACTCCATCTTCTGGCCCTGTCTCAGCCGCTCCTCCATCGCCATCATTTCTTCAGTGCGGGCCTGCACCCGCTCTTCAAGCGTTGCGGTCAGCTGCTGCAAACGCTCTTGAGCCACGCGGCGATCGGTGATGTCGGAGGCTGCACCGAACCACTCGCTGACGTTCCCTTCGCTGTCCATCAACGGGACCGCCCGCAACTGGATCCAACGCACGGCGCCGTCTGGCAGCAAGGCGCGGTGTTCTACCTCCAACGGCGAAGCCAACTCCCGGGCATGAGCAATGGCCAATTCCACCTCCGGCCTGTCCTCGGGATGGATCAGCTGTTCACGCCAGTTGCCCCCAGTGGCCTTGAGCTCGGCCATGTCCCCTTGGCGATAAATCTGCTCCACGTGCTGCCAATCGGGGGAGACTGAGTAAAGCGACTGGGTGGCCGCGGCCACCAGTGCCCCAAGGCGCCGCTCGCTTTGCGCCAAGGCTTCGGACGCGTCGCGCTCCGCAGTACGATCCCGAAAGACGACCACGTAACCCACCGCTTGGTTTTCTTCTCCGCGCAACACGGTCATGGCGCCGTGCGCCCAAATTTTCTTCCCGCTGCGAGACCGCAACCAACGCTCGCCGCTCAGCCCTCCGCTAAGCAGGGCTTCTTTCATATTGTGCTCGAACCGGCGGGATGCGCGATCTTCGTCCAGGTAAAAAAGGTCAGCGTGTTCTCCCAGCACCTCCCCCTCGCTCCACCGCAGCGTCTCTGCCGCGCCGCTGTTCCAGAGCGTGATGTTTCCCTCCAGGTCCGTGGCCACGATGGCGTAATCGCGTGCGCTGTCCAAGATCTGCCGGTGCCGAGCCTCGGTGAGCGACAGGTGGCGCTCAAGGGCCACTTGAGGGGTGATGTCCAAGCCCTGAACGAAAATGCCGCAAACGTCGCCGTCGTCGCCCCTTACCGGCTGGAAGACGACATCGACGATGTGGAGTGGACTCCCTTCGGATTCAGCGATTCCACTGTCGTAGGCTACTTTGCTTCCGATGTAAGGTTCTCCGGTGCGGTAGACCTCATCCAGCAGCCGCAAATACCCCTGATCCAGCACCTCGGGCAGGGCCTCAACGATAGGCCGGCCGGTGACCTCACGCCGTCCTATGAGATTGCTGTAGCCGGGGTTGACCAACTCGACGCAATGGTCAGGACCACGCAAAAAGGCGATGAAAAGCGGGGACTTCTCAAACAGCGCGATAAGTCGCTCGTTCTCACGGGCGAGCCGCTCCTGGGCCGTGATCAGGCTGGTCACCTCTTTGGTCACACAGAAGGCGCCGGCGACCCCATCCTGCTCGCCATAGAGCGGGGAGAACGAGAAGGTCCACCACGTGTCTTCGTGCTGGCCATAGCGGTTCATCGCGATGGGTAAGTTCTCAAACCGAGACCCTTCGCCTCTAAAGGCTTTTTCGATCGGCTCTTTCACCGCCGGCCACGCGTCGGCCCACAGCTCGCGCAGGGGCGCTCCCATGGCTCGATCCAGACGTGGGCCCAAGATCGGCGTGTAGGCATCGTTGAACAAAAAGATGAGCTCTGAGCCCCACACCAGATACATGCTCTCTGGCGAATTCAACATCAGTTCCACCACGCTCCTGAGCGCGGATGGCCAATTTTCCGACGCTCCCAAAGGCGTGCTCGCCCAGTCGTGGTTCCTGATCCGCTCGGCAGCGGCCCCTTTGGCGCGAGGAAAGACGGATCGGTTGGGAAGCACTTCAATTCCTGCAAATGGCGCGAAGGGGGTGAGCCGCCGCTCCGATCGGGCCTCATGCCCTCAGCCAACCGCGACTCGCGCACTTAATTTAGGCCACGGGGTGAAGGGGAGCGTCAAGAGACCTCAAGCAGCCAGCGATCGCCGCCTCAAACTCAAGCGCTTTCGCACAAGCGGATGGCCGGATGAGACGCAGCTTGCGGCAAGGCCCGCTCACTGAGCCTGAACGCGAAAGGGCGCCGGAGAACCCTGAACGGATGACTGGGACGCGCTACCCGCACCCGCCGTATAGTGATGCCCGTCACACCAGGACCCCTTCCATGCTCAGAGCGTTTGCGTGCTCAAGCTACACCGCACCTGATTTTTCGGATGAAAAGCTGCGCTCCATCGTGTCCCAGTCGGCGACGTTCAACCGGATGGCGGGCGTTACCGGAGCCATGCTCGTTGATGGAACCCGGTTTTTCCAATACATCGAGGGGCCCTCCGATGGATTGGAAGCCGTGATCCGGCGCATTGAGCAAAGCCGCTCGCACAGACTGATGAGTCCCCTTCTCGACGCTCCCATCGCTCAGCGCGCCGTCCCTTACTGGGCAATGACCCGATTGGACACCGGCCAAACGGTCGTGTCTGGATTGATCAACGCGGGATGGGACGAGTTTGGGCAACGATCGGTGGCCCACAGCCCAGGAATGGAGTTGCTCTGCTCGGTATTGCGGCCTCACTTTCCGGTGGCCAACGCGTCGGATTAAGCGCGAACCTGTTCACAAGATGGCGACGGGGGAGCCAACATCATCGTCCCCCTTGTGCCGACCGCCCCAACGTCCAGAGCTGGTCAGGTGATTTTCTAACGGTGATATGCCGCTTCGCCGAGTACGATTTCGAGAGGTTCCCCGTGCCTAATACTGGCATTTTCACGCTGAAAGCGGTTGACGCTGAGCAGTCCGACGAGGGCCGTATCCTCCGATTGACGCGCGTGGCAGCTGAATGTTCCAGCTGCGGACGTGCATCGGACCTTTCGCCCGGCGCGGGTTTGACCGACCTCAACGGTGCAGGCGTGCTCGCCTGCCCGCACTGTTCGACGCACCAGGCGATCAGCCGCGCACGCTTTGAAGAGTTTTTGTGCCGCTTCCCGTCTGGGCTACATCAAACCTCCCCGAAATCGGCAGGCACAGCGAGCAACTCGGTCCATTCAGGTCCCTTCGAAATGACCACTGGACCCGCGCCCTGAGGACCATTGACTGTCCGGGCAACGTGGCACTTTCTTGGCAGAAACAAGCACATCGGAATCACGTGGGACAGCCGCCCACGATCAAGCTTCAGTTCGGAAAACTCCGGCCGATAACAAACGGTGATCTACGCGCCGGCGCGGGGGGCGCCCAGTGATTCCATCCAGTCGACAACTCAACCTGCAGCGTTTGATCCTTGCATTGGCGACGCTGTCTGCGTTGGTGATGCTCGGCAACGCCGTGTGGGCCAGTTATCAGGTGCAGCGTAAGCAGCTGATCGACAGCACGCTGGAAGCGAATCGCGTCTACGCCAACAAGCTCGCGCAAACCACTCAGCACTTCGTGCTCAGTGCACAGCAGCAGCTGGCGTCCAGCGCCGCACACATCGGCCGTCACCTGGACCAACCCTCCACGCCCGACGAAGAAGCCGAGCGGCTCAAGCAGCAAACAGACTCGTTCAACTCCGTGGCGGTGGTGGACGCTGCAGGCGTGGTCAAGGCCGCCTCCCCAGCGATGCCCGAGCTTCAGGGCAAAGCCCTCACCAGCGCGGCGAACAAACAGGCCTTGGAGCGTCGTTCCCCGCTGGTCAGCGACCCGTTCATCGCGCCCACCGGCAACCTGGTGGTCACCATTTCCCACCCCGTGTTTGACGCGAAAGGCGCCTATGCGGGCTATGTCACCGCGTCCATTCACCTGAAAGAAAAGAACGTCCTGCACACCCTGTTGGGGACTCACTTCTATCGGGACGGCTCCTACCTTTACGTGGTGGGTCGGGATGGGAAGCTCCTGTATCACCCCGAACCTAACCGCGTCGGAGAGTCAGCCATCCGCAACGAGGTGGTGCGCGCGGTAAGCCAGGGGCGCGCCGGCGCTCTCCACACCGTCAACAGCCACGGCGTCCACATGCTGGCCGGCTTTGCACCGGTGCCTGCCGTGGGATGGGGCGTGGTCGCCCAACGCCCCCTGGAGGCGACATTGGCCCCTTTGGGCGGGCTTATGTCGACCGTGCTGCGCAACGCCGCCCCCTTGGGCATTCTCTCGCTGGTTTTGATCTGGTTCTTTTCAAGGAGCATTTCTGCCCCGCTGTGGCAGCTGGCCAGGAACGCACAGGCCAAGGACGTCAGCGAGGCAATCTCCAAGGTCCGCTTGGTCAATTCGTGGTATTTCGAGGCGGCGCAACTTAAAAGGGCCGTGCTGGTGAGCTTCAGGTCCTTCAGCGAGCGCATTGGAAAGCTGGACGTCGCTGCGCTCACCGACCCGCTGACGCAGCTCTACAACCGTCGCGGCCTTGAGCGTGCGCTGAGCGAGTTCAGCCGCTCCGGCGCCCACTTTGGGGTCATCGCGTTCGACGTCGACCATTTCAAGGCCGTGAATGATCGCTACGGTCACAGCGTGGGCGACGACGTGATCGCCGGTCTAGCGCACTGCATGCGCGCCAATGCGCGGCCGCAGGACGTCCTGTGCCGCTTCGGTGGGGAAGAGTTCTTGATGCTTTTGCCCGGGGTCGATGCCCGGGGGGCAGTGCTTGTGGCAGAGCGGCTGCGCAAAGCGATCGAGGAGCATGCCTTCCCTGCGGTGGGACAGGTCACGATTTCCGCCGGTGTAAGCCACTTCCCCGATACCGAGGGTGACGCAGATTTGGCCATCCGGCAGGCAGACAAAGCCCTCTACCGAGCCAAGGATGCTGGACGGAACCAAGTGGTTCTCTACCAAAAGCGAAGCCGGTCGGACCACCCCTCTGCGTCGTGACGCCCCGAACGCTCGCTCCGGCTGGCAAACTGGACACTGTGACAATGCCAGGAGCAAGGCGTGGGTCTGCACGTTCCGAGCGGTGTTTGGGTGGGAACGACCGTTCTAGCGTATAGCGCTGGGATGGTGAACGCAGCCGGCTACCTGGGGTTTGAGCACCAAGCACTCAGCCACCTCACTGGCACGACCTCGCTTGGTGCGATCGCCGTTGGGAATGGTCGGTGGGGCCTTGCTCTGCAGCTCGGTGCAGTGGTCGCCAGCTTCGTGGCCGGTGGTTACGTCGCTGGTTTAACGTTGCGCAGACGCGATCTGTCATGGCACTACGTGGGCCTTCTTGCTGGCCAGTCCCTGCTGCTGATGGCCTCAGCGTGGGCGCTCGTCCAGGGCGAGACCCGGGGTGCTTGCATGGCAGCGGCGGCTTGTGGCCTTCAAAACGCCATGACCACTTACTACAGCGGCTCCGCAATTCGCAGCACGCACCTGACAGGCTTTTTCACGGACATGGGGCTGCTGCTGGGCCAATCGACCCGCGGGGCGCCGTTGCCTTGGCGGCGGCTTGCCCTGGGGACGTTGGTGCTCTTCGCCTTCGTGGGCGGAGGGATCAGCGCAGCCTGGGCATTCCCGAGGTTTGGGTTCCAGCTGTTGAACGCTCCAGCTCTGTGCGCGGCCGCCATGGCCGCGGCGCTCTCATGCCACCTTGCCAGCAAGCCGACGACCCACCCATCGGACGGCACTCCCTAGTCAAGGCATCGACGCCTCACGGCGTGCTCACTGCGCTGCCGCTTCCCGCCTGCCAAGGCTGCCCATGGTGAAGATGTATCCTGCATCCAGCAAATACTCACGCATTCGCTGTTCGGCCAATTTCGGCGATGCAAGTGATTCGGGACCGTACAGCGCGTAAACGCAATGCCCTTCGTTCATGGACTCTCGGCGGACCGCGCACCGAGGGTGTTCGCAGGCCCAAGACCATGCCTGCAGCAGCCGATCGGGGCCAATCGATTGCCCGTTGCGAAGACGAAAACTAAGCCAGCGGACCATGCCAGCGGTTGAGGGATTCACGGCCAACTCCTGCACGTTTTAATCCAGTGTCCTTAGCTTACACCCCGAGCCCTTCGGCCATAGGTGAGGAAAACACACGGCAGCCTGCGAAAAGGTATTGCCCAAACAAAGGGCCCGGCAAAAGCCGGGCCCGGGAGACGGCGATCGGGGGCGATTGTTATTCTTCTTCGTCCTGGCTGCCCTGCTGACCACCGCGCTCACGCTGCTGGCTGGGATCTTGCTGCTGCTGGCGCTGGTTCTCGTCATCGCGCTGACCGGGCGTGCGCTGACCCTGCTGGTTATGCTGGCCCTGCTGGCCCTTCTGGTTCTGCTGATCCTGGCCCGGCTGATTCTGGTTGGTTCCCATGCTACTTCTCCGCAGATGGCATCGGAGCGATGCCGTGAGCAAACCATAGGCTCGGGGTAGTTACCGCCCCGTTGCTGCCGACGAGAACAGCCTGCACACCAGCGGCACCTTGCTAAATGGTTTAGCTTTCCCGGCCAACAGCTTCGGTTGGGGGACGGGGGTGTAGTCTCTAGCCGCGCCCGGACATCCTGCGCCCAACACCTTGAAGGACCCCTCCTTGTCTTCTGCCAGCACCACCGCCCTCCCCTACCGCCGTTTGGTTGTGGTCGACAGCTACAGCATTGTCGCGGAAGGGATTGCATCCTTGGTTGGCGAGCATTTTGAGCACGTCAGCGTTGCCACGACCGCTCAGTCGTTAAGGGCCGACCTCAGCCTGGGAGCGGAAGCGCTTGTCTTGGCTGATCTTTACGTTGCCGGCACCAGCTGCGTGTCCCTGATGCGGGAGATGCTGACAAAGGGCACGAACGCGGCATTCGTTTTTTTGCCTGCTGAAGCCACTGCCGCCGTAGCAGCCCAAGCGATGGAGGCAGGAGCCAAGGCATTTCTGCATCGCCGGTGCCCCGTGCAAGAGCTTGAGCGGGCCATTGCAGCGGTCCAAACGGGATACACCTACGTGGCTGCATCGCTGATCGCGACACGGGAAGACTTGGCTCGCCAACGACCGTCCCTGACCACCAAGCAACAACTGGTCTTAAAGCTCGTCGCTGGCGGTCGCTCCGCACCGGACATCGCTGAGGCGCTTCACCTGTCCCTGCGCACGGTCGAATCCCACAAGAGGGCCATCATGCGCCAGCTCGGAGTTCAGTCCGTCGCCGCGATGTTGGATGTAGCGAAGAACGAGGGGCTGTTGGACTCCTCCTGAGATTGGCCCACGGCCAAGGTCTGCAGGAAGACTTGCACGGTGCTCGCTGGAGACACCCCAGACCCTTCGTTGCTCTCGACCAAGGCCGCCAGGTGCCGGAGCGTGCACGGGTCCACCAGAACCTTGATGGCTGCGCTTGCTGCGGCCCCGTCTGCAATGGAGTCAGTCGCCTCAGCCAGGGCAAGGCAGAGATCGCGCTCTAGCTTGTCTTGGAGGTTGGGCGGCAGGAGCAGTCCCCGCCCGATCTCGCTTGTAAGCAGAGCACGTCGAAGGGCCTGGCGAGCATCGCTGGTCTTCAGGGAACTTGGATCGCCAACACCCCCCAAAAGAACCAGCCGCTCCATCACCTCGGCCATCGGGTTCACCCGGGCGGCTGATGCTCCACTGAAGCGATCATCGCCTGGGGCGATGGGCCGGTGATCAAACAAGCCTCGCATGCTTCGGGCCATCATTTCCAGGCGGAACAGCAACTCCCAGTCGGAGAAACCATCAGCCCCAGCATTGGGCCGGACGTTATTCATCGGATTACAAACCTCCATGTTGAGGTGGATCGGCCAGCAGCACATATTCCGAAGATCGTTTAAGGGCAGGCTCCGCAATCGATTTTGAGGCGCTGAACGCCTCTCCCGCCGCGTGCGTTGCCACCGACGAGGCTGCGGCCAACGCCCAGTCCATTCACAATTTTTCCACTAGGGGTCTTTGATGATCACCGTGCAGCGACGCCCCCGGCTCGCTGCTGTGTGTGGAAAATGCGATTGATCGGTTTTACCGGCGAAAGGCCAGTATTGCTGTCCTGGAAAGGCCGCCAATTGGCGACGCCGATGCCGGTTTTACACGCTGCCTGCTAGCACTTCTCCGAATTGTTCTGACCTATTGCTCCGCGGGCCTGTTCTTCTGCAATGGGCTGCCCGGTGTGTCATGGGCAGCCCAGGTGACCGCCCTTTTTTCTGAACCGGGCTGAGGATGCCGAGAGCAGGGCTACGCGTATCGATCGAGGATTGAGACATCACGCGGCCACAAATACGTCCAATATTTTCAAGGAAGCAGATAAAAGGTCGCCTATTCATGCTGGCATGTGCATCAGAATGCGCAAACCCCGCCCCGATACAACCCGGTAAACCGGGCGTGGTTCAAGGCTGCCCGCTCCCCGGCACCTCGGTCACCGTCCATTGAGCGGCCTCCAGCACGTTCAGAGCCAGTTCGTCACCTCCAGCCGCGTCCCATAGGTAGAGCAACCCTCGGTTTACTTCGACCGCCACCCGTTCTAGATCGGCGATCCCATGAAGCGTTCGGTGCTGCGCCTGCACGGTCATGTGGGCATCGAATCTGGCATCAGCGTCCTCGTCCACGCTCAACACCTCGTCCACGCCGAAACCCGGCTTGGGCACCAGCAGGTCTGAGCGAGCCTCCAGCAGCTGGCGCACCGACGTCCAGGGTTCAAGGTCGAAGTCTACGAAGACCCCTACCCCTGCTCCGATGAGCTCCAGCTGACGGGCCAACGGCTTCCGTACGACTGGGGCTCGTCCATGGTGCCAAGCTTCGGGAAGCGCTTTCGGCCCCACGGTGGCGCAGAAGGCTTCGACGGCCATGGCAGTCAGCACCAAGGACCCGGTCATCAGGTGAAGTCGGAAGCCCGCCTCTTCCCTGGCCATCCGGCGTAGCGACCGGGCAGCATGGTTCAATTCTGGCCAAGGCCTGTAATCAGCCGACCCGCTCACACGCACGTTGCGTTTGGTGTTCATGGTCCCCCCTCTCAGACGAGTATGGGCTTCGGGGAGCGGCTGTCAGCGGGCACCACCGCTGCCCCGCCACCAGAAATGAGACGTCGGTCGGGCAAGAGCATCCAGCGGAGAGAGGATCGCGCCAACCACGGCTTGACCAAGTGGCGCCACTCTCTGCCCCACGGAGACATTTTGGATATGCCAAACCTGATTTGACGATTCCGTCCCCTGTCCTGCACACCAAGCGTGGCCTTCTGGTGCCACTCTGGCAGGAGAGCCTTTGGATGTTCGCCTGGCGCCCTGCCCGGGCGCCGCAAGGGTCCCGCACACGCCATCGAGAGGAGTCGGTCAGGCCGGTGAAACTGTTTGAGGCGGTGCTTGCTGTTGGAGACGCGGTGACGTGGCGCTTGCCCACGGCCGTGCAAATCGCGGCCGTTTGGGCGGGATCATGGGGCGCGGTCCGAGCAGTTGCTGCACTGCTTGGTCGGTGCGCGCGACCACAGCACAAAGGTGCTGAACCAACTATCCCTGACGCCAAAGCGATATCGGATCAGTCGACGGAAGATCCTGGGCAACGGCGGCCTTGAGCCGCACCACGGCACCGTCGGATGCATCCCATCGGGTTAAACCGGACGCACCAGACCAAGCGCCACGGGCGACGGCGTCGAGCTCACTGTCTCGCACGGTCACGCAATGCATGGTCCAGAATGGGAAATGGCGCTTGTCCGCACGCCCCCGAAACAGCTCCACAATTTCTCGGTGGCTGGACGATTGGCACACTCGATCATAGGCAACCCGAACACCGTCCTCGGGGCCTTCCAGGTATTGGAGGAAGCTCTCCCCGTCGTAGAGCAGGACTCCAGTCACTCCGGCTTGCAAATTAAAAGCGGCGGCATCGCTGATGAGATTTGCCAAGCGATCAGTGGCCAAGTCTTCAATTGCACTACTGGAATAGGCAATGGCGCGAATGGGCATGATCCCCTCCCTCACGGTCACCCCAGGACACCAAATTCTAATGGCGGGTAGCCGACTCAGTCGTGACGCAGATCCACCTTTGCGAAACGGATAAACGCTTCAGAATGTCGCCGTCTCAGATCAAGGAAATGGTGAAACTCTTGACCAGCCCCGCAATGAGGCAAGACCATTTGTGGCAGGAGGCAATCCCCTCGTAGTTTCCCACTTGGCTGCGCGTCGGATCTCGGCGTATGGTTGATACACCTGTTCATCTACTGATCGGTTGCATCGCATGTCCCCCACCCGCTCCGAAGAACGCATGTCTACATTGGGCAGCCTCAACGCGTTGAACGACGTGACCGGGGCTTCTTTGGATCGCCTGACCGAGTTGGCGACGCATACTTTCCGCGCCCCCGTGGCCTTTGTGTCCCTCGTAGAGGTTGATCGCCAACGGCTGATTGCCCGAAAGGGCCTGCCGATGAGCGAGATGAACATCCGCGATTCGATCTGCGCGCACACGATTGGCTCAGCGGAAGTCATGGTCGTGCCTGATCTGCGACGTGACCCGCGATTCGCATCCAATCCTCTTGTCACCGGCGCCCCGCATTTAAGGTTCTACGCAGGGGCTCCGCTCATCGCGCAGAACGGGACCGCCATCGGCGCGTTGTGCGTGATGGACAAACAGGCCCGGGAGTTTTCGGAAGCCGAGCGGCGTCAGCTGGAGACGCTCGGCATGGCGGTGATGGACCAGCTGGAGCTGCGTGCACTGACGGGGCGGCGAGAGCCGGTCAGCGGCCTCCCCAACCGGCACCAGTTTTCAATCGACTTCAAAGCTTGGTCAGCAAGGTCGCCCGGCCGAACATGCTTTGCAGTGCTCGTGGACGTCCTTGATCTTCCGCGTGCAAACGAGGCGGGCCAAGTGCTGGGCATGGCTCCCCTGGAAGCCCTCATCAAACGCGCTGGCGTCCGGGTGAAAGTTGCCCTGGATGGGTTGGCAGAGGTCTACCACGTCGGCGTGACCCGCTTTGCTTTCGTCGTGGAACTCCCAAGCCGCGAGGCCATCGAGCGCCTGGTCGAGGAACTTCGGGTGCGACTTACCCGCCCGATGATGGCAGCAGAGGTTCCGATGTCGCCGCTTTTCCACGCGGGAATTTGCGAGGCGGAACTCGGCCGAGACAACGCAGATGACGTCATCCGTAAGATGCTGATCGGCCTCCACTCTGCCATCGCGGCCCACGAGAGCTTCAACTGGTACTCCGCCCAGCGCGATGAAGGCTTGCGACGGGGCTACCGTCTGGCGGCCGACGCCAGGCACGGGCTGCTGCAGGACGAGTTCCATTTGGTTTACCAGCCGCGCTTTCGATCCAGCAACCTTCAACCGGTGTCTGCGGAAGTGCTCATCCGCTGGAACCACCCGCAGCTTGGCCCAGTTAGTCCTGCCGAATTCATCCCCGTCTTCGAGCGCACTGCACTGATGGAGGGGGTCACCGAGTGGGTCATCGACCATGCATTGGCACAATTGGCGCAATGGAAGCGTGCGGGCCTTGCGTTGAGCCTTTCCATCAACCTCTCCGCTCGGGATGTCGCACGGCAAGGAATGGCCGATGAACTCGTGGCCAAAATCCACGCGCAGGGGTTGGATTGCCAGGACGTGGAGGTCGAGATCACCGAGGGAGAATGGCTGCGGGTCAACTCGCTGCCGGGCGAGCAACTCAAGCGGATGGCCTCGTCAGGCATTCGGCTCGCGGTGGATGACTTCGGCAGCGGCTACAGCAATTTCGGATACCTGACCGAGTTGCCCATTCACACGCTCAAGCTCGACAAGTCGCTGATAGACGATATTTCCGAAGACCAACGCGCGTTGCTCAAGGTCCAAGCGATCGTCGGTCTGGCCCATGATTTGGGCTACTCCACCGTCGCTGAAGGAGCGGAGACAAGCGATCAGGTCGCCAAGCTCCAAGGCCTTGGGTGTGACGAAATTCAAGGTTTCGCGCTTTCCAGACCCATCAGCGCCATTGAGTTGGCCGAGCTCCTTGCGCTCTGACCCGAGGCGGTTTGATACTCGGTCTTCCAGCCGACGAGCCGTCCCGGATGGAAGCACGCGGAAGGATCCTGCAGCGTGCGTATCGCTTTCAGGAAGTCTCCGAGATCGCTGAGGCCGCTGACTGCCTCTGGCCTATTTCAGGACCCTACCCGTGGCTAATACCGGCTTTTTTCTGCTTCGCTTTGTCAACGGAGAACTGACCTCCGACGGCGCTCTCGCGCGTCTCCATGCTGTTGAGGCCACTTGTAGCAGCTGTGGTCTCACCTCGCTGCTAGCACCGGGCGAGGGCCTGACGGACTTAGAAGGCGCCGGTGTGATGGTGTGCCCGCACAGCCAAAACCATCAAGCGGTGAGCCGGATGAGGTTCGAAGAGTTCATGAAGCGAATGGCCGGCACGGACGCGACAGCCATCTCTAACCCATCGTCTTCGGACGAGGGGCAAGTCTTGTCAGAGTGAGGCCCCTGGCCTGCCAATCTGAACGCTTCGGATTTCCTAGGGCATGAATTGCAACGGTGGCGACACATTAAGGGCATGATGCGACCGCCCTTTGGTCTTTTGCTGCCCACAGAAACCTTGACCGTTCCCCTGCCTTTCGATCCATTTCTGCAGGCCTCACCAGAGCCATTGCTGGAGCTGGTGATTGTGCGTGTGGGCTGCGATTTGTTCGGTGTGGATGTCGAGTCGGCCGTGGAAATACGCGGACCAGAGTCGCTGACCCGAACCCGGGACCGCCAGTTTGTAGTCTCCATCAGAGGGCAAGACGTCCCTGTGGTTGATTTGGGCTTGATCATCGGGGGCGAGGCAGTTGGGACGGGTTGTCCAGCAATGCTGTTGGTTCAGTCCGCGGTTCAGCTGTTCGCCCTTGCAGTGGACGAAGTCTTGGTCATCGAGAGCCTGTCTGCCTGGCGTGCCGAGCCTCCCGCTCACGGCGACCGGTTCGCTGAGCTCTGCCCGCAGGGCGTGCAGCTGGGAAACGGCAAACGCGTCGCCGTCATTGACCCGGCTCGTGCCCTATCCATTCAGCAACGGCTGGAGATCGATTCAGGTTGATTGCCGAATGCTGCACGGTGCTGCCGCTTTCAGTTGCAACCGACGCGTGCGCGTCCCAAGTTCCACGCTTTGCGGTAATCTCTAGCTGACAACGCGATTCCGTGCATGAGGCGCTCGATGGAGAAATTCGACGGAGCAACGTGGTTCCCACTGGACGGGTTTGAAGTCGGCATTGACGCCGAAACAGCAGTGGTTGCACTCGGGCTTTACCAAGTTCGCAATGCGGCCGGTGACTCGACCATGTGCGGCTCGACGATGACTCCGACGCAAGCGGAGAGAATTGGCAATGCCCTTTTGATCGCCGCCAACCGTGCTCGTCTGACGATCCCGGGCTCAAGCAGCAGCCATTGATTCTCTTGTGCATTGATGTGCCTGCTCGTTGGAGGGCTCGGTGAACGATGAGGTCAGGGACGCGTTGTTGCGTCTTCAAGAGGCGATGGGCCGCATGCACATTCGCGTCGCGGCGATGGAAGCGGCCACAGTACTCCTGCTTCGCACAAACGCGGGCAACGCGAACGTCGCAGACGAGTTTGAGCGCAGCATTCGGCACTACCTCCAGGGGATGGACCAGCACCGGGACCATGTCTTCGCGTTCGAGGAGATCGTGGAGCCTTGGCTGGGCATCCTGAGGGAACCATTGGCTGGCATACCCCCATCCCCGAGCCGATGATTCACCAAAGCGGAGTGGCCACCGGGCGGTCGCAACCTCGGCCAATGCCATTGCCGCCTTGCCCCCCGCTCGCCTCGCGGCGCAAGGCGCCGAGCTTTCGGCGCGCTTGCGAGTATGAGGCCGCCATCCAAGCGGCCTCCCCCACGGTGACTTCAGCGGCAGCTTCGGGCGACCGTGCTCTGCGAGCCATCACGCGTTCGCCTTGGACGGGCGGTTAGAACACCTGCCAGTGCGCTGCGTCCGCAGATACCTGCCGTGCTGGACGAGCTGGCAAAGCCTTCGGCGGTGTTGGCTTGCCTGCGTAGGCGGGTTGAGAAAGGCGGGAGCCGTCCTCGGCACCCGGCATGGCCGTGCCTGCCCTGGCCGTTGGTGGCGTCTTTCCCTGCGCGCCGTTACTCACCTTGAAGACCGCGACAGCTGCTGCCAGCTGTACCGACTGGTCTTCCATGGAACGGGCAGCGGCGGTCGCTTCTTCCACCAACGCGGCGTTCTGCTGGGTCGTTTCGTCCATCTGAGAAACAGCCTGGTTCACTTGCTCGATGCCCGACGCCTGCTCCTGAGAGGCGGCAGATATCTCACCAATGATGTTGGACACGCGCTCAACCGAGCTGACAATCTCAGACATCGTCTGGCCAGCCTGGTCAGCCAGCGCCGATCCTTGAGCGACCTTGGCCACAGAGTCCTCAATGAGCCCCTTGATCTCCTTGGCTGCAGAGGCAGAGCGCTGCGCCAACGTGCGCACTTCGGAGGCCACCACAGCGAACCCTCTGCCCTGGTCCCCGGCTCGAGCGGCCTCCACGGCCGCATTGAGTGCGAGGATGTTGGTCTGGAAAGCGATGCCATCGATCACGGAGATGATGTCCCCGATGCGGCGTGACGAGGCTTCGATGTCCCCCATCGTCTCCACCACTTTTCCGACCACTCCACCGCCCTGCCCGGCCACGCGCGAGGCCCCACTGGCCAACTCGCTGGCCTGGCGTGCATGCTCGGCGTTTTGGCGCACCGTGGAGGTAAGCTCCTCCATGGACGCCGCCGTCTCTTCCAAGTTGGCCGCTTGTTGTTCGGTGCGTCGCGACAAGTCGCCATTGCCAGCCGCGATTTCCGTCGACGCGGTATTAATCGCCGTGGATGCCTGCTGGATGCGGGAGACGATATCGGTCAGCTGAGCCACGGTCGCGTTAGCGTCTTGGCTCATCGTCGCAAAGACGCCGCGGAAGTCGCCTTCCATGCGGTGGGTCAAGTCGCCAGAGGCAATGGCCTGAAGCAAGGTGGAGACGGCGCTGAGGCTGTGGTCAGCTGTCTCCATCAAACGGTTGAGGTCAGAAACCATCACTGCAAAGTCGTGCTGGAACGCAGACGTGTCACCGCGAGCGGAGAAGTCGCCGTCGGCAGCCGACACTGCCAACCGCTTGATCTCCGTGTTGATCGCCAACAGACTTGCTTTGGCAGCGTCCATTGATTCGTGGAGCACCGCCCGGGAGCCTGGCAGGCGTCGCGCATCACGCCGCAGGTCACCGGCCGCATACTCGTTGAGCACTTGGATGGCATCCAGGATGGCCTCAAGGTGCTCAAACACCATTGTGTTCATGCCCTTGGCCAGCTCGCCGTAGACACCGGGCAGGTCCTCCGGAATCCGGTGCGAGATGTCTTCGGCCTCGTGAAGCTTGACCATGACCTTGGTGTCGTTCGAAAAACGCTCCAAGGTGGCAACCATTTGACGGAGGGAGAGCAGCATCTGGCCTGCCTCGTCGCGGCTCTGGTAGTCGGTTCGCACGTTGAGGTCGCCATTGGCCACGCTGCGGATAGCGGCCAACGCCTCACCAATGGGACGGGTGACCGAACGGCTGATCGCCCAACCCAACACGCTTGCAACTAAGCAGAGCACCGCCACGACCAAACCTGTGATCGACATCAGGTTGTTGAGACTTGCTGCGTTGGTTGCGAGTTCCGCCTTCATGCCGCGAAGGTTGTATTCGCTGACTTTCTCCATGGCGTCGAACAGCGCCACGCGCTTTGCCCTGGATTCTGTCACCGAGATCGTCTGCGCGGCCTCGGCATCGCCAGCGAGGAGCGCGGCGTGAAGCCGATCGTGGATGACAAAGTAATCGCTCAACGCAGCGCTGACCGGCTTGAACAACGCGGCATCTTCGCCATCGGCGAAGGACCGCTCGTATTGCTTCACCAGCTCGTTGATCTTGGCCTTGCCCGCCACGATCCGCTGTTCGTATTGCTTGACGGCCTCAGGGGAAGTGGCCTCGCTGACCTGGGAGGTTTCGTAGATGCGGAGATCGCCGAACTGCGCGCGCATCTCTCCGATGGCGTAGCTGCCAGGCGCCCAGACGGACTCAATCCTGGACAACTCCTGCTTCGAATGTGACGCGCGGACAATAGTGAAGATGCCCAACGCCAAGGTCATGCTGGTCGTTATGGCGAATGCCAGCATCAGTTTTTTGGAGATGTTTAAATTTCTGAACCAATTCATCAGGCTTGATCCTGCTCGTAATGGTGCGCCATGGAGTACCGAATGCTCTTTTTGGTTTTCGGTAAAGTCGCATCCATCGCATACCAAAACCTGTTTCAACGACTTCCTTAGAGCCCGCAAGTTGGTGCGAGCGCCACCAGCAATCAGCTGCCCGCAAGCAGCCTTGCGCCCTCCGCTGGGACGACGTAAATCCTGCGGGTTTGAACAAACCGTCCAGACCTCAGCCAGCGGGGCCGACTGCAAAGTAGCGGCGCTGCTCGCCGCAACTGAAGCCAATGGGAGGCAGGCCAAAGACTCTTACAGTCCCCCCAAACTGCGGATGGGAGATCGCGTGAAGAATGCGTGAAATGACGGCACCATTTCTAGATTTTGTGCTCTCGGAAGAGTGCTTTAGACCGGGGTAGCCGCGTGAGCCGATCCCGTCTCGTGAAGGACGAGTGAAAAAAGGAAGAAATACTGACAAAAAAGCGCTTACGTCGCGCGCACCACTAACACGCTTTGTTCCATCTGAGCGCACGGTGTCATCCGGAAGCGTCAGGCGCTGGGACGCCAATTGGCCTCGGAGCTCTCGGCGGCTAAGAGGCAGAAAGGGCCTGGATGCCGGCATCCAACCGAAGGGACGCCGCCAGGCCACTCCCATCACTGGCGGCACGAATGGCCATCACCAGATAGCTGACAAGGCAAGCAGGCAGGATATGGCGGCTGACGCTCAATCGATCTTTAGGGCGTTGGCTACCGCGTCCGACGTGGCTTCGTCGGCGCACAGGAAGAAAACGGCGTCGCCGTGGCTTGAAGCACTCAACGCGCTGTGAATGGAAATAAGCGCGGCGAAAGGAGACCTGACGAAGGCTTCCTGGTAACTGTGGCCTTTGATCTCGTTCGCCGCGGCCAACAGCGCGCGCCTGGCCTGCTCCGCTCGATCAGAAAGCGGCCGATTGCTGGCGCCGGGAAAACCAATGGCGAAGGAGGTATACAGGCGCCAGTCTTTGAACGCGGTGTGCAGGACAACGATCTGGCCGCCGTCTTGAAAGTGACGGCGCTGAACGACAGTGCTTCTGATCATGCAAGTGGCGGGCATTTATGTGCAGCAGCGACGTTCGCTTCCTGCGAACCCACTGTAAAGAGTAGAGCCTGCGGTCCAATGCACTCCAGAGGGCGGGGGCATCTTACCAGTCAGCTAACGCACGCGCGCGCCGGCCGATTCGCCTCTGCCATCTTTGCCAAGCGCCTCGATCCAGGCAGCGATCTGTTTGACGCCGTAGGGCTTGGACAAAACACCCCGATCCCGGTGCCGGCTGATCACATCGTTCGGATGAAGCGTGGAGGTAAAGAAGAAAGCGATGCCATCGCGCCGAAGTTCGTCTGCCAACTTGTATGCACTACGTCGGGCGGCAGCGCTGGCGGGCACATCCAGAACGACGACGTCGACGTGCCTCGCTTGCGCTGCGCGCAAGGCTCCTGAGGTGGATTCGAAGCATTCGACGTCATAGCCGAGCTCTTTTAGTCCAACTCCAACCACCTCACAGATGGAGGTTTCAATGTCCACGAAGAGAATGTTCATGTGGGTTGCCGTTCCACAAGGTCGGGTCAAATTTTCCACACGGTCAGCAGCTGGTTCAAGCCAGTTGGGACGACTTCTGCTTTCGGCAGACGGAATCTGCTCAGCTTTGCCAACGCGTCATCGGGAGCGCGAGAGGAGCCCCCAGCATCCTTCCGCCGGGTGCAGACCAGTCGCCGCGATGCTCATTTCGCCCCTCCTTCGCTGAGTGGCTTCGAGAGGAGCCGCACGTAGACGGAGGCAGACGGCCCTCCCGTGAAGCGCACAAGGAGATCCATCGCCGTTGCATTCATTGCGTCCGCATCGCCCCGCTGAGCGAAGCTGGCCCAGTCTGCCATCGCGATGCTCTACAGCTGGCCTTCCTTGGCCTCAAACAGCCGCATCGGCCACCGCGGCAGCCGGCGTTGCGAGACACGTCCACGTGCCAACTCGATCAAGTTCAGGTGGCTGCGCGCTTCGGATGCCCTGGCGTAGGCAACGCGAAGGCCATCCGGTGGACCCTCCATGTAGGACAGGAACCGGGCCCCGTCGTACAAGGTCACCCCGGTCACGCCGGCCTGCCTGTTGAACCGTTCCGCATCGGCCATCAACTCAACCAGCCGCCCAAGGCCAAGGTAGGGGCTGGCCTCACTCACAAAAACCACCGCACGGTTTGGCATGACACGCTCCTAAGATTGCTTCAGACCCAACAACTTGACGGGTTGGGAAGAGCAACCAGTGCTACACGGCAACCTTTGATTTTGCCTTCCAGGCGCCGGTTTCCAGATCCTTCCGCAGCACCCAGTCCTTTGCCGGAATCTTTGCCCCACGGGCGGTCAGGTAGTCCGGCATGGAGAGCATGATCTCACCCCCTTGAATCAGACAACTGGTCGAGAGGACCACGCCATCACTGAGTTCGACCAAGCAGGTGGATCTCTCGCCCGGTTCAGCCTGCTCGCCTGTCAGGGACGCAGTGGCCCCTGGGTAGATGTGGCTGTGAGTAAATTCCAACCGCATGGCATGCCCCTGTCGAATGCCTCAAGTTGATGACTCCCCTGCTTCCACTGTGCAACGTGAATCGGGCGGCCTACAGAGGAAATCCGTTACCCATCACCGCGGGACGTCATCGAGACGATTGCCGGCCAATGCGGCAAGCCGCTCCATCCCCGTTTCTGGGATGAATTTCCCTCCGAAGCGTTGGGAAAAATTCACCCAGTTCGACCTCATCAGTGCTTTGAGCTCGGCTTCTGAAATCGGCAGGAAGAGCAATGCATGCGCAGGGAACCGCAACTGCTGGATGGATCCCCGCGCCAGCTCGACGATTTCGGTATGCAGGGTGACGGACTCGGTGTAAACGCAGCTGGCAGCCACCGCACTCGCTGCGCCTTCCATATACGTTAAAAACCTGCTGCCGTCGAAGCATACGACTGCATGCGAGCCGCACTTGGCATTGAACTCCCGGCCTGCACGCATGACTTCGGCCAAGCGCTCATCACCGATGCCCTCCACCGCCGCGCTCACGAACACCACCGCACACTTGGGCATTGAGGGCCACCTCCAACTGGGCACCAGTGTAGGCCGGTCAAGAGTGGATCAGCTGTGTAGAAAACGCAGGCGGGCGCGCTTCAACGTTGCGGTATTCCTGAACCTTTAAGCGTGCGCCATGGGTAGGACCATCCCTAATCAAGCTGGTTGCAAGACAGTCGCCCTGGTTGGCAGCGTCGCCCCGAGGTGTGCGAGGACTGCGGCCTCAACGACCGAAGTGCTGCAGAGAAAAAAGATTCCATCTCGCGGCCCAGCCGACGTCAAAGACCGATGGACACTGATCACTGAGGCGGATTCATCGCTCACGAACACCTCATGAAACTTCGATCCCGCAAAGCGCACTTGCAGCGCTCTCCGACTTGCTTTCGTGTCCTGCCGCAGCTCCACCCCGTATTGTCCAGGGATCCCGATGCCACTGGCGGTGAAGACATACTTTTCTTTAAACGAGGTCACCCAGACCAGAACGGGACCGCCCTGGGCGAGAACGCGTTTGTGAGCAAGCTTACTGCGTATCATCGGGCTTCTTGTTGTCCGGGTTGATCAATTCGTTCCGCTTGCCCCCCCCGTGCAATGCCGGGGTGGGAGCTTCGATCGGCGGGCGGGATCAGTATCAGACAGCGGCAGCGGTGAGAGCAACGCCTACGCGCTGCCCACCATTCCGGCCACACGGGTGGGTGGGCTCACAGCACCACGAATGGCCGCCATCTGGGCGAAACAAACCAGCGGGCAGCGTAGGGCCTATCCTTTGGGGATCTGGCCAAGCTCAGCCGAAGCGTCCAGGTGCGTCGAGGCGCTCACTCCCCTTCCGATTCAGACGCTCGGTGCACGCGAGACAGACGCCATCCGCCGTGCGACTTGAAATAGCCGGTGTCGCCCGTCAGCGAATAGCGGAATCCGGCCCAAATCGATGTCGGCACGGAGCTGTGCCAAGTGCGAGCCTTTTGGTAGGCGTAGCGAAACGAACGCATCATTTCGCTCCTCCGCGGCGCAGCCATTGCCGACAGGACGGCGCTTTAAAAAGCGCGATTGCGAGTTGGATCAACCCCAACGCGGCTGCGGCGGCCAAGATCACAAGAGCAAGAGACAAAAGGAGGTCCATGGCGGGGGTCCTGCAGGCCCGCGGGGTGGCAGCACCTCTGAGCGCCCGGGCCATTGGCGCTCAGCAGTCCCCTGTCCGCTAGAAGTGAAGATCGCCACAATCGCGTGATATCGGCGTGAAGGCCAGCCGCGTCATTTGTTGCCGTTGAAACCGCCCACTTCTGACCTCCTATCTGTGCTTGGAGACCGGGAATCGTGTTGATTGAACAGTTCAGGCAATGCGCCCGTATTCATCAGTCACCCTGTTCATCTCTGGTCAGAAACACCCCACACTGCTCGCTCCGCTTCCTACAGCGCTCTCTCTTCGCGTTGACCGTTCAATGCAATCTTCGACCGTCTTTGTAATCCACCAAGTCGATCCCACACTGCTAAGCAACGGGGCGAGGGCTGAATCTGCAGCTATCCTGGTGACCTGCCAAGCGTGCCGAGCTAGGTCCACCGTCACCATCGGTGGCGGACTGCAGACGGATAACGCGGGTGTCTGGGTCACTTGTCCGGGGTGCAACGTGAGTGCCATGCTGGGCCTGGAGGAGATTTGGCGCCTTTGGATCAAGCAGTGCCGCCGGGATCGCCTTTGCAGCGGCATTTGACGCGTCGATCGAAGCGCCAGTCAGCGTGATGCTGGAGGGAGATCGTCGAAGAGGCTCTGACCTATCGCCTGGCGGTTGCTGCAATGGCTGCAGCTCAGCACGGCGCCACCGGAGATCGATGTCAGCCCAATGGGCTCGCTTGCAACGAAATCACTGTCGCACATGTGGCAATGGGCGTGGACTTTCAGCACTTTGGAAACCGCCTGCGGACCCGCGCTCTCGCGCTCGACCCAGACCAAGCGAAACCGTCCAGTCTCACCCGCCGCACCACAGCTTTGATTCGCGTCCCGCTCGCACATTCAAGTTACCAACCGTGGCGTATGGCTTAGCATCAGGCGGCGAGGGAGAAGGTAGCGTGCTGCACTGCTGAGCCTCACGTGAAGCCGATTTAGTCAGGTGGGCGATGGACTGGATAGGCCAAGCGCGACGGACCACCAGGGAGTATCGTGTTCAATCCACTTCAAACGAGCCCATCCATGCTGCGAGCCGTCGCCTACCGAAGCGTTGCCGCCGCGGGAATTGATTCCACCCGCCTCCATCAGATCGTGCGCGGTGCACAACGCTTCAACCGGCTAGCCGGCGTGACAGGAGCGATGCTCTTCGATGGAACCCGCTTTCTCCAATACGTGGAGGGACCAAACGATGGCATCGAAGGCGCCATTGGACGCATCAGGGCCAGCGAAGACCACACCAACCTCCATGTGCTTGGGGAATCGGTAATCGAAACCCGGCGCTTCCCGGCTTGGGACATGAGCTGCCTTATGCAGCCTAACACTGTGCTGGATCGGCTGTTCGTGGCCCCCTGGGGAAGCTTGGACCGCTCGCTTGATCACGCCGGCAATCCGGTCGGTGGCTTGTTGCTTCTGCGCCAGGTCATGGCGTAAGGCCGCGGCCCAGGGCGAGGCAGGCCCTGATTCCCACGCGCGCCAGAGATCCACTCACGGCGGGTAGCCACAGCCGGTTGCGAGAACCGGAGCTCCAGAACAACGCTGATGCTATCAACTTACCGTGGTCGAATCGCGAGCGATCTTGTGAGACAGGTCTGCGATGTGCCGTTCAACGGCGGCAAGGGCCAGCTGCATAGCGTCGCCCTTGTTGCGTATGACACTCATCTCCCGTACCTCAATGTCCACACCGTCTACGGTCGCCGAGTAGCGGAATACTTCATCGGTCGGACTGGTGATGGTGACAACGTAGGTATGTCCACCCATCGTGTCTCGCATGGTGTGGCGGAAGCCCTCTGTCTTCATGAATGGTTTGCAATGGGAGGCTGCAAGCATCTTACGCGGATGAGCGAGGCAAGAGAGGCCTTAGACGGCCCCAACGGCCGGATCTGCGTTGGCTGCGGAGGCCGTCGCTAGCCAGGAGTCGGCTTCATTCGTCAATACCACCCCTCGCCCATCATCTTTGATAGCAGCGATTCGGTTTTGACCATTGCGTCCTGATACGACTCGACTAGAATCTCCAGACCGGCTTGGCTGGGCCCATACATCACATGGAAGCTGGTCATTGTGCCGCGGCCGATCCCAGCCAGCACCACGCGGACGGTCACGTCCCGCGCCCTGATCTTTAGATACCAATCTTCCTGTGCTTGCATTTCGCCCCTTTCGCTCAGCCCTATTCTCAAGCGGCACGAAACCACTAAAGCAGCTTATAGCACGTCATTCAAACATCCGTTTGAGGGTTTAACACTGCCAGTTGTGTCGGATTACTGAATCGGATGGACAATGCCGGCTTCTCGACTCTTCCCAGGGCCTTATGTATAGGTAGAGCAGCTTGAGCCTTGGGTCGCCAATGTGGATCTGTGCGTTACTGGTTAGGCGAACAGGGCACGACCGGGCATTTGTCTCCTCCATGGCGGGCGACTGGCTCCATCATCGGCCGGCAGCATGGCCATCCCACCTTTGCCGTTGCAGGTGGTGCGCATTGCCGGCGAGCGCAGCCGCGGCAGCGCAACCTGCCACGAGGACTGGCGCGTTTTCAGGAACCGCAGGCTCATCCCTCATCCCTCGTCCCTCGCGCTGAACGCTTACCTGATTAGCCGCCTCCAGTTCACTGGCGACCCGCGAGGCGGTCATATTCGAATAGCCTGCGTCGCGCGCCAGGCCGAGCGGAGCCCACGGGATGCCCCTAGGGATGCCTCGCCCTTCCAAGTCGGGCCGCAGCAATGCGGCGATCAGAACCGCTTGTGCCGGATGGCTTAGCTGCTCCCCAACGCACAGGGACACCGGTGGAGACGAATCGCGCTCACGCAGGCTCATCAGAGAGCTCGGAGCGAACAGCTGGCTGCCAGGCAAAACGAAATCCAAACGAGACTCGATGAGCCTGGAGCGGATGTAGCGCGACACCCCCCAAGAGTACGAGAACGACCCTCAAGTCGGCCTTTCAGCCAGTCGAATGCCCCTGCCCGATCAGTCGAGAGGGTGTCATCGGCTCCGCCTCCGTCGGGACGTTACCCAGCAGCACTCGGTGGCCCAGCAGATCAATCTCAGCCAGATCGAACAGGCTGGCTATGAAGTGGGACGGGGTCCGCGCCGTGGAACTGGGCCAGTGTTCGAGCTCACCGACCACGACGGGCCGTAGTTCCTGGAGATAGCGAGCAACGGCGTCGAGGTCGCTCATACAAGCGACCGTAACATCGATATTCAACCGTAACACGTGCCGGTTACGGTCAAATCTATCTGTTACAGTCCCGCGCACGAACGTATTAGGGGCTCGCCTGGTGTTGCTGCAATAGTCAACGTGGGCCAAGTGCAAGGTGATAGGGAAGTCGCGCTCAGGCTAAGACTCAATCCGGCCCGCACCGTTCGTTTCCAACCGGACGTTCCAGTCAGGGACAGCCGGCTATTCCTCTGGCTCCGAACGGGTAACTCAGCCCAAGGACCGTTCCATTACACCCTGCCTTCGGTTGAGCTAGACGTCCCCCCCGCGGCCAGGCTTGCGACGCGAGACCGACTTACGGAGTTCCGCATCGTCGGAGGTCACGTTATCTTTACTCCAAGAACGGTGGACCGCCTCTGCGTACCTCAGGACCGTCTCTTGGCTCCGCCAGCCGCCAGCGAGCTGCACGTCATGGACAGTCGCCCCGTTCTCGATCATGTCCATTGCTGAGCCGGCCCGCGCGGAGTGGCCGCTCATGGAAGCAGCGCCGGGCACCCCGGCCTTCAATGCGCGATGACGGATGATCCGAGCAACTTGTTTCGGCCTGATTGGTCTGCTGCGGTCCAATGTAGCTGGATTCACGCTACTGCTTCGCCCTAACGGAACGAACAGAAAGCCTTCGGTGATCGCTGCGGCGTCACACCAAGCGTCGATCGCCGCTTTGGATTCATCGCTCACATCACGCTCATCAACCACGATACGACCCCCGGAGCGCCCTGCCCTGGCAGTGGACACGCGCACAATCCACCCTGACGTAGTGCACTGGAAATCCTCCAAGCGAAGTTGGGTCAGTTCGGACTCACGGCAAAGGGTATCGGCGGCTACGCCGAGTAGCGCCGCATCGCGCAGATCGAGCAAACTGCTGCCAAGACTGTTGTGAATCTGTGCCACGTGCTCCCTGGTAAGAGGAGTCGCCTGGTCCGGAGCTGCCCGATTGAATCTGGTCAGGTCGTCGAGCAGTGCCTGCCAATCCAACGCCCAGTCGGGGTAATCAGTGGGACTACGCAAGCCCGCAGCCTTATGTACCGTGCGGATGCTACTAATGTACCGATGAAGCGTCGCAGCCTTTTTGCCGACCACGACCTGATCGCCCAGAAAACGCACCAGACTCCCTGGTGTAACCGGCAGCGACCATGTTCGTGCTCGACCACACCACGCCGTGAAACTGGCCCAGTCGTCACGCAGTGCTTTGATGGTGTTCCTGCTCTTTGCTCTCTCGTACTCGACCTCCCAGGCCTGCAGCCTTACCTGGATCGCCTCAAACGCGGAAGATGGATGCGGAAGCCGCTGCTGCGCCCCTGCTGGCAAACGCGGCGCGCCTGCATCGGGGTCAACCAGCTCGGGGGCTAGGCCACTCGCTATGCCCAAGAGCTCAACTGGAGAGGATTGTCCGCTCATTCCGATTTGGCCCTCTGCTGCCACCAGACAGGCGGCAGCACGTAAAATTGAAGAAGTTACACGATGCGCTCTCAAACGATGCGAGATCGGTGGCCGCTTGAGCCACCCAAGTTCCAACGTGCATCAACGTGCCTAGATACTCAACACCTGCCGAAAGGTGAAGCAATCCTATAATCCAGCGATTCGTCTCTGGCAAACGATCACCTGCAGCCGGAGGGTACAGAAGTGACCCTCTGACCGCCCGAGGAACGCGTTCAGGCTAGGCAAGGCGATGCTTTCCAAGAATGCAAAGCTACGTAAGTGCTTCACTTCTGTAGCTCACAGCAGACGGCTGGCTTTCGAGCAAACAACCACTCCGCGACTCCCCCGCGTGAGCGCGACATACAGATTCTTCGGATCCATTTCCCCAGCGTGAAGTACCACGGCCATGTCGGCCTCCAGTCCCTTCAGAAGCAGCGTACTGCCGACGGCAACTCTCCCGGCCCGACGGCCTGTGTGTCGATTGGACTCTCTGGCCCTGACAACAGCCTCATAGAAGGAAACGCTACCGCCACACGCCAACTGGAGAGCAGACTTCAAGACCCGAAGGGCCTCATATCGGTACACCCGCACGTCTGGGCTCGCCTCTAGAGCTTCAACAAGCACGGAGGCTGCCTCAAACGACGGAGCCGCTAGGTAGTTGATGCAGCCCGCCTCAAGCTGACTGGCGGGCTTCTTTGCCCTGCCAGCCCTTAGTGTCTCCAGACGACGGCGAAGTTCGGCTCCGCCTAGGTTGGTCATCATTTCGCCCAGTACATCTAGCAAAGCCTGAAGCGAGTCAGACTTTGTCGGCTCAAAACTCGCGGCGAACTGGGAAAGATCCCTTAGATCAAGCGATTCAACCACAGACGCACCAAAGGTAGCGCTCGCCAGCTTCCGGTGAGTCTCGGGCGTCTCACTTCTGCCAATGACCAGGACACTGCCATCTTTGTTCGGCGCCCGCGTTCTCGCTGCTTCCATGCGTTGAAGATTCGCTGTCTTTTCGATGGCGCTAAGCGGAATGTGCCGCACCGATCTAGGCGCACCGTCAAGCGAGATCGACGATCCAGCCAAGATCTGCCGTCTGACGTCAAGCAGCCACTCCCCAAGCGCTTCGGCTCCAACACGACGCCAACGCCACGGAATAGACAGGCAACCGACCGAGGGGAAATCGGCACGAACATGCAGGTCCCAATCAACTGTCGGCTCGCGGAATCCAAAAATAGCCTGCAACGGATCACCTAGAACGCAAACAGGAAGCGGGGCTGACAGTGCCCGAATGATGCCGTGCTGAGCGAGGGAGCAGTCCTGATACTCGTCCACAATCACGCCATGGTAGGTCGCCGCCAACACATCGTTGATATCCCCACACTGCAGAACGCGCAAAGCGCCTTGCCGAATGGCCGGATAGTCGAGAGCCTTGTTTTCATGGCGAAGTACACTCGCTGACACCCCGGTCCGCAGCGGGAACCTTGAAGCGACCCTGCCCGCCCAGCTATCGATCGTAAAGGATCGATACGCGCTGCGTGGCACGCCCGCCCTCTCCATCCGACTGTCAAGCGCGGCGCGGCCGGCGTTGGTATGCGTCAGCACAAGAACTGGCTTGACCGCCTTGTACTGCCGTAGGCTGTCAGCTATGAGCTGAGTCTTCCCGCAGCCGGCAGGGGCAATAACTGAGCCCAGCCTTGATGCAAAGATGTCCAGCTCAAGCTCAGTCACGGCACCACTCCAGGAGACGCCTCACAACGCTGGTGAATCCTGTGTCCGACTCCTGGGCGTTGGGGCAGACGATCTCGCGCGAGACCATCTCCATCTTTCCAACTGACTTGAACCATCCGTTTTTACGCATCCTCGATGCGCGACCAAGCAACTCTCGCGTAGTGTCGGAGTAGCTGCCGCTGCGGCCCTCCTGTAGAACGTCTTCCAATGTGCGCTTTCCATTGGAGACCGTCGCAATGTGAGCATTGACGACCCCGTCTTCAGTCAACTCCTGAGCTTTGTCCAAGAGGGCGCCGACCGCAGCGGCAGGAAGGCTGGCAAAAAGCTCGTCCTCCAATGCACGCCCCTCTCGCCAGGTGAAGAGCTCTCCACCGCTCTTGACAAATTTCTGTAGAGCCGCAGCTGTCGGGGCCTTGTCGTTGTCCTGAAAAACCGCCACGCGAAATCCGAGACTTAGGAATATCTCTGCGCGGCTAAATCCACGATCAGCATCTCCACCACCCGCCTCCAGACACCAGATCCCGAGCGACTTAAGCGAGGCTCCCCCTCGGTCGACCATGTCACGGTCAATCCCGAGGAGCAAACCCACTTCGCTCGCACCCTCGCAGATCAGGATTGTCTTGGCTAGGAAAGCTGCGGGATAGCTCCGGATGGCCCCCTGAGCTGCGCTACTGGTACCAGGGGACAGCACCTGATGTCCCTCTGGAGCAGCCCTTACCACGCGCAACTGAGGCGCGCTGAGCTCGGAGAGAACGGCCGGGGAATGGCTAGTCATAAAAACTTGTGCTACAGGACTACTGGCCTTGGCTCCGAGATTCCCGAGCAAGGTGTGGATCCGATGGGGTTCCAGCCCGTGCTCCACCTCATCAATCAGCAACGGCCCTGTATCACCGGCAGCCTCCCGATGCAATGCAGCAATCATCAGGCGCGCCGAGCCCGTACCAAGATTCCGCAAGGGCACACCTGCTTCACTATGCAGAGCAACCATTCCATCACCAAATGAAACTGCATGGGCATCGAGCAATGCCGTCACTGCAGTTCCAACGGGTATACCTAGCACCCTAGCGGCTTCTGTGGCCTTGCCCAACGTCTCAGACAGCTTAGGTGCTGCTTGGGCTCCGAATCCATGCCTTGCATCTCTGGCTGCCTGTACCAGTGCCGCGCCGACCTCAGCTCGTTCCTCGCTAAGTCGATTGAGTACAGAACCACGTGTCCACGAAAGGTGGTAGCTGGGATGCTGCCCCAGCCGAACCGGCGCTAATGCAACACGATCCTTCCATTGCAGCATTCTGGGAGGGTCGGCGGCCGCCGTACGTTCGGAGTACAGACTCCACATCGGCTCCAGATCTGAATTGATGGTGAGGCGAAGGGATAGGACCGTCTCAAGTCGCGCTCCCGGCTCGTCATGAACCTCGTCCGTAAGTGAATCAAAGCCACGCAGGCAGTCACCGTAGACCTCGAAACTCTTCAAGCGGTCCGACAGCTCCCCCAGGGTAAGCGTGATGACAATGGGCCGAGATACATCTAGCCCGTAGAAGTCGGTGTCTGAAGCGGACACACTCCTGCGCGCCCCCATGCACCAGTCCACGGCATCCAGGATGGTTGACTTGCCACTATCCCCGGGACCAATCAAGCAGTTGATGCCAGGCCCGGGGTGCCAGACTAGCGACTGAATTGACCTGAAGTGCTCAATCTCAATCTTCCGAATCCGTGCCATTCATCCTCCGTGAGATACGGGACAGGTATCAAGTTTCTTCGATAGCCTAACCAGACGCCTGCGAAGCAAGAATGGCGTCAAGAATGACCTTCCAGTTCACAAGCGCTCCAGCAATCATTAGATTGAAAAACGCCACAGCACCCAGTGCGATGTAGAACGTTCGCCGACGAGGCGTAATGACGTCGCTAAGGATTCGATCAACTTCGCTCCCAGGAAGGCTCGTGCGGGAGATACGCCACCAGCGCTGAAATTCAGTGGTCGTCAGATGTAGATCTCGCCAATTTGATGATATCTGCACGACGCAGGCGAACACGAAGTAACCCGCCAGGAACTTGAAGAAGACATCGACAGCCGTCGATTCCAAGAGCTTTCCCAATCCATCGGAATTCATACGACCTAGCATGCCCAATCCGATCAGGAGAGTCGCAGCCAATAGATCACGCAAGAAGGCAGTAGTGAGGTCACGGACCTTAGATGCATACGCATCCGCCTGAGTCCTGACTTCCTTCAAGATGTCGCGGGTCTCCTTGATCGCTGCATCCTTTTTCTCAATCACCACTAGACGATAGCGATCGCGGGCATCTTGGAGCGATGACTTCAAGGACATACGCAGAAACGTGATGAAGCCTCCTCCCTCCTCTGCATCAAGAGCAAGGCGATCAACCAGGAGCGAATGGCGAGCATCCCGGTGCTCCGCGAAGCACCAGCTTGCGGCATCTTGCACTCGCTGCAGTTGCTCTTGAGAGGGGGCGTCCGCGGGAACCTCCAGTCGCATGGAAACTCGCCGCCCGCCCCTGAGCAGAACTTCAAGGCCGCCACCACGCTGGACTACTTCATTGGACAGCAATTGGGCGATATCGCGTTCAGCCCAAAGCCTCAAGCATGCAAAGGCATCACCTGCCAGGTCTCCACCGGAAAGCATGGCCTGCCCCACTTTGCGGCTCAAAGATTCCAATGGAAGCCGAACCAGAGCCGACACAGCGTTCGCGCACAGCTTCAATGTACTCTGATCAAACCTCGGCACCTCTTGACCCAGACCACAGCAGCGCAACTGCGGCCCAAAGACCGCGCTGCCCAGTCCGGCAACCAGAATGGTCAATCGGTCAGGCCACTCGTACCCCTTCGCCAAATCAAGCTGACGGCGTGCCCAAGAATCAAACGCACCAAGCGAAAGAAACAGCACCACCTTCTCGCCCTGCTGCGGCTGGAAACCGAATACGGAGACAAGACCGCCCTTATGAGCAATCAATGACCAGCGATCCGTAGGTTGTATGTCATCAATCTCAGCAGGCATGCCACCAGCCCTTAGCTGAATGGGGAGGCCTCGCCCCTGAAGCGCCTCCACCGCAGGGCGAAGCAAGTGCAAGCTTGCGCCGTCGCCGGAAAGCGTCAGCGTGTCCGTGGCGCCGTCATCGCGCTCGCAGCGCTCTGCAAGCTCACGCACCATCGCTATCAGTGGCATGTCCCAAGTCAAACTAAGCCATCTCCTGTAAGGGATCGTGCGCGGATGATGATCTTCTTAGCACCCGAACCGTGCTCGGGATCATCCAGAACCTCGACGCGGTGCGTCTCACGATCCCCTTCAAAGATGATCTGCACGCCAGCATCGGTGACGATCTTAGTCCGACGCTCGGCCGTAGGAACAGAGTTGGGTCGAGTCTGGAACACCTGGCCCTCGATACCACTCTCGCGCAACTGCTCACGAAGACTACTCTTGACCCTCTCCCTCCTCTCAGGATTCTCGTCACGCACGACAGTACTGATGAACTCATCCGAATCAAAGTCAGCGTGATCCAGCATGTACTGCACTGCCCTGCCTCGATACTCTGCTGCAACCTCCCCGTCCGGGATGTCGTCGGAGGAAAGGGCTCTGGCCCAGGTGCCGACTGTAGTGACGGCCCGACGAGTCAGCAGACTAGCGTCCTCACGAGGCTCAACACTCAAGAACGCTTTGAAGAACTGCCGCAACTCGGGTGCCACCCCCTCGTTGCGCTCTGCAGCGAGAACGTCCCAGAGGAAGTGAGTAGAGACATCAATAAGCGCGCTGCGCTGGACCGCAGCCTTATCCTCGACCAACGCATCAAGAACGTGATCGATCTGGGCCCTTACGTCACCCCCCCCTTTCGTAAGACTGTAGGTCAGCACCGGCCGGTGATCTAGCTTGAGAATAAACACAAGTGGCAGCGTGCCCTCCGCAGTGGCGACTTCCGCCAAGGCAATAATAATCACGCCCGCCGCCATCTGCCGGCCACGGTGATGCGAGCTAAAGGCCGACGCCAGCTCCTTGGAAATGGGAACAAAATTCTCCGTCTCCTCAATGAGCCTCTGGCAAAGCTCAGAAGTCGGACGGTGTTCGCCTGAAAATTTGAATTGAGTGCCTCTAGAGGCCGCCTTTAGCCGCTCCTCAAAGAACGGCCCGTAGGTACCCGAGCCTAAAGACACCTCAACGTCCAGCAGGGTTAGCACCGGATCTTGGACCGGGTTCCACACGTGAAAAATCACGCGGGTAAGGCGCAATGTTTGTAGTTCTGTCGCGGACAGGTGGCTTTGCTTGGCAGGCATATCGAATCCCTTCAGTGCAGAGTTTAGTCGCCTTCAATCGCATGAGCTGATACGCAAAGAAGCGCCCATTGTGCGACATTCGTCACATTCTGCCACGGCTACGGTTCGACCGACTAGATCCACTCCCCCCAAGGGCAGCCGGCCTCCCCCCCCCCCCCCCCCCCCCCCGGCCCCCCCCCCCCCCCCCCCCCCCGGCCCCAGGTC